>JAGWTE010000008.1 GCA_028869095.1 Burkholderiales bacterium
GACAAGGGGCCGCCCACCGCGCGCTCGTATTCGCCATCAAAGATGTCGTGGCGCAGACCGCCCAACAGCTTCCATTGCGAGCTCAGATGCAGTGTGTCTTGGGCATACAGGCCGGTGGTCTGGGATTGGAAGCTGCCCGTTTCTTGTTTGATGCGGGTGTCCACCAAGGCATTGGTGCCGCCCACATTGGCCCAGGTGATGGTGGCTTTGCCGGGGATGCTGGTGTAGCTGTAGGTGGTGGTGCGCTCTTGCGCCAACTCTGCGCCCGCCAACAAATCATGCTGCAAGCCAAACCATTGCGCCTTGCCCGAGTAGTCGGTCTGCACAAAGGTGTGATGGTCTTGCGCGGCGCGGGTTTGGTTGCCGCGGCTGACCGTGCTGCTGTCGGTGATGGCGTTGACGTTGCTCACGCCGGTGAGGCCTGCGGTGGTGGCCCACAGGTCGCGCTTGTAGGTGCCATCGCGCACGCTGGTCTTCAACTCACCACCGTCTTCAAAGCGGTGGGTATGGCTGGCCACGGCGTAGTCGGCCGAGTCGCGTTGGTAGTCAGATTGGCTGCCATACCAGCGGTCCACCGCCGCGTTCACCGGACGGCCATTGAGCCAACGGAAGCCATAGTCTGGCACGTCGTTGTAATCCAGGTGGTACAGGCCGATGCTGTACTCATTGGCCGTGCCAATGCCCCAACTGAAGGTGGGGGCCACGCCCATGCGATGGGTCTCAGGGCCGTTGCGGAAGCTGTCGGCATCGGTCTTCATCACGTTGATGCGCAGGGCTGCGTCATCGGCCGTCTTGATGTTGAAGTCACCCGTCAAACGCACATAGTTGTCGGTGCCCACTGTGGCTTCAACTTCATGCTGCGTGGCCAGGAAGGGTTGCTTGCTGGCCTGGTTGATGATGCCGCCGGTCGAGCCGCGGCCATACAGCATCGAGGCCGAGCCGCGCAGCACTTCAATGCGGTCTTGGTTGAAGGTGTCGCGGTTGTATTGGGCAATGTCGCGCATGCCGTCCTGGAAGATGTCGCCACGGGTGGTGAAGCCGCGCAGGCGGATCAGGTCGCCAATGGCGCCGCCTTCGCCAGCCTCAAAGGCGATGCCGCTGACGGTGTGCATGGCCGCTTTGAGGGTGTCGGCGTTTTTGTCGTCCATCAGTTTTTCTGTCACCACGGTGACGGACTGGGGGATGTCTTTGAGCGCCTGTTTGCCTTTGCCGGCCGTGGTGGTCACGGCCTGGTAGTGCTGCTTGCTGTCGGGTGTGGCTTCCTTTTTTGGGGCCTGGACCACGATTTCTGGCAGCGTTTCGCCGGGTGTGCGAGCGGTTTGGGTGGCGGTGGCGGTATCGGCTTGGGCCCAGACGGCCGAGCCCAGAATCGACAGGCTCAGGCCGGTGGCCCATTGTTTGCGGTTCGACATGGAAACGATTGGCTCCTAATGTTGATGTTCATCAAATAATTAAGCAAATGATAATCGTTCGCATTTGCGATTGCAAGGGCTGGGTGATGGCAGGACGCTCCCGTTGGGTTTGGAAGTGGGTACTTGTCTGAGGTGCCAGGTGAGGAGGGGGTGTCTAAGATGGTGCATTGCCTGTTGAATGCGTTGTGGAGTGCGCCATGTCGATGTCTGACACCACCAAGCTGACCCCGCTGGATTGTCTGTATCGGTGGGAGCAAGAGCAGCCCGCTGCGGTCTACCTGACGCAACCTTTTGGGGACCGGGTGGTGGACTACACCTGGCGCGAGGTGGGCGACCAGGTGCGGCGCATGGCCTCGTACCTGCAATCCTTGGATTTGCCGGCGGGCAGTTCGATCGCCTTGCTGTCCAGCAATTGCGCGCACTGGATCATGGCGGACCTGGCCATCTGGATGGCGGGGCATGTGACGGTGCCTCTGTACCCCACGGTCGGGTCCGAGACAGCCAACTATGTGCTGGCACACAGCCGGGCGCAGTTGCTGTTTGTGGGCAAGCTGGATCAACGCGTCTGGGAAGACATCGAGGCCAACCTGCCGGCTGATCTGCCCTGCGTGGGGCTGCCCATCACGCCCGCCGTGTTGGAACACACGTGGGACGACATCGTGACCCAGCACCCCCCTCTGTCAGGCCAGCCGCGCCGGGGTATGGACGAGATGGCGTCCATCATCTACACATCCGGCAGCACCGGCCAGCCCAAGGGCGCGATGATCGCGTTCAAGGCCATGTGGGCGGTGGGGGATGGCTTGCGCCAGATCCTGGGCCTGACGGGCAAAGAGCGCATGTTGTCCTACCTGCCGCTGGCTCATGCGGCTGAGCGGGCCTGTGTCGAGACCTCGTCCTTGTACTTTGGCTTTCGGGTCTATTTCGCCAATTCGGTGGACACCTTTGTGGAGGACCTGAGGCGGGCGCGTCCCACCATCTTCTTCTCGGTGCCACGGTTGTGGACCAAGTTCTATCTGGGCGTGTGCGAGAAGATGCCGCCCGACAAGCTCAAGCGCTTGCTCAAGATCCCGCTGCTGTCGACGCTCGTCAAGCGCAAGATCCTCAAGGGCTTGGGCCTGGAGCACGTCAAGTTCGCCATCACGGCTTCGGCACCCTTGGCCGAAGAGTTGGTGACCTGGTATCGCTCGCTGGGGCTGGAGTTGTTGGACGTCTATGGCATGACCGAGAACTTTGCCTATTCGCACTCCAGTCGCCCCGGTGCCGCGCGTCCGGGTTATGTGGGCAGCACGAATCCCGGGGTGGCCTGTCGCATTGCCGATTCGGGTGAGATCCAGATCCAGAGCACGGGCATGATGATGGGCTATTACCGTGAAGAGGCGCTGTCGGCCAACTCGTTCACGGCAGATGGCTACCTGAAGACCGGAGATCGGGGTGAGATCGATGCGCAAGGGCGCTTGAAGATCACGGGGCGCTTGAAGGACATCTTCAAGACCAGTCGGGGCAAGTACGTGGCGCCGGTACCCATTGAAAACAAGCTGGCGGGCCACCCCAAAGTGGAGGCCGTGTGCGTGATGGGCGAGAACCTGCCCCAGCCTGTGGCCTTGCTGATGCTGTCTCAGGATGCGCAGGCCGAGTTGCGCGCGTGGGGCCACCACGGCGCAGCGGAGCGTGAGGTGCTGACGCAAGAGTTCATGTCCCTGATGCGGGCGGTCAATGCCACGCTGGAGTCCCACGAACAGTTGGCCATGGTGGTGGTGGTGCAAGGCAGCTGGACGATTGAGAACGGCTACTTGACGCCCACCCTCAAGATCAAGCGTAATGTGATTGAGCAGCACTATCAGCCCTTGCTGGCTGCTTCGCTGGAGTTGGACCATGCCCTGGTCTGGGAAAGTGAGCACCTGAGCACGCAGGCCCGCAAGGTGGCTTGATCTGGCGCTCAAGTCCTGGGCCGGGATGACGAAGTCGTTCCATGCACCTGGATACGAACACCCTGCTGTTTGTCATGTGGCTGAACGTCACGATGATGAGCGCCGCTTTGTGGTTGGGCGTGGGCCGGTCTGTGCGCTCGGGGCTGAAAGCCTGGAACGCCTCGCTGCTGATCCAGATGGTGGGCTGGGCCCTGTTCATCGCCGGCATGCGCCCGCTGAACAAATGGCTGATCGTCTTGTCCATCGGGCTGTTGTGCGGCAGCTTGTCTGCCATGTATGTGACGGTGCAGCGTTTCACGCATCGTCCTGTGTCCTGGGCATACGTGTGGGGCGCCCCGGTCTTGGCCGCAGCCACCCATGCGATGGTGTTTGATGATTTCGCCACTCGGGTGGCGCACATCAATTTGATCATGTGCGCCCAGATGCTCTGGCTGGCCTGGCGTTTGTTGGGGCCGGGGCAATATGCCGGGGGCTGCCGCTGGCGTTGGTTGGCGGGCAGTTCCTTTTTGTTGTCTGGCTTGTTTGTGCTGGGGCGGGCCTTGCTGGTCCTTATCGCGCCTGAGCGTTACCCGCGCTTTGATGAAGACCATTGGCTGAGCGTGGTGGGCTTGCTGGTCAACAACGGCTCGCTCACCGTGGGCACCTTGGGTTTTTTGTTGGCGCATCGGGATGAGGCGGAGCAAGAGCTCAAGCGCATGGCCACCACCGACGCCTTGACGGGGCTGCACAACCGGCACTGGCTGGAAGAGCGGGGCGCCGATCACCTCAGTCTGGCGCGGCGCTATGACCAGCCTCTGACGGTCATCATGATGGACCTTGACTACTTCAAGGGCATCAATGACACCCACGGCCATGTCATTGGCGACCGGGTCCTACAAGCCTTTGCCCAAAGGCTGCGCGAGGTGGGGCGCGATGCAGACTTGATCGCCCGCTATGGCGGAGAAGAGTTTTGTGTGCTCTTGCCCTTGTCGGCACCGGAGGCGGCGTTGGAGTTGGACCAGCGTTTGCGCCAAGTGATCCACGACGAGCTGCCCGATGAGTTGGGCTTTGCGGTGACCTACAGCGCGGGCGTGGCCCAATTGGCGCGCAACCTGCTCACCTTGAGTGAGTTGTTCGCTTGCGCGGACCGGGCTTTGTATCAAGCCAAACACGCCGGGCGCAACCGAACGGTGTTGGCGGCCACCTTGATGCCTTGAGCGTGTGGCCTGATCCGTCCGGGCTCAACGGCCGGCGTCTTCCCGCATGTCTTCGCGCTGCTGGCGCTGCCAGGTCTTGAGGCGCGAATCCATGGCGGACAGTTCGATGGCATCGGCTGCGCTGGGGTGTTGGAAGCGCTTGTGGGCACCCAGCACGCGGTCGATGGCGCCGGGCAAATCGCCTTTGGCGGCGGTGGATTCGGCCTCGGCACGCACGGCCCGGATGGGCTCGTCCAGGTGTTGCCACAACTCGCTCAGCAAGCCCCAGGCCGTGCTGTCATGGGGGTGTTCCGCCAGATGGGTTTGCAGGTCCGATGCGGCTTGCTTCATGGCGGCAGATTGGCTGGCGGCTGGCTGTGTCAAGGCCAATTGCGCCTCCAGCATCAATTCGGGGCGCCGCAAGGTGCCACCTTGCGATTCTGACTTTTTGACCGTGGCCAGGTCCACCTGTGCCAGGTCGGCTTGACGGCTTTGCAGGTGGATCTCCACCTCGGCCAGGGTCAGCAAACGGTTGACCTCGATGGCCTGCCCCGCTGTCAACTGCGGGACCAGCTTGCGCGCAGCTTGCAGGCTCTCGCGCGCATGGGCCGGGTCACGCAACTGGTGCGAGGCGACGGCCGCCATGTAGTGCAAGGTGATGGCCTGCATGGCCGGTGTGCCGGCGGTCACGGTTGGCGTCGTCAAGGTCGCGATGAAGGAGCTTCTGGGGTCCATCAACACGCGGGCACGCGCGGCCATCAGCTGATGGCGGGCCAGGATGGGGCGCTGCGGGTCGCCAGGCACGGCCTTGTCGCCCCAGGCATTGGGGCCCAGGCGGGCGCGGGCATCGCCAATGCGCTCGGTCGTCAAGGGGTGGGTGCGCAAATAGGGGTAGCTGCCGTCGTCATTGAGGCGGGATGCCATCTGCAAATGCTCAAACATCTGCGCCATGCCCGAGGGGGCGAAGCCTGCGGTGGTCAAGACGCCAAACCCCACGCGATCGGCCTCGCGTTCCATGTCGCGTGAGAAGTTCAGCTGCCCTTGTATGCTGGCCGCTTGCCCGCCCATGATCACCGCTTGCGCGGCTTGCGGATTGCGGCTGGCAGCCAGCACGCCCAGGATGATCGAGGCCAGGCTGACCCAACTTTGGCGGCCTTGGGCGCCAATGGTGCGGGCGATGTGGCGTTGGGTGACGTGCGACATTTCGTGCGCCATCACCGAGGCCAACTCATCAGGTGTCCCCGTCATGGCCAACAAGCCCAGGTGGATGCCGATGTAGCCACCCGGCAAGGCAAACGCGTTGATGGTGCGGTCTTGGACGAGGAAGGGCTCCCAGGCATAGAGCGTATCCATGTCTGGCGTGATGTTGCCCAGTTTGCGCGAACTGGCCAGCAAGGTTTGCCAGACTTGTTCGATGTACTCCAGCACCAGCGGGTCGTCGATTACCGAGGGGTCGGGCCAGATGGAGCGCATGATGCGGTCGCCCAGGCGTTTTTCGGCGGCGGGTGAGAGATCCTGGCTGGCCGTATCCCCTAATTCGGGCAAGGGAGACGATGCGGGTGCTGAGTCGCTCACTGGCGTGAAGCGCTCTGCAAAGTCGGACTCAGCCTGGGCCGCCTGGCCTGGCAGCATCAGGCTGGCACCCATCACGGCGCAGGCCAGGGCCAATTTGGTTGGGGTCAAACGATGGCGCAAAAAAAGGGGCAAAAGCATGGGCAAGCAAATGTGGGCCAGACCTCGCAGTATGCTGCGATCCTTCAAGGCTTGGACCGGGGGCTCACCATGAGGTTCGGTTTCTCGCGCCATCTTTACATCCGGACATGATCATGAGTGAACTCACCCACTTCGACGCCCAAGGCCAAGCCCACATGGTGGACGTATCGGCCAAGCCCGCCACCACCCGCGTGGCCGTGGCGCAAGGTCGCATTGTCATGTTGCCCCAAACCCTGGCCCTGATCGCCAATGGCCAGGCTGGCAAGGGCGATGTGTTGGGTGTGGCTCGCATTGCAGCCATCCAGGGGGCCAAGCGCACGGCTGACCTGATCCCCCTGTGCCACCCCTTGGCCTTGTCCAAAGTGGCCGTCGAGTTTGAACTGGAAAACACCCCGCCCAGCGTGATCTGCCGGGCCACCGTGCAAACCGTGGGCCCCACCGGGGTCGAGATGGAAGCCTTGACCGCTGTTCAGGTGGGCCTGCTGACGGTGTATGACATGTGTAAGGCTGCCGACAAAGGCATGGTCATCACCGACGTGGCTTTGCTGGAAAAGCAAGGCGGGCGCAGCGGCCATTGGCAGCGCAGCCCCGCTTGATCAAACGGGGCCACAGCGAGGCTGTGGTCCTCAATCGGGCAGCAATTCTTGCCAGCGGTAAACCCGTGAGGGGGGCTGGCATTGGAAGGGCGCAGGCTCCTTGTTCTGCTTGAGGGCATCGGCCGCACAAGGGGCCATGAAGGCCTTTTCCATCGAGTTGTGGAACTCCTTGAGCCGGGCGACCACATAACGCGCCTTGTCGGTTTCGCCCGCTTCATTCAGTGAGCGTGCATAGGCGATCATCAGGCGGGCGTCGACCAGGTTGTGCAAGGTTCGACGGAAGGCCTTGGGACGCTTGGCCGGCTCGTCATCTTCTGGCACGGTGACATCGGCGTAGTCGGCTTGATAGCCAAACCAGGGCATTTTTTGCCCGTAGGCGATGCGCTGTTCCAGCGAGCCAGCACCGGGACGAGGGGCGTAGATATTGGCTGCCGCTTGGTAGTCCACCGCGCACCAAATCGCGCCTAGTACGGTCAGGGCGCCACCGATGGCCAGCCAAGGTAGCGGGGTCGACGCAGCTTGAGCGCGGGGTTTGGCCGGTGCTGGTGCGGGGGCGGGTTCTTGATCGTCGCTCGTGGTGGCTCGGCTGGCCAGCCCGGCGCCCCAGGCAAAGGCAGCGGGCAGCAGGAAGTAGCTGTACCACAGTGGGTACTCCAGCAGGCTGTGCAGCATGGCGGTGCTGACAATGACAGCGCAAGCCCCGGCGGGGTGGACGGGATGGGCATGCGTGCCCCGTTGAGGCCACACCAGCACCAGCCAGGCCAATGAGCACAGGCTCAGCATCAGCGCGGTGATGGGCAGGCCAAACTCGACCGCCCATTGCAAGGCCAGGTTGTGGGTGTGATCAAAGAAGGCAATGGGTCGGGTGGGGAAGGGGGTGAAGGTCCAGGCCAGGTTGAACTCGCCGTAACCCACGCCAGCCCAGGGGTGGCTGCGGATCAAGTCGATGACATTGGCCCAGATCTTGAAGCGCGAGCTGGAGATGTCGCTCTTGTCGTGCAAGCGCGCTTCGGCTGCGAAGGTCACGTTTTTGTCGGCGTGGGCCAGCAGCCACATGCCACCCCAGAACAAGCCATAGAAAACCGGTGCAGCAACCAAAGCCCAGCGCAGGGTGCGTGGCAGGCGTTTGTCCATCAGGCCCCACAAGGCCAGAAACACCATGGACACCATGCCGGTGCGCGAGGCCGTCAGCACGATGCCCCAGATGAACAGGGTCATCAAGGAGACGGCAAGCCATTGAGGCAGGCGTCGACGGGCGCCCAGCCAGATCGCACTGGCCGACGACCACACCAGCAAGGTGCTGAGGTGATTGGGTTGGCGCAGGTTGCCGACGGCTCGGCCTGCCATGGTGGGCTCCGCAATGAAGACCCCGTCGGCCCAGTCGGGATGAAAGGCCTGGATCAGGCCCAAGACCACCCCCAGCAAACCGGCCAGACACAGGGCGCCGGCGAACACGTCGAACACGGTGTCGCGTTGTGATTGATGTCCCGTTTGCCAGCCGGCCCAGGCCACCAGCAGGGCGGCGCCACTCATGCCCGCGCCCATCATGGCCAGGCCTGCGGGCAGGTCGCCCATGGCGGATGATTGGATGGCCAGCAGGGCATTCAAGCCCAGCACCCCGATCAACCCCCACATGGCCATGTCGACCCACTGCGATGGGCTATGGGGCCACGTGCGTTGCTTGCCCGGTGCCCAGTTCAGCCCAATCACCAGCAGGCCCCAGCCACAGACCGCCAGCACCTGGTTGTAGAAGGTGATCGATGGCGGATCGTGGGCGGCGATCAGCGTGGGGGCCACGATGGCCAGGAAGGCGCCAACAGCCAGTGCGCTCCACTGGCCGACGGCATGGCGAAATTCGTTTTCGGCAGAAAGGGTCATTCCGCCATTGTCAGGCCTTCTGCGGCCCCTTCCGGCACACTGTGCGGCTGTGCCACTCCCAGCCCAGACTGAGGACCTTGTGACTGCCATCATCTCTGACGATCTGCCCGCCGCCACCCAGGTCCGCGAAAAGTTGCTGTTGTGGAGCTTGGCTGCGGTCAACTTCACCCACATCGTGGACTTCATGATCATGATGCCCTTGGGGCCGGAGTTGACGCGTCTGTTCCAGATCACCGATGCGCAGTTCGGTGTCTTGGTGTCGGCTTATTCCTTGGCCGCAGGTGTGTCGGGCTTGATGGCCTCCTTGGTCATCGACCGGTTTGAGCGCAAGCGCGCCTTGTTGCTGTTGTACGCGGGCTTCACCGTGGCCACCCTGGCTTGTGGTCTCGCACCCAGCTATGGCGCTCTGATGCTGGCTCGCATCGCCGCAGGCGTGTTCGGTGGTGTCCTGGGCGCCCTGGTGCAGACCATCGTGGGTGATGCCATTCCGTTTGAACGACGCGGCCAGGCCATGGGCGTGGTGATGTCCGCGTTTTCGATGTCGACCGTGGCAGGCGTGCCCTTGTCTTTGTGGCTGGCCAGTCAGGGTGGCTGGCATGTGCCCTTCATCGCCATCGCGGTGGTGTCGGTGGGCGTGTGGTTGCTGGCAGGGCGGGCGGTGCCGGTGTTGAACCAACACATGGCTGTCCCGTCGCGCCGTGCGCCTTGGGCAGACTTGCGTCAGGTGCTGGCCAATGCCAATCACTGGCGGGCCTTTGCCTTGTCCAGCCTGATCGTGGCGGGCAGTTTCAGCATCATTCCCTACATCACCATCTACACCACAACCAATGTGGGATTGACCGCCAAGCAGGTTCCTTTGATTTACCTGGCGGGTGGCTTGGCCACGCTTTTCACCTCGCGTCTGTGGGGGCGCTTGGCTGACCGTTGGGGCAAGGTGCCCACCTTCCGCCTCGTCAGCGCCATCGCGGCCTTGCCCATGCTGGCCTTGACCTATCTGCCCCACGTGCCGATGTGGACTGTGTTGATCGTGACCACGGCCTTTTTTGTTTTTGTGTCGGGGCGCATGGTGCCCGGCATGGCCTTGATGACCGCCGCGCCCCCGGCCTCAATGCGTGGTGCGTTCATGAGTGTCAACGGCGCGCTGCAGTCCGCCACCATGGGGCTGGCGGCGTGGTTGGGCGGGGCGCTGATCTCACGCACGCCCGAGGGCTTGGTCCAGGGCTATGAGCGCTGTGGCTGGCTGGCGGTGTTCACCACCGTCTTGATGTGGTGGTGGGTCGGGCAATTGCGCCTGCAGTCGGCGCCCAAAGCGGTGAGTCAAGCCCGGATTTGACGTGTAGCAAGAGTTTGCGGGGTTTGTTCACACAGTTTCAAATCTCCATACAAACACCCATGTCACGCACTTGTCATGATCGAAAGACAGGAGCAAACTGGTCTTCCGGTTGACGCTTTTTGACCGATGTGAAGACCGGGTTTGTCTCTAACCTTTCTGCTCCTTGAAAGGAGGCAGTATGAATTTGACGATCAGTGGCCATCATCTTGAAGTGACCCCTTCGCTCCGTGAGTATGTGCTCACTAAGTTGGACCGAGTGACCCGTCATTTCGACCAAGTGGTAGACGTAACTGTCCTGCTCAGCGTCGAAAAACAAAAGGAAAAAGACCGCCGCCAGAAGGCTGAAGTGAATCTTCACGTCAAAGGCAAAGACATTTTTGTTGAAACATCTCACGAGGATCTCTACGCAGCCATTGATCAGTTGATGGATAAGTTAGACCGCCAGGTCTGCCGCCACAAGGACCGCGTGCAAGACCACCAGCATTCATCCCACAAACGTCACGCCGACAAGGTGTTTGACGCCCTTCAATAAACCCTCAACCATTGCTTATTCCTTGCATGAAATCATTGCTTCGAACACGCTTGGTCTGAGCTGAGTGCAGGGCGCCTGCGCAGTAAGGCACCAAGTTGACGGCCCTTCGGGGCCGTTTTTCATTTATTGGGCCGTTGTGCCCGGCCTAGAGTGGTGCCATCAGGTGCCTTTGGGGTGCATCAGATCGTTTTGAGGGCATACGCCCCTTGCTGCGGTGCAGCAAACGGTGCAAAATCCCTCAAGCCGGTGGGAATTAGGTCAAACCTAGGTGACACCTGGTTTCTATAATCCGCCCCTCGTAGTCGTCCCGGGAGTGAGGGTCAAGGTGCTTGCACCGTCACCCTTGCTTGTATCAAGATGAATCGTCTCTCAGCCATCCTTCCTGCCAGCCAAGTGCTGGTAGACGTGGACGCCAGTAGTAAAAAGCGCGTCTTCGAGCACGCGGGCTTGCTGTTTGAGAACCAGCACTCCATTGCGCGAGCGACGGTCACCGACAATCTGTTTGCTCGAGAGCGACTGGGGTCCACCGGACTGGGGCATGGCGTGGCCATCCCTCACGGACGCATCAAAGGCTTGAAGAATCCCTTGGCGGCCGTGGTGCGCCTGACCCAGCCGATCCCCTTTGACGCGCCGGATGACGAACCCGTCAATTTGTTGATTTTCCTGTTGGTGCCCGAAGCGGCTACGCAGCGCCACCTGGAAATCCTGTCCGAAATTGCTGAGTTGCTGTCGGATCGAGAGTTGCGTGAACGCCTCAAAACCGAGCCCGATGCCCAGCAAGTGCATGCCCTGATTGAACGCTGGCAGCCTCTGAAGTCCGTCGCCTGACGCGTCGCGTTGGGCTTGAGGCATGATGGACCCCTGTCATTGACCAAGCAGACCCATTTTGAGCGCCAAAGATCTCGCCATCATCAGTGCCGAAGCGCTTTTTGAAGCCAACCGTGGCGCATTGCGCTGGGAATGGATCGCCGGGCACGCCCATCCAGAGCGTCGCTTTGACGAAGAGGCCGTTCAGACGGCCCAGTCGGCGGCCGACCTGGTGGGCTATCTCAACTACATCCACCCTTACCGCGTGCAGATTGTGGGGCGTCGCGAAACGGCCTACTTTGCCGGCTCGACCTCAGAAGACCAAGAGCGCCGCATCCAGCGCATCGTGACGTTGGAGCCGCCGATGGTGGTCGTGGCCGATGCCCAGACGCCGTCTGACAAGCTGGTGGCCATGTGCGGCCGCGCGGGCATTCCGCTGTTTGTGACCGAAGAGCCCGCAGGGCACGTGATCGACGTGCTGCGTAGCTACTTGACCCAGCACTTCGCCGAGCGCCTGACCCGCCACGGTGTCTTCATGGACATCCTGGGCCTGGGCGTGCTGCTGACCGGCGAGTCCGGCCTGGGCAAGAGCGAATTGGGGCTGGAGTTGATTTCGCGGGGTCACGGCCTGGTGGCCGACGACGCGGTGGATTTGTATCGGGTCTCGCGCACCGCCATTGAAGGCCGCTGTCCCGATCTGCTGCTCAACTTGCTGGAAGTGCGCGGCATCGGTTTGCTGGACATCAAGGCCATCTTTGGTGAAACGGCGGTGCGCCGCAAGATGCGTTTGAAGCTGATCGTGCACCTGGTCCGCAAGGAAACCATGGAGCGCGAATTCGAGCGCCTGCCTTACGAGCCGCTGTACGAAGAGGTGATTGGCGTGCCCATCCGCAAGGCGGTGATCGCGGTGGATGCGGGGCGCAACTTGGCCGTGCTGGTTGAAGCGGCTGTGCGCAACACCGTGCTGCAATTGCGCGGTATTGACACCTACAAAGAATTCATCGAGCGCCACCAGCGTGTGATGGAGCGCGGCGGCATCTGAGCCCTCAACCGGCTGGGGATCAGCGTCCGTGGTTGTGGGTGTGCAACTTGCCGCTGCAGTCATCCTTGTTGCACACCACATACAGCGCCAGCGCGTGGTCGTGCAGCTTGTAGCCACGTTCGGCGGCAATCTCTTGCTGACGTCGCTCAATTTCCGGATCGTAAAATTCTTCCACCCGACCGCAGACCACGCAGACCAGATGGTCGTGGTGCTTGCCTTCGTTCAGTTCGAACACGGCCTTGCCGGCTTCAAAGTGGTGGCGTGACAGGATGCCGGCCTGCTCGAACTGCATCAGCACGCGGTAAACGGTGGCCAGGCCAATGTCGGAGCCTTCATTGAGCAAGACCTTGAACACGTCTTCAGCCGTCATGTGACGTTGATCGGACGCGCGCTGAAAAACCTCCAGGATCTTGATGCGGGGCAGGGTGGCCTTGAGCCCGCTGCTTTTCAGTTCTTCTGCGTTGGTCATGAGGAAAGCTCCGAGACGCGGCGCCAGTGCAAGCACGCCGCTAGAATGGGCAATCATATCGACTTGGACGCCACTTCGGCAAAGTGTGGTCTTCTTAAATCCCATGACACTGAACCTCATCCGCCGGGCCCTGATCGCGCTGACCCCACTGGCCGTGTTGGCTGGCTGTGGCAGCACCAGCCAGGTCTCGCTGAGCAAGCCCGAAACCCTGTTTGGCCTGATCGAGCCCTACAAGGTGGATGTGGTCCAGGGCAACGTGGTCACCCAAGAGTTCATCTCGCAGATCCAGCCCGGCTTTGGCCGCATGCAGGTGCGCGAGATCCTGGGCACGCCCTTGCTGACCGACGTTTTCCACAACGACCGTTGGGATTACGTTTTCACGATCCGCCGTCAAGGAGTACCGGATCAAAAGCGTCGCGTGACCGTGTACTTCAAGAACGATGCGGTGGACCACTTTGACGCCGAAACCTTGCCGTCGGAGCGCGAGTTTGTAGCCTCTATCGACAAGCAGAAAGACATCAAACCCGCGGCGGCCAATTTGACCGACGCCCAGATCGCGGCCCTGCCCATGCCGACCAAAGCTGACACGGCAGCGCCGAAAGTGCCGCTGGGCGCAGCTCGCACCTACCCTCCGCTGGAGTCGGCTCAGCCCTGAGGGGCGAGTGCCTTCAAGATCTCTTTTGCTTTTGTTTAGCCTCGTATTGCAAGCATGACCTCTACTGCTCAAGCCAACGCTCATCGCATCGCCATCGCTGGCGCTTCCGGCCGCATGGGCCGCATGTTGATCGAAGCGGTTCAAAACGCCGATGACGCCGTGTTGGCCGGCGCCCTGGACATCGTGGGCAGCCCCGCGCTGGGCAGCGATGCTGCGGCTTTTCTGGGGCAGAACAGCGGCGTCAAGATCACGTCCGATCTGCGTGAAGGCCTGAAAGACGCCAAGTACCTGATCGACTTCACCCGCCCCGAAGGCACGATGGCGCATTTGCGCGTGTGCCGTGAGTTGGGTGTCAACCTGGTCATTGGCACCACGGGCTTTTCGGATGAGCAAAAGGCCGAGATCGAAGACGCAGCCCGTGACATCGCCATCATGATGGCGCCCAATATGAGCGTGGGCGTCAACGTGGTGCTCAAGCTTTTGGCGCAAGCGGCCAAGGCCTTGAAGGAAGGCTACGACATCGAGATCATCGAAGCGCACCACCGTCACAAGGTGGACGCGCCCAGCGGCACCGCCCTGAAGATGGGCGAGGTTGTGGCCGAGGCCATTGGCCGTGACCTCAAGACCTGTGCCGTGTATGGCCGTGAAGGCATCACCGGAGAGCGCGACCCCAGCACCATCGGCTTTGCCACCGTGCGCGGCGGCGACATTGTGGGCGACCATACCGTGTTGTTTGCCGGTACCGGTGAGCGCATCGAGATCACCCACAAGTCCTCCAGCCGGGCCACCTATGCCCAAGGCAGCTTGCGTGCGGTGCGCTTCCTGGCGCACCAGCCTCATGGCCTGTTTGGCATGGACGACGTGTTGGGGCTCGCATGAACGGCCTGACGCACCTGTGGGAACAAGGCGATGGCGTGGGCAAGGCCGTCGCGGCCATGTTGCTGATCATGTCCATCAGCGCCTGGGTCGTGATCTTCTGGAAGGGCTGGCTGCTTAGCCGTGCTCGCCGTGATCTGGTCAAAGGCTCGCAAGCCTTTTGGGAGTCGGCTGACTTGGCAGCTGGCCGTGCGGTGCTGCAAGGCATCGATCGTGAGGCCGTGCTGCTGCCCTTGGTGGAGTCGGTGAGCACACCTTCAGGCGCCGGCACCCTGGCGGCTCGATCAGACCGTGAAGCCCAACTGACGCGCCGTTTGCGCGACAGCCTGCACGACGTGCTGCAACGACTGCAAGCGGGTCAAGTGCTCTTGGCCTCGGTGGGGGCAGTGTCGCCTTTCGTGGGCTTGTTTGGTACGGTCTGGGGCATTTACCACGCCATGATGGGCATCAGCACCGAAGGCTCGGTCAGCTTGGACAAGGTGGCCGGCCCGGTGGGCGAGGCCTTGATCATGACGGCTGCCGGTTTGGCGGTGGCCATTCCCGCCGTGTTGGCCTACAACATCTTTGGCAAGTTCGTGTCGGCCTGCGAGGCCGATCTGGAAGGCTTTGCGCACGACCTGCGTGAAACCTTGCTGACCGAACAGGAGTAAGCCGCCATGGCCTTTGGTCGACTGGAGCGTCCGCAGAGCAGCCAGCCCATGAGCGAGATCAACATGACCCCGCTCATCGACGTCATGCTGGTGTTACTGGTGATCTTCATGCTCACCGCGCCCTTGATGACCTCCAGCCTGAAGCTGGATCTTCCCAAGGCCGACGCACCGCCGCCGACCCAAAACCAGCCCCAGATCATGGCCATCGCTTTGACCGCCGATGGGCAGATGCATCTGGACGACAAGGTCGTCACGGCCGATGTCTTGGTCAAGCAAGCGCAAGCCCAGGCCAAGCAGCACCCGGATACCGAGGTGCAATTGCGCGCCGACCAAGTCGTGTCCTATGGCCGTGTGGCGGAGTTGATTGGCCTGCTGCAAAAGGCAGGCCTCAACCGCATTGCCTTTGTGACCGAGCCTGGTGCTTCGGCGGACGCGGCGCCGGCTCAACCCTGAGCGCGTTGAACGCGCCGTGCCATGGGTGTCGGCTGATGGCGACAGGCTTCACGGAGTGAGGCCCACGATCTCACCACGGCCGCTGGCAGACGCGCACAATGGGACCATGTAGATTGTTGACAGGTCCTCATGGCGGCTCCCCAGTTCCCCACGCAACGGTTTGACCAGGCTCAGGCAGCACTGGATCACGTCACCCAACTCTACGATGCGCAGATTGCCTACCTGCGTGATGCCCTTCAGCGCTTTGTGTCGGGCGAGGTCTTGGCCGAGCATGTACGCGGGCGCTATCCGTTCGTGCGCGTGCAGACCGACACGGTCAAGATGGCCGATTCGCGGCTGTCCTATGGATTTGTCGCCGGGCCGGGCACGTATGAAACGACCCTGACGCGACCAGATCTGTTTGCCGAGTACTACCGCGAGCAGTTCGAGTTGCTGCTGGCCAACCACGGCGTGTCGCTGGAAGTGGGCTTGGGCGCGGACCCGATCCCGGTGCACTTCAGCCTGGACGAGCACCAGCACCTGGAAGGCAGCATGCCAGCCGACCGGCGCTTGCTCTTGCGCGATCAGTTTGACCTGCCGGACCTGGGCGCGATGGACGATGGCATTGCCAATGGCACCTATGAAGTGCCACCCGGCGCGGCCAGCCCCTTGTCGCTGTTCACGGCGCCGCGGGTCGACTACTCGCTGCACCGCCTGCGGCACTACACGGCCACCTCGCCCACGTTCTTCCAGAACTTCGTGTTGTTCACCAATTACCAGTTCTACATTGACGAGTTCGTGCGTTACGGGCATGAGCTGATGCGTCGTGCACCTGATCCCCACAACCCGCAAGACGATGACGATTGCATCGCCTTTGTCGAGCCGGGCAATGTGGTGACACGCCGGGTGGGGCAGGCGATCGAGCATGGTGATGCCTTGGGGGCGGTGCCGCCGCGTTTGCCGCAGATGCCGGCCTACCACTTGCTGCGCAAGGATCGCTCGGGCATCACCATGGTGAACATCGGGGTGGGCCCGGCCAATGCCAAGACCATCACCGACCACATTGCGGTGCTGCGGCCCCATGCCTGGATCATGCTGGGACACTGCGCGGGGCTGCGCAACTCGCAGCAGCTGGGCGACTATGTGTTGGCCCACGGCTATGTGCGCGAGGACCACGTGCTCGATGAAGACTTGCCCTTGTGGGTGCCGATCCCGCCGCTGGCTGAAATCCAGCTGGCGCTAGAAGGGGCTGTGGCCGATGTGACGCAATTGCGAGGTTACGAGCTCAAGCGCATCATGCGAACGGGCACGGTGGCGTCGACAGACAACCGCAACTGGGAGTTGTTGCCCCAGCGCACGCCGGAGCGGCGCTTCAGCCAAAGCCGGGCGGTGGCGCTGGACATGGAAAGCGCCACGATCGCGGCCAACGGCTTCCGCTTTCGGGTGCCGTATGGGACGCTGCTGTGCGTGAGCGACAAGCCGCTGCATGGCGAGCTCAAGCTGCCGGGCATGGCCAATCAGTTTTATCGGGAGCGGGTCGATCAGCATTTGCGAATCGGTTTGCGCGCGATTGAGCTACTGCGCGCCAATCGGGTGGGGCAGCTGCACAGCCGCAAACTGCGCAGCTTTGCTGAGGTGGCCTTCCAGTGAGGACAGGCCGCCCCAAATCGCTCGCGGCTTAGGCGGCGAGCGAGGTCACGGTCGCACCTTGAACAGGGGCGACTTCACGACAGATTTGTTCGCCAGCCAAGCCTTCCGCGACCTTGAGGTCGTAGGCCGTCTGCAAATCCATCCAATATTGAGGGGTGGTGCCGAAGAAACGGGCCAGGCGCAGGGCCGAATCGGGGCTGATACCACGACGCTCACGGACGATGTCATTGACGCGAGGAGCGGGCACGTGCAGGCGAATAGCCAGGCCGCTCGCAGACAGACCGTGCTGCTCCATGAATTGGGAGCGCAGGATGGCTCCGGGGTGCACAGCTTGATTGTTGCTCATTGTGAAAATTGAACCTAAGGGTTTTTCATAGATACTGGCGCGAATCGTATGTGGTTTAGCGCCGAATGATTGTCAAAAGTTGTACAGTTGCGCGGTGAAAACCTCGGGCATTTGGGTGGTTTGCGAGATTTTCCTTATTTCGTTATTCGTTAAATAGAGATATGCAAAGGCGCCCTGACTCGTCGACCCTGGCTTTGCTGCCGGCACTGCAGTCCCACATGTGGTTTGCCAGTTGTCCCATCGAGATGCAGCACGCTTTGGTGGAGCGCGGGCGTTTGCGGCATCTGAAATCCGGTGAATCTTTGTTCGCGCGGGGTGACATGCAAGACGGCTTGTGCTGCGTCATTGCCGGGGCCTTGATGATTGGGTCCACCAGCCCGCACGATGGATCGCATCGTTTGATGTTGTACGTGGAGCCGTATCACTGGTTTGGCGAAATCGCTTTGCTGGACAAGCTGCCTCGTCCGCAAGACGCCATTGCCGGGACGGACAGCACGGTGTTGGTGGTGTCACGTGCGCTGCTGGAGCCCTGGCTGGATGCCTATCCGCAGCATTGGCGGGATTTGGCACGGCTGGCTTGCAGCAAGATGCGCCTGATGTTGTCTGCGCTGGAAGACACGGCCACGCTGCCGATTGATCAGCAGCTGGCGCGCCGCCTGCTTTTTTCTGCCACGAACTTTGGCCAGGCGACTGCCACGACGATCAAGCGTCGGGTGCGGGTGCCGCAAGAGTATTTGGCCAAGATGTTGGGGGTGTCGCGTCAGACCGTCAACAAGGCTTTGCGCAAGCTTGAAGGCGAGCAGATGTTGGCCTTGCACTATGCCGAGATCGAGATCACCGATCTGGAGGCGCTGGCGCGCCGCGCCGGGCCCATCGATCCGGTGCTGGTGCAGGGATCCATGGGCTTGGGGATCACGCGCTCTGCGGAGCGCGAGGCTTGACCTGTGCGGCAGCCGCTTTGGCCAGTTTGCGGGCTTGTTGTTCATCGGCATCCCATGCCACCGCCACGCCCATGCGGCGTTTGACAAAGCTCTCGGGTTTGCCGAACAAGCGGATGTCGACCTGAGGGTGGTTCATCGCTTGCGCCACGCCGTCAAAGACGACGTCTTGGGCATCGAGTCCGCCGTAGATGACGGCGGATGCACCGGGGCTGCGCAGGGCAGTGTTGACGGGCAGCCCCAGGATGGCGCGGGCATGCAGTTCAAATTCGCTCTGATGCTGTGTGCTCAGCGTAACCAGGCCGGTGTCATGGGGGCGGGGGCTGACTTCGCTGAACCAGACCTGATCGCCTTTGACAAACAGCTCCACGCCAAAGACGCCTTGTCCGCCCAGGTTGTCGGTCACGGCCTTGGCGATATCGCGGGCCTTGTTCAAGGCGGATTCGGGCATGCGGTGGGGTTGCCAGCTTTCCACATAGTCGCCATCGACTTGCACGTGGCCAATGGGCTCACAAAAGTGGGTGACGATCTGGCCCGCTTGGTTGCCTTGGCCTGCCGCGCGCACGGTCAGTTGGGTGATCTCGTAGTCGAAATCGATGAAGCCTTCGACGATGACGCGACCTTGCGCGACGCGGCCAGCCGCCATGGCGTAGTCCCAGGCTTTGCTCACGTCGGCTGGGCCGCTGATCTTGCTCTGGCCTTTGCCCGATGAGCTCATCAAGGGCTTGACCACGCAAGGGTAGCCCGTGAGCTCGTCAATGGCCGCTTGCAGCTCTTGCAAGGAATCGCAAAAGCGATAGGGGCTGGTGGGCAGGCCCAGGGTCTCGGCAGCCAGGCGGCGGATGCCTTCGCGGTCCATGGTCAGGCGGGCGGCGCGCGCGGTGGGGATGACGCGGACCACGCCTTCGGCTTCCAGCTCTTCCAGCACCGAGGTGGCGATGGCTTCGATCTCGGGCACGACCAGGTCGGGCTTTTCGCGCAGGATCAACTCGCGCAACTGGGCCGGGTCGTTCATCGCGATGGTGTGGCTGTGGTGGGCCACTTGCTGACCGGGGGCGTGGTCGTAGCGGTCGACCGCGATGGTCTCGACCCCCAGGCGTTGCAGGGCGATCAGGACTTCTTTGCCCAACTCGCCCGCGCCCAGCAGCATCACACGGACAGCAGAGGGAGACAGGGGCGTGCCCAGGGTACAGGTTTGCGCTTGTGGCTGAGTCATGGTCGGTCCGGTGGCTTTGTCGTCACAGTGGGAGTTAGGGAGACATTTTCAGGGATGATTGGCGCAAGATGACACTGCGGCCATCAGACAGGAGCCGAAACATGACGACCGACCTGAACCACACCAAGCGCATCGGCATCTTGGCGGCCATGCCCGAAGAGTTGAAGACCTTTTTGGACGAGATGCCCGACGAGCATCAGGTCGAGTTGGCGGGGCGCACCTTCTGGGTGGGGCATTGGCATGGCCATGTGGTCATTGCCGTGTTGTCGGGCATTGGCAAGGTGGCCGCCGCGGTGACCTCGTCGTTGTTGATCAATCGTTTCCATGCCACGGAAATCTGGTTCACCGGCGTGGCCGGTGGTTTGGGTGAAGAGGTGCGCGTGGGCGATGTCGTGGTCGCCGATGAATTGATGCAGCATGACCTGGATGCCCGGCCTTTGTTCCCGCGCTTTGAGGTGCCGGGCAAGGGCGTGTCGGTGTTGAAGACCGATGCGGATCTGGCCAATCGGGCGGTGCAGGCAGCGCAAGTGGTTTTGCAGGTCGTGGCGCACGATGGTGAAAGCCATGCGGGCCAGTTGTGTCGCCAAGACCTGGATGCTTTGGGCATTGGTCGGCCTGCGGTGCACCGGGGGCTGATCGCCAGCGGGGATCAGTTCATCGGCTCGGCCAAGGCCAGCCAGGGCATTCGCGATGCCATGCCGGCTGTGTTGGCGGTGGAGATGGAGGGCGCCGCCGTGGCGCAGGTGTGCCATGACTTCGGCGTGCCCTTTGTCGTCATCCGCACGATTTCAGACCGGGCGGATGACGAGGCTCACATCGACTTCCAGCGCTTCATCACGGCGGTGGCCAGTCCGTTTTCACACGCGGTGGTTGATGCCATGCTGCGAAGCGAATGAAGCGCTGTTTGCCTGCTTGGCGGGTTCAGACAGCGTAGTGAAATTCAAGCGGGTGGGCGCGTTCGATCCGGCGTTGGCGTTGCTGCTCGCGGATCATCTGGTCGACCTTGATGCGCGCCAGCGGCCAGGGGCCAAAGCCGGACTCGACATTGATGTGCCCCACGGTGCCCAGATTCTGAAAGCGGGCGCCCCACAGCGTGGCCCATTGTTGGGCGCGTTCTAAAGGCATCCACGGGTCGTTCTCGCTGCCGATCAGGGTGGCGGGGATGCCCAGGCCTTCATGCGGCAGGCGATGCACGACACCGAACTTGACGGGATCGGCTGGCGCGACCAGCAAGGCTGAGCCTACACGGGGATCGGCTCCGGTGGCACGCTGTTGGTCGATGTAGCGGGCCAGAGCCAAGCAGCCAAAGCTGTGGGCCACGGCAATCCAGGTGGTGTGGCTGTGCGCATGCGCGATGGTGTGTTGGATCTGGGCCGCCCAGGCATCCAGGTCGGGCGTGTCCCAGTCTGTTTGCTGAACGCGTTTGGCGCCCCGATACTGGCCTTGCAGCCAGGTTTGCCAATGGCCTGCTTCGCTGTTGTGCAGGCCTGGAATGATCAGGACCCGAAGGGTGGGTGGTTCCATCAAGGACTCCGAATGCGTGGGTGGCTCACAAGGCGGCGATGGACACTTCGGTTGACTTGACCAAGGCGATCACTTCTTTGCCCGGGACCAGGCCCAGGTCCCGAACCGATCGCGTGGTGATGACCGAGGTGACGATCAGGCCGGACGGGGTCTCCACGTCGATCTCGGACACGACCGGGCCTTCAATGATCTCTTTGACTTTGCCGCGAAATTGATTGCGGACGTTGATGGCGCTGATGCTCATGATGACTTACCTCTTGGTGTAGATCTGGTCGAAGACACCGCCATCGGCAAAGTGCGTCTTTTGGGCCTGAGTCCAGCCACCAAAGGTGTCGTCGATGTTGAACAGGTCGATCTTGGGGAACTGCTTGGCGTACTTGGCCGCAGCCTTTGCATCCACCGGGCGGTAGTAGTACTTGCCCACCAGGTCCTGCCCTTGGGGTGAGTAGAGGTAGTCCAGGTAGGCCTGGGCCACTGCGCGGGTGCCACGCTTGTCCACCACCTTGTCGACCACGGCCACGGGCGGCTCCGCCAACACGCTGATGGCGGGGTAGACCACGTCGAATTTGTCGTCGCCAAATTCCTTCTTGATCAAGGCGACTTCGCTTTCCCAGGACAGCAAGACGTCGCCCAGGCCGCGCTCGGAGAAGGACACGGTGGCACCGCGTGCGCCGGAGTCCAGCACCGGCACGTGTTCAAACAATTGCTTGACGAACTCGCGTGCCTTGGCGTCGTCCCCCTTGTTCTTCTTCAAGGCATAGCCGTAGGCCGCCAGGTAGGCCCAGCGTGCACCGCCGGAGGTCTTGGGATTGGCGGTGATCACGCTGTGGCCGGGCTTGACGAGGTCGTCCCAGGTTTGGATGTGCTTGGGGTTGCCCTTGCGCACCACGAACACGATGGTCGAGGTGTACGGCGTGCTGTTGTGGCCCAGGCGCTTTTGCCAGTTGGGGGTAATCAGGCCCTTGTTGGCGATGGCGTCGATGTCATAGGCCAGGGCCAGGGTCACGACGTCGGCGTCCAGACCGTCGATCACCGAGCGCGCCTGTTTGCCCGAGCCACCGTGGGAGGCTTTGACCGTCACGTCGTCTCCCGTCTTGGCCTTCCAATGCTTGGCAAACGCGCTGGCGTACTCTTGGTAGAACTCGCGGGTGGGGTCATACGAGACGTTGAGCAGCGTGATGTCTTTGGCCCGGGCGACCGCAGGGGCCAAGGCAGCTGCGCTGATGGCCGCCGTCAGTGCGGCAGCGGTCAGAACGTGGAGGGTGCGGCGGGTACGAGATGGCAAGGACATGATGCGGGTTCGGGTGTGGATGCGATGGACTCATGCTAGGGAGAGTCCTTCTGCAAGGGAACGAACAAAACCGCGATTGCTTAGTCGATTCGTGTTGGGTGGCGTGTCGATGCGTCGCTCGGGGCGTCATCGCAAAAGGACCACACGGCATCCCTTCGCGTGGCCATAATCACCGTATCTGTCTGACGGAGCGATGCATGTCCACTGGTGCCAAGCGCAGAGAACGCGACGATGACGACCTGGATGAAGAGCTGCTGCCCTTCAAGGGCTTGATCCGCTACGAACGCCAGATCCCCGTTCGGCAGGTGTCGTACTACATCTGTGGGGAGTTGAAGGAGCCGGAGTACTACTCGGAGCTGTTCTTCACGCTCCGCTCGGCCAGTGAAACCGACTTGATCTACCTGCATCTGAACTCGCCGGGCGGCGACTTCAATACGGGCTTGCAGATCATCAACAACATCGCAGCGTCCGACGCGCGGGTTGTGACCCTCTTGGAGGCGCGTGCCTACTCCATGGCCGCGCTCATCTTCTTGAGTGGCGATGAGATGTACGTGCATGACAACTGCCAGCTCATGTTCCACACCTACTCGGGCATCTTCTCAGGCAAAGGCAATGAGCAAGAGGCGGAAGTGGCGGCGGTGGGCAAGTGGTTCGGCAAGGTGATGCGCCGCATCTGCACGCCCTTCCTGTCGGATGTGGAGATCGACAAGATCCTCAAGGGCGGTGACTTCTGGGTGGACTCCGATGAAATCCGGCGCCGTTTGAGGCAGGTGGCAGCGGCCTCGGCCCAACCGAAGCGGCCTGCTCACAAAGAGGCGAAGGTGGTCGTGAAAGTGGCCGAGAAAGTGGCCGAGAAAGGGGTGGGGAAGGCAGCCGCCAAGAAAACCAGGGCACCCGCGCGGACCTCGGCGTGAGGGGGCGGGGCCGAGGGCTTCAGGATCAGGCTGCGGGCGTGTTGAGGACGATCAGTTCGTCCCACGCATTGGTTTCGATCTGGACCATGCCGCGCTTGCGGCACCACTCCAGCGCACGCAAGATTTGCGGGCAGGCTTGTGCCACGGCTTGAACTTTCATCCCCGATGCATCAACGGGCCACAGGCGCAGGCCCTCTGCATCTTGGCGGATGCACTCGGCGCGCAGCGTTGCAATCATGGACTGATCCGCAATGGAGAACGCGTCCTGGGTCAGGCTGTGGTCGCGTGGGCCTGCGTGAGCGGGGGCCGGCGAGGTGGATGAGCGGGGGCTCAGAAGAGACAACAAAAACGATTGAATGGGACGGAAGTGGAGCATCGCGGCGGAGACGGGAAAAGAAAAGGCGATGCGCGGCATCGCCAGGGGGGCGCTAGTCTAGTTCAAACCCCCACGGTCTTGAGCGCCAGGCCCACCAGCGCGCAGGCCGCGATCACGTGAATCACATTGCGCTTGTATTTGAACAGCGCCACGGCGGCCGCCAGGGCAATCAAGGCTGACACCCCATCCAGTTGCGCCGACAGGCCGTGAGGCCACAGCACGTGGTAGCCGAAGAACACCGCCAGGTTCAGGATCACGCCGACGACCGCAGCCGTGATGGCCGTCAGTGGGGCGGTGAACTTCAAATCGTTGTGCGTGCTTTCCACCACGGGGCCGCCGGCCAGGATGAAGAGGAACGAGGGCAAGAAGGTGAACCAGGTGACCACGGCGGCAGCCAGCGCGCCGGCCAGAAACAAGCGATCGGTGCCGAACAAAGCCTGGGCATACCCGCCCACAAACCCCACGAAGGACACCACCATGATCAGTGGGCCTGGTGTGGTTTCACCCAAAGCCAGTCCATCGATCATCTGCGCGGGCGTGAGCCAATGGTAATGATCGACCGCGCCTTGGTACACATAGGGCAGCACCGCGTAGGCCCCCCCAAAGGTCAGCATGGCCGCTTTGGTGAAAAACCATCCCATCTGGGTCAAGGTGTGATCCCATCCCTTGAGCGCCGTCAGGGCAACCATGGGCAGGGCCCACAGCAGCACACCCATGACCAGGACTTGAACCAGTCGAGTCATCTGGAAGCGCGCATGCGCGGGTGTGGGTGTGTGGTCATCGATCAAGGCGCTGCCGTCTGACGGGCTGGCGTTGCCATGTCCTCCGCCCACTTGAAACTGTTGTGGTGCGATGCGCCCGCCCACATGGCCGATCACTGCCGCGATGGCCACAATGGCGGGGAAGGGCACCTTGAGCCCCAAAATCGCCACAAACGATGCGGCGGCCAAGCCCCACAAGGTGCGGTTCTTGAGCGCACGCGAGCCGATGCGATGGGCGGCTTGCAGCACGATGGCCGTGACGGCAGGCTTGATGCCGTAAAACAGGCCAGCCACCAGCGGCACATTCCCATAGGCCATGTAGAGCCAGGACAAGGCCACGAGGATGAACAGCGAGGGCAACACGAACAGCGCGCCCGCCACGATGCCACCCCAGGTGCGGTGCATCAGCCAACCAATGTAGGTGGCCAGTTGTTGCGCCTCCGGGCCGGGCAACACCATGCAGTAGTTCAGTGCGTGCAGGAAGCGCTTTTCGGAGATCCAGCGGCGACGCACCACGAGCTCTTCATGCATCACGGCGATCTGCCCGGCCGGGCCGCCAAAGCTGATGAAGCCCAGCTTCAACCAGAACCAGAAGGCTTGCAGGAAGCTGACGGGGGCGGGCGCTTGTTCGGGTGGCATGGCGGCTTATGCGGTTTCGGTCTGTGTGTTGGCGTGATTAGGACTTGGCAGGGTGTGCACGGTCCGCTAGGCTGGTTGACCAGATCCCAGATCAGGCCCTAATCTTTTGAGGAATGACATGAGTCAAGAAAACTGGAAGTTTGAAACATTGTCGGTGCATGCGGGCTACAGCCCCGACCCCACCACCAAGGCCGTGGCCGTCCCGATTTACCAAACCGCAGCCTATGCCTTTGACAGCGCCCAGCACGGCGCCGATCTGTTTGACTTGAAGGTGCCGGGCAACATCTACACCCGCATCATGAACCCCACCACCGATGTGCTGGAGCAGCGCATCGCGGCGCTGGAAGGCGGCATTGGTGCATTGGCCTTGGCATCGGGCCAAGCGGCGGTCACGTATGCCATTCAGACCATTGCAGAGGCGGGTGACAACATCGTGTCGTCCACCGCTTTGTACGGCGGCACCTACAACCTGTTTGCGCACACGCTGCCGCAGTTTGGCATCACCACGCGTTTTGCGGACCACCGCGATCCGGCCACCTTTGAGCCTTTGATCGATGAGCGCACCAAGGCCATCTTTGTGGAGTCGCTGGGCAACCCATCGGGCAACATCACCGACATCGCCCGCGTGGCCGAGATCGCACATCGCCACGGTGTGCCCTTGATTGTCGACAACACCGTGCCCTCGCCGTATCTGAGTCGCCCCATTGAGCATGGTGCGGACATCGTCGTGCATTCGCTCACCAAGTACCTGGGCGGCCACGGCACGACCTTGGGCGGTGCGATTGTGGACTCTGGCAAGTTCCCCTGGGCGCAGCACAAGGCGCGCTTCAAGCGGCTCAATGAACCCGACGTGAGCTACCACGGTGTGGTCTACACCGAGGCCCTGGGCCCGGCGGCTTACATTGGCCGTGCCCGCGTGGTGCCCTTGCGCAATACCGGCGCGGCCCTGTCGCCCTTCAATGCCTTCTTGATCTTGCAAGGCATCGAGACCTTGAGCTTGCGCATGGACCGCATCAGCGAGAACACGCTCAAGATCGCGCAGTACCTGCAAAAGCATCCACGCGTGAAGTGGGTCAACTATGCGGGCTTGGAAGACCACCCGGAGAACCCGCTGGTCCAGAAGTACCTGTCGGGTCAGGCTTCCGGGCTGTTGACCTTCGGCGTGCCCGGTGGTCGCGAGGGTGGGGCCCGCTTCCTGGACGGGCTCAAGCTGTTCACCCGATTGGTCAACATCGGGGATGTGCGTTCGCTGGCCACCCATCCGGCGTCGACCACCCACCGTCAATTGTCACCAGAAGAGTTGGCCAAGACGGGCGTGGCCGAAGACACGGTTCGCTTGTCGGTGGGCATCGAACACATTGATGACTTACTGGCTGATCTGGAAGCGGCCTTGGCTCAGGCCTGAGTGGCCGAGGCGATCCAACCGAGCTTGGATCCAGCCCCATCAGCCGTCCACGGGCTGGTGGGGCGTGTTCAAGGTCAGTTGGTACAAATCGATGTCCAGCCACCGGCCGAACTTGAATCCCGCCTGACGGACCGTGCCTGCATGCTGGAACCCCAGTTTCTGGTGCAGGTGGACGCTGACCGCATTGGCCGAATCAATCACGCCCACCAAGACGTGTTTGTCTTGCGCTCGGGCGCGGTCAATCAGGGAGGCCATCAATTGCGGCGCCAGGCCTTGGCCTCGGTGATCTTGGTGCACGTAGACCGAGTGCTCGACGGTGTACTTGTAGGCCGGCCAATGGCGGAAGGCGCCATAAGAGGCAAAGCCCATCAACACCCCGTCTTCAGACTCCACCCCGATCACTGGGTAGCCGCCATCGGTTTTGGCTTGGAACCACGCGGCCATCAATGCCATGGATCGCGGCTCGTAGTCGTATAAGGCTGTGGAATGAACGATGGCCTCATTGAAGATGGCCAGGATGGCTTCGCCGTGGCGCTCGAAAGTGCAGTCAACCTGTTGCATGGTGGTTCGCTCTGTTGCTCGTTCCTGCGAGCAAGGATATCTGGCCTGGGTGCTGAACGTTGTGGGTGACCTGACCGAGCCGGTTGCGGGGCAGAAAGGGGATATCTGCTTCTCGCATAAGTGGATGTGAAATGCGCGCTTCACCAATGGTCAGCGTCTTTCTAACATTCGGTCCAACACATGGATTGGACTGGATATGTTGTTCTCTCGAACCTTGCTGCGGCGGCGCTCGGTGTTGCCCGGCTTTGACCTGGCACTGGGCCTGACCCTGTTTTACCTGTGCCTGATTGTCCTGATTCCCTTGAGTGCCGCCTTCTTGCGCACCACCGAGTTGACCTGGCCTCAGTTCATCGACGTGGTCACCTCGCCGCGCGTGGTGGCGTCTTACCAGTTGACCTTTGGGGCCTCTGTTCTGGCGGCCCTCATCAACGCGGTGTTTGGCTTGTTGGTGGCTTGGGTGCTGGTGCGCTATCGCTTCTTGGGTCGCCGTTTGGTCGACGCTTTGGTGGACTTGCCCTTCGCGCTGCCCACCGCTGTGGCGGGCATCACCTTGACGGGCTTGTATTCGGCCAACGGCTGGATCGGCCAATGGCTGGAGCCATGGGGTTTGAAGGTGGCGTTCACGCCTGTGGGGGTGTTCGTGGCCATGACCTTCATCGGCTTGCCCTTTGTGGTGCGTACCGTGCAACCCATCTTGGAAGACTTGGCATCCGAGCTGGAAGAGGCCTCAGCGACTTTGGGCGCCAATCGCTGGCAAACCTTCACCCGGGTGATCTTGCCGATCTTGTCGCCCGCGCTGTTGACGGGCTTTGCCCTGGCTTTTGCGCGTGCCTTGGGTGAGTACGGCTCGATCATCTTCATTGCGGGCAACATGCCCATGATCTCGGAGATCACGCCGCTGCTGATCATCACCAAGCTGGAGCAGTATGACTACGCCGGGGCCACCGCGATTGCCGTGGTGATGCTGGTGATGTCGTTTGTGTTGTTGTTGGCCATCAATGGCTTGCAGGCTTGGGCCCGTAAGCGCCAGGGGCAGTGAACCATGTCGAGCACCCTATTGAGCATCTCCCCACCCAATGTGGCCAAGGCCACGCACGAGCCCATCTGGGTCTGCTGGACCCTGATCACCCTGGCCTTGGTTTTCTTGTCCTTGTTCCTGTTCGTGCCCCTGGTCTCGGTGTTTGCCGAGGCCTTCAAAAAGGGCTGGGACGTCTACCTCGCCGCCATCACCGAGCCCGATGCCTGGTCGGCCGTGACGCTGACCTTGACGGCCGCCGTGATTGCTGTGCCGCTGAACCTGGTGTTCGGTGTGGCGGCCGCCTGGGCCATTGCCAAGTTCGACTTCCGTGGCAAGAGCCTGGTGTTGACCTTGATCGACCTGCCGTTTTCGGTGTCGCCCGTGATCGCCGGTCTGATCTACGTCTTGGTGTTTGGCCTGCAAGGCTGGTTGGGCGAATGGTTGCGAGACCAGGATCTGAAGGTGATCTTTGCCGTGCCCGGCATCGTGCTGGCCACCATCTTCGTGACCTTCCCGTTCGTGGCGCGCGAGTTGATCCCTTTGATGCAGGCCCAAGGCCAGGAGCAGGAAGAGGCGGCACGCGTCTTGGGCGCGTCGGGTTGGCAAACCTTCTGGAAGGTGACGCTGCCCAATGTCAAATGGGCCCTGCTGTATGGCGTGATCCTGTGTAATGCCCGTGCCATGGGCGAGTTCGGCGCCGTATCGGTGGTGTCGGGGCACATTCGCGGGCAGACCAATACACTGCCGCTACACATTGAAATCCTCTATAACGAATACCAGTTTGCCGCGTCCTTTGCGGTGGCCTCCCTGCTGGCGGGCCTGGCCCTGGTGACCTTGGTGTTGAAATTCATCGTTGAGCGTCGGGTGCAGCAAGAGCTGGCCCAGGCCAAGGATGTGGGAGCAAGCGCATGAGCATTGAAGTCAGAAATCTGGTCAAGCGGTTCGGTTCGGTCACGGTGTGTGACAACCTGAACCTGGACATCCCGTCGGGCGAGTTGGTCGCTTTGCTGGGCCCCTCAGGCTCAGGCAAGACCTCCTTGCTGCGCATCATCGCGGGCCTGGAGCAGCCGGACAGTGGCACCGTGTTGTTCAATGGCGAGGACACGACCCATGTGGCTGTGCGCGACCGCAACGTGGGCTTTGTGTTTCAGCACTACGCCCTGTTTGGCCACATGACCATTTTTGAGAATGTCGCCTTTGGTCTGCGTGTGCGCCCCAAGGCGACGCGGCCTTCTGAAGCCGCCATCCGCGCCAAGGTGACCGAGTTGCTCAAGCTGGTCCAGCTGGACTGGATTGCCGACCGCTACCCGCACCAACTGTCGGGTGGGCAGCGCCAGCGCATTGCCTTGGCCCGTGCCTTGGCGGTGGAGCCCAAAGTGCTGTTGCTGGACGAGCCCTTTGGCGCCCTGGACGCCAAGGTGCGCAAAGAGTTGCGCCGTTGGCTGCGCCGCCTGCATGACGAGATGCACATCACCAGCGTCTTCGTGACCCACGATCAGGAAGAAGCCATGGAAGTGGCCGACCGCATTGTGGTCATGAACCAGGGGCGCATTGAGCAGCAAGGCTCGCCCGATCAGGTCTACGACCACCCGGCCACGCCCTTCGTGCTGCAGTTCCTGGGCGATGTGAACCTGTTCCATGGCCGCGATCACGCGCCGGGCTCGTCTCAGGCCGATGCGGCAAGCGCCTCACCAGACGTGAGCTATGTGCGTCCGCACGAGATCCAGGTGTTGGCCCATGCCGAGGCCGGCAGCCTGCCCGTGACCCTGGTGCACACCTTGACGGTGGGGCCCAACACCCGCCTGGAGTTCAAGCGTACCGACGGCCAGGGCGAGGTCGATGTGGAGTTGCCGCGCAGCGAATATGCTGCCTTGCGTGACACGGGCCTGCTGCAAAGTGGGGCCACCGTGCACCTCAAGCCACGTCAAGTGCGCCGCTTTGCGGTGGCTAACGAGGTGTCTTCGTCGTAGGCGGAAACTCAAGCCAGAGCTCCTTGCGATTCAAGGGCGTGTCTTTGGGCAGCAGAGGGTTCGCCAACTCGATCACGGTACGCTGTGAAAGCCGAGCTTGCTCGATGGCTTTGGCGTGATAGCTGTAGAACAAGCGATTGAACTTGCCATCGCTCAAGGCACGCTCCAGGCCGGTTGAGATCTTTTTGGCCAAGGCGGTGTTTTGTTTGTTGACAAAGAAGTACACCGCCGCTCGGTAATGCAGCACGATGTGAGGGTCCACGGCGACACCGTCGGCGCGGTGCGTCTGGGCTTCGTCCCAGACTTCCGCGATCGAGCGGGGCATGTAGTCAAAACGGTGCCG
>JAGWTE010000009.1 GCA_028869095.1 Burkholderiales bacterium
GGCATCGTCCCGCAAGACAGCACCATCTTCTCCACCAGCGCTTTGGAAAACATCCGCTACGGCCGACCTGATGCGATCGACGCCGATGTGATTGCTGCCGCCAAGGCCGCCCATGCGCATGACTTCCTCGAGCGCCTGCCCGAGGGCTATCAAACCTATCTGGGCGAGCGCGGCGTGCGCCTGTCTGGCGGCCAACGCCAACGCATCAGCATTGCCCGCGCGATTCTGAAAAACGCCCCGCTGCTGCTGCTGGACGAAGCCACCAGCGCGCTGGACACCGAAAGCGAACGCGCTGTGCAAGCTGCGCTGGAAGAGGCCATGAAAGACCGCACCACCTTGGTCATTGCCCACCGCTTGAGCACCGTGGTCAATGCCGACCGCATCGTCGTGCTGGAGGCGGGCGGCATCGTGGATGTCGGCACCCATGCCGAGCTGATGGCCCGCAATGGCCTGTACACCAAACTGGCGTCCATGCAGTTTGACAACCATTAAGTGAAAACCACTGAGCACCGCACGACGGATAATCACCGCCTCCAGCCATTTTTGGGACTTTGACCGTGAGCCGCCCCATCCGCAGCCAATACGAAGACTTCATGCGCCACGTCTACACCACGGGCGTACTCAAGACCGACCGCACCGGCACCGGCACGCGCAGCGTGTTTGGTCACCAGATGCGCTTTGACCTGAGCGAAGGCTTCCCCATGGTCACCACCAAGAAGGTGCACCTCAAGTCCATCATCGTCGAGCTGCTGTGGTTCCTGCGGGGCGACAACAACGTGAAATGGCTGCAAGAGCGCGGCGTCTCCATCTGGGACGAATGGGCCCGTGAAGACGGCTCGCTCGGCCCGGTCTACGGCGTGCAATGGCGCAACTGGCCCAAGCCAGACGGCAGCCATGTTGACCAGATCAGTGAAGTCGTCAAGCAACTCAAGACCAGCTCCGACTCGCGCCGCATCATCGTCAGCGCCTGGAACGTCGGCCTGATCGAGCAGATGGCCCTGCCACCCTGCCACGCCTTCTTCCAGTTCTACGTCGCCCCCCCTCAACAAGAAGGCGACAAGCCCAAGCTCAGCTGCCAGCTGTACCAACGCAGTGCCGACATCTTCCTGGGTGTGCCCTTCAACATCGCGTCCTACGCCCTTCTCACCCACATGCTGGCCCAGCAATGCGACATGGACGTCGGCGACTTCATCTGGACCGGCGGCGACTGCCACATCTACAGCAACCACACCGAACAGGTCGAGTTGCAATTGAGCCGCCAGCCTCACCCCTATCCCGTGCTCAACATCAAGCGCAAACCCGCCTCGATCTTCGATTACGAGTACGAAGACTTCGAAGTGCTGGACTACCAACACCACCCCGCCATCAAGGCGCCTGTGGCTGTTTGAGTCCATTTGATCAGGTCACCCGATCCAGCCACCCGCATGAACACCCCATCCAGCCGCAAGCCCGCCGTGCTGAGCCTGATCGCCGCCGTGGCGCGCAATGGCGCCATTGGCCGCGACAACGACCTGCTGTGGCAAGACCCCAGCGACCAAAAGCACTTCCGCCAAACCACCATGGGCTGCCCCGTCATCATGGGACGCCGCACCTGGGACTCGCTGCCCGCGCGCTTTCGGCCCCTACCGGGCCGCCGCAACATCGTCGTCACCCGCAACACGAGCTGGCAAGATCAGGGCGCAGAAGTGGCCCACACCCTGGACGAAGCCCTGGCCTTGGTCGCCGATGCGCCGCGCGCCTTCGTGATGGGCGGCGGCGAGCTCTACGCCCTGGCCCTGCCCCACGCCGACGAATTGGCGCTGACCGAAGTCGATGCCGACTTTGCCGCCGACACCTTCTTCCCTCCATGGGATCGGGCTGCCTTTGACGAACAGAACCGCGAGACCCGTCAGTCCGACTCAGGCCTCACCTACCACTTCGTCACCTACCGGCGCAAGGCTTGATCCGGCCAGTCCAGCAAGACAAACGATTCGATTTAACCGAACCATCTAGCCAAATAATTCGAATTTACTGAAAACATCAGCAGCGCTATCTTTGGGCTTCCCAAGTTCATTGCGAAGCCTTTTCGCCTGCTGTCATGGAATTCCTGCTCGACCCCAACGTCTGGATCGCCTTTGCGATGCTCACCGCCCTGGAAATCGTCCTGGGCGTCGACAACATCATCTTCATCTCCATCCTGGTCGGCCGACTGCCTGCTGAGCTGCGCGACAAAGCGCGCCGCCTGGGCCTGGGCTTTGCCATGGTCTCGCGCCTGATGCTGCTGTTCTCGCTGAGCTGGGTCATGAGCCTGACCACCGACCTGTTCACCGTCTTCAACCAAGGCATCAGCGGCCGCGATCTGGTCTTGCTGCTGGGCGGCCTGTTCCTGCTCTACAAAGCCTCGCACGAGATCTTTGTCGAAGTGGAAACCAAAGAGCAAGACCACGCCCCCAACACCGATCCCGCCACCCTCAAAGCCGCCGGCGCCCGCCTCTTCTGGGGCATCATCGGACAGATCGCCGTCATCGACATCGTCTTCTCGCTCGACTCGGTGATCACCGCTGTCGGCATGGTCGACAAACTGGGCGTGATGATGGCCGCCGTGATCGCTTCTGTGGGCGTGATGCTGTTTGCCGCCAAACCCATTGGCGAATTCGTGGACAAGCACCCCTCCGTCAAAGTCCTGGCGCTGGCCTTCTTGGTGATGGTGGGCATGGCCTTGACCGCCGAAGCCTTTGACCTGCATGTGCCCAAGGGCTACATCTACGCCGCCATGGCCTTTTCACTGGTCGTGGAGTCGCTCAACATCCGCTCTCGCAGCAAGCGTTTGGGTGCGCCACAAAGCCTCAGGAATTGAGCCTGCTGCCATTTTCGGACTTTCCGATCAATCATTCACAAATTGAAAAAATTGATGTAACCGCCTGGATTGCGACACTTCAGCGACCGGCCCGCTTCGACGAAGATGTGAACGGGTCGGGTTATCAACCGCCCGAACCGTTCAACGCCGATCGGGAGCGTTCGCATCATGGAAAATGCAAGCATTGTCACCAAAGTACTGGTCATTGACGATGGCGACATCGACATACTCGATGGCATCAAACGGTTCTGTCAGGACAACAACATCATTGCCCTGAAGACCCACAGCGGCAACGTGATGAACGTCCTGCGCACCAACGTGGACCTGGGCGGCATCCTGCTGTCCGAGAGCTACCGAGACCATCCCAAAGGTGGGATCAAACTGGCCAAAGAGATCCGAGCCACCCGGCCAGAGCTGCCCATCTTCCTGCGCCGCAAGAAGGTGGCCACTCTCAGTGATCTGGATGAAAGCACCCGCCGTCTATTCTGTGCCGCCTATACCGCCGACACCATTGACGAACTCAAGGAACCCCTGACGGATTTCATCTTCAGTTTTGACTTCCCGAACGTCATGGTCCGGGGCATCCAAGCCATCACCGAAGACGCCCTGAACGCGCACTTCAAGCACTTCAGCATGTCTTGCGACCCGCCCTACCTGGTCAAAGACTCGATCGTGTGCGGCGAGCTGTTCACCCTCGTCCCGCTGGAGAGCACCTGGTGCCGTGGCTACATGATGCTGCAGTGTGACAACCGCACCATCAAGCTGGGCCCTGAAACCATCGACCCGGAAGACCCGCCCAGCCCCAGCCGCATCTCCGACGTGCTGGGTGAAGTCACCAACATGATCTGGGGTTACTTCAAGGCTCGTTATGTGGGGGACGAAGACCAGCGCCTGATCTCGCAGATACAAGTGCCCATGCTGATCAAGCTGAACGAGCGCGACATCTCCTTTGGCAGCAGCACCCCGCAGTTGTGCTTCAAATACACCTTGACCGATTTGAGCGATCAAAGCTCGCCCCCGCTCTACATCTACCAACGCTTCGTCTTCAACCTCAAGTGGACTCCAGAATCGTTCAAAGAGCTTGAGATCGCCACCTCCGAAGAGTTGGTTGAAGCCGGTGAGTTGGAGTTCTTCTAACCCACTCCGATGTATCCTCGCGGCGAGTCCACTCTGACCCGCCCCCATGCAGCTTGCCACCTGGAACGTCAACTCCCTGTCCGTCCGCCTGCCTCAATTGCTGGACTGGCTGGCCGCTCACCCGGTCGATGCCTTGGTCTTGCAAGAAACCAAGCTGACCGACGACAAGTTTCCCCACGCCGATCTGGAAGCCGCCGGCTACCAGTCTCAATGGTTTGGACAAAAGACCTATAACGGCGTGGCCCTGCTGACGCGCACCGCCAGCACCGACATTGTCAAAAACATCCCCGGCTTTGCTGACGAACAAGCACGCGTCATCGCCGGTACGGTGAATGACCCACAACTGGGCAGCGTTCGCGTCATCGGCGGCTACTTCCCCAATGGCCAGGCGCCAGACAGCGACAAGTTTGTCTACAAGATGAACTGGCTCAATGGCTTGCAAGCTTGGTTGAAAGACGAATTGGCGCAGCATCCCAATCTGGTCCTGATGGGCGACTTCAACATCGCCCCCACCGACATCGATGTATACGACCCCGTCGCCTGGAAAGACCAGATCCACTGCACCGTGCCCGAGCGCGAACACTTCCAGCAACTGCTGCAACTGGGCTTGAGCGATGCGTTCCGCCTGTTCGAACAAGCCCCCAAGAGCTGGAGCTGGTGGGACTACCGCAACCTGGCCTTCCGCAAGAACCAGGGCCTGCGCATTGACCACATCCTGGTCAGCGACGCCTTGAAGCCACGAGTCAGCGCTTGCACCATCGACAAAGCACCCCGCAAGAACGAGCGCCCCAGCGACCACGCGCCGGTTGTCGTCACGGTCGGCTGATTGCCCGTGCGCCACACTGCGGCACACCCATATTGACTGTAGGGGATTTCGCGTTGACACTTCGCCCTTGATCCGTCCGCCCGGCGTTCCTCTGCGGAACTCAAACCCCGCACGCTCAAAAACTGGGGCAACAACATGAAGCCATTCCGTTTTTCCGCACTGCTGCTGTTGGCATTCGTTTCGGTGACCAGCCATGCGGGACAGACGCTGGTGATCAATTCATCGTATTACCCACCTTTCACCACCACAGAGCAAACCGGGTTCCTGGATCTGTTCTACAAGGAGCTGGGCAAACGCGCGGGCCTGACCTTCAAGATCCAAACCCTGCCTGCCGAGCGTGCTTTGGGCAACGCCAACAGTGGCATTGACGACGGCGATGTGTGTCGGATTGCGGGCCTGGACAAAACCTACCCCAATTTGGTCCAGGTCTCGGAACCCATCTTGAGCTACAAGATGAAGGTGTTTTCGCGCAAGGCCAACTTCACCGTCCACGGCGCAGAAAGCTTGAAACCTTACGACGTGGGCATCCTGACAGGCTGGAAGATCATTGAACGCACGGTGGTGGGTACAAGGTCCCTGTCATCGGTCGAAACGATAGACCAGCTCATCAAGATGCTGCAAAACGAAAAGGTCGACATCATCGTCATCGAAGAAATGCAGGGGCGAACCTTGATGAAGAAGATGGGGGCCAACAACCTCAAGACCTTGCAACCTTCGCTCCTTGAGGGCGAGTGGTATCCGTATCTGAACAAAAAACACGCGGACCTGATTCCTCAAATCACCGTTGCTATCAAAAGCATGAAGCAAGATGGCACCTACCAAAAGCTCTACAACGCCACCATCAACAAAGCCGATTGGCTGAATTAAGAAGGATAGACAGAGCGCATGGCTGGTTTGTTTCGGTTTCAGCAATTCAGCATAGGCCGCCGCCTCGCCGTCTATATCCTGTTGTTCAGTTCGGTGGTCACCTTGTTGTCCACCGCCCTGCAACTGACGCTGGACTTCAAGCGCGATGTGCATGACGTCGAGTCATCGTTGCAAAGAATACGCACCAGCTATGCCAGCAGCCTGGCACACAGTGTCTGGGTAGAAAGCACCAAGGACCTGCAGCTTCAACTGGACGGCATCTTGCGCCTGCCAGACATGCAGTACATCGAGGTGCAGGGCGAAAACAATCAGACGCTCGTTTCCGTTGGAAAGAGTCGATCTAACAGCGTGATTGTCGACAGCTTCCCGCTGGAGTTTTCACACCGAGACAAAAACCTGGTCATCGGCAAAGTCATCGTTGTGGCCAACCTGGATGGCGTCTATCAACGCATGATCAACAAGGTCCTGGTCATCATGGTGTCCCAGGGCATCAAGACATTCCTGGTTTCGCTGTTCATTCTTTACCTGTTTCAGACATTGGTTGGCCGCCATCTGAAGAAGATTGCAAGCTACTCTCAGAACTTACAGGCCACGGGCACCGACCAGCCCCTGCAACTCGATCGCAAACAAAACAGCCAAGGCCATGCGGGCGAACATGCCGACGAATTGAGTCAGGTGACGCTGGCGATCAATGAGATGTCGAGCCGTCTCAAACAGTCCTTTGCAGCCATGAGCGCCAGTGAGGCCAAGTACCGAGAGGTGGTCGAAAACGCGCCCGATGCCATTGTGGTGATGGATGCGGATCTGGGCCGCTTTATCGAGGCCAACAAAGCAGCAGAGGACCTGTTTGGCTGCAGCAGAGAAGAGCTGTTGAACGCAGGGCCCGCTCGTTTTTACCGACCCAGCACAGATGCACCTCAAGACGTTGAAGAAAGCGTGCGGGCCAACACACAGCGCGCCATCAACGGAGAAAAACTCCATTTCCAGCGCATTGTGCATACCAACGATGGCCGCGATCTCACCTGCGAAGTCCGATTGACCCGACTGCCAAGCGAGGACAGGAAGCTGCTTCGCGCCAGCTTCATTGACATCACGGATCGCAAACGCAGTGAAATGGCATTGGCAAGCAGTGAACACGAATTCCGTTTGTTGGCTGATTCCATGCCCCAAATTGTCTGGGTCCGCGATCCAGACGGACGCACCATTTACTTCAACCAGCAATGGGTTGACTACACAGGCCTGACACTGGAAGAAAGCTACGGCAACAAGTGGAGCATCCCCTTTCATCCGGAAGACCGGCCACGCGCCGAGAAGGCCTGGCAACAGGCCGTCCAAAGTCTCGGGGTGTATGCGCTTGAATGCAGACTGCGCCGTGCCGATGGGGTCTACCTTTGGTGGCTGATTCGCGGCGTGCCGGCGCTGGATGAGCAAGGCAATCTCTTCAAGTGGTTTGGCACCTGCACCAACATTGACGACATCAAGCAAACCGAGCAAGAACTGCTGTCGCACCGCACGAATTTGCAGCAGTTGGTCGAAACCCGAACACATGATCTGGAATCGGCCCTGCAATTGGCCAAAGCCGCCACGCAAGCCAAGAGCGAATTTCTCGCCAACATGAGCCATGAAATCCGCACGCCGATGAACGCCATCCTTGGCATGACGGATCTGACACTGCGCACCGACCTGACGGCCAAGCAGCATGACCATCTGCAAAAGGTCAAGGGCTCGGCCCTCTCTTTGCTCGGCATCATCAACGACATCCTGGACTTCTCCAAGATTGAATCAGGCAAGCTACACATGGAGCACATCAGCTTCTGGTTGGAAGACGTGCTCAACCAAGTCACCATGGTCACCGCCCCCAAAGCCCAGGAGAAGGACATTGCCTTCATGCTGGACATTGCGGACGATGTCCCACAAGCCTTGATTGGTGACCCATTGCGCTTGGGCCAAGTCCTGATCAACCTGTGCAACAACGCCATCAAGTTCACCCATGACGGTGAAGTCCTTCTCAGCGTCAAGCGACGAGGGACAGAGGGGCAGCAGGTCCAACTGGCATTCTTCATCAGTGACACCGGCATCGGCATGAATGCGCAGCAGATCTCACGACTGTTCCAGCCCTTCAGCCAAGCGGACGCCACGGTCACACGCAAGTTTGGCGGCACAGGCTTGGGACTGGTCATCAGCAAACAGCTCGTTGAATTGATGGGTGGCCAAATCGGTGTGAAGAGTGAGCTTGGCCAAGGCAGCGACTTCGAATTCACAGCCACGTTTGACCTGGGCCGCGAGGCTCGCAAACTCACGCAACCAGCCTTGAACATGCGTGACCTGCGCGTCCTCGTGGTTGACGACAGCGCCAATGCCCGCGAGATCTTCAAAAATCTCCTCGAAAGCATGGGCAACCACCCGACTTTGGTCACCTCGGCGCAAGAGGGCTTGAGGGCGCTGACCAATGCCCCCGCCAACATGTCTTACGACGTGGTATTAATGGACTGGAAGTTGCCCGACATGGATGGCTTTGAAGCCGCGCAACGCATCCGGCAAATGCAACAACTACCCCAGCCACGCATCGTGATGGTGACAGCCTACGGCGATGACCGAACCCAACAACGCGCCATGCAAGAGAAGCTGGATGGCTACCTGAGCAAGCCCGTCAGCGCATCATCACTGCTGGATGCATTGGCGCACATCTTTGGACAAGCCACCTCGACCATCGACCCGAGTGCGAACACAGAGGACGAGTTGCAAGAAGCAAAAGCGCTGGCACAAATACAAGGCATGAAGGTATTGCTGGTAGAAGACAACGACATCAACCAGATCGTGGCGACTGAGTTGCTCTCCGACGTGGCGGGCATCGATGTGGTGATTGCCGAAAACGGCAAAGAGGCCCTGGCCAAGGTGCGAAATGAAACCTTCGATGTGGTTTTGATGGACTGCCAAATGCCAGAGATGAGCGGCTATGAAGCATCCAGGCTGATCCGCGACACCATTTCCAAAGACCTGCCCATCATCGCCATGACGGCAAATGCCATGAGCACGGACAAGGAGAAATGCCTGCAAGCGGGCATGGACGACTACATCAGCAAGCCCTTCAACCCCGCAGAGTTGTTCGCCATGCTGGCCAAGTGGCGACGCACTGCCTCCACCCCAACTGAGGTCACCCCACCAGCATCTTCTTGAACGGCGCGGGTAAGCCCACTGTGTGCAACTCGTCCAGGCTGACCCAACGTCCACCAGCCGAGCGCTGTTGCAAGGCATGGGACAAGGCCTCTGACGGAGCTTGAGTCAGCACCTGTCGCTGCGTATTGAGCCACCAATCCAGATGGGTCAGTACGTGCTTGATGCGAGGCTGCGGCTCCACCGCAGCTCCTTTGCTGAGCGTTGCCAACGCTTGCAAGGCCTGAGCATCTTGCATCAAGGGCAAGGTCCACAAGCCAGCCCACACGCCCGTATCAGGCATCTGCTCCAGCCACACCTGGCCCGACCATTCCAGCCACAAAGGCCAGCTTTCGCGCTCAGACCGTTTGAGCTTGCGGCTCTTGACCGGGAAGCGCTCCGGCTCGTCCTGCAAACGCGCACCACACCAGTCTGCCCATGGGCACACCAGGCAACTGGGTTTGCGGGGCGAGCACACCGTCGCCCCCAAATCCATCAAGCCTTGCGTATAGGCCGGCATGTCCTTGGCCTGTTCCGGCACCAGATGATTGGCGGCATCCCATAGCTGACGCTCATGGGTTTTCACGGCCAGATCCTGATCCCAGGCCAACACGCGACTGAGCACGCGTTTGACATTGCCATCCATGATGGACGTGCGCACCTCAAAGCAAAACGAAGCAATGGCCGCTGCGGTCGACGGGCCGATGCCCGACAAGGTCACCAGTTGCTCAACTGTTTGAGGGAACTGCCCGCCATGATCCGCCACAACCGCTTGGGCACACCGATGCAGGTTGCGCGCTCGGCTGTAATAGCCCAGCCCCGCCCACAAGGTCAGCACATCGTCCAATGGCGCTTGCGCCAGATCTCGCACAGTGGGGAAGCGCTGCAAAAAGCGCTCGTAGTAGCCCAGCACCGTGGTGACCTGAGTCTGCTGCAACATGATCTCGGACAGCCAAACGCGATACGGGTCACGCGTGTTCTGCCATGGCAAATCATGACGCCCGTTTTGCGCTTGCCAGGCCACCAGGCGCCGAGACAAGTCCGGATGCAAACGCTCGACCCGAGCCCATAAATCATCAGGGCGCGCCAGCGGCACGCCCTTGTTTGCTTTCGCCATCAGGGTTCAGATCACAAGATCAGGTCAGGTCCAGCGAAATGGATTTCATCGCAGTCAAACCGGGATGTTCAGGCGCGGCAGCAACGCCTTGCGCCACGTGCACCATCTCATCCACCAGCGCACCCAGGCGGGTCTGCAGTTGCAACACCCGCTCGTCTTGCGCCTGCACCTCTTGCAAGCGCACATCCAATTCGCCCGATGCCGACTGGATGCGATCCAGCGATTCATAGCGGCGCTTGAAGTTGCGACGACGCTCGCGCAACTGACCATCGACCTGAGCCGATGCCGTCTTGTTCCACAACTCGATGTCGTTGCTGACGGTTTCAAACACCACGCGCAGACGCGAGATCAGCATGCGGCGGAACTGCTCTTGGAACCCAGGCTGCGCCAGACGGAAAGCCTGCCCCAAGCCCAGGTACTGCACGTAGTTGCGCTCAATCAGAGACAGATCGTCGGCGTACTTGCGCACGTCCAGCGGCACATCGGCCACCAGGCTGAAACCAAACTCGGCATTGAGCTTGGAGAACGACGCCACCAGCATCGAGTGGATCTCTTCGCTGCGTTGTTGCGATTGTTCGATCAAGCCACGCAGGCGACCACACAACTCGATGAAGGCCTTCTTGGCGCCCAGAGGCAACCACGACCCGCCCAACACTTGCTGCAGCACATCCACTTCTTGACGCAGGCGGTCAGCCGACAACTCCGCCAAGGCATCTTTGAGCATGCGCGCGTGCACGCTGCGCATCGCTGCCAGGCGAGCCGTACATTGCTCGAACTCGCTGGCCTCGGCCTGCACACGTTGCAGCATCAACTGCACCTTGCCTGAGCTCTTGCCACGCAAACCGCGCAACTCGACCAACTGGTCCGCATACAGGCGGCGCATTTCACCAAAGCGGCGATTGAGCTGATTCTGGAACTGCTTGGCGCCGTCCACAGCCGCATTGGACAAGTTTTCGCGGCGCTTGGGCAACAAGCCTTCAGACAAGGCATGTTCAAACGCTTCAAGCCGGCTGGCCGCCAAGCCTTGCGCATCGCCCGTCAACCGTGCGGCCAAAGCCTGGCGTGCGGAGATCGGGAACACGTGCTCGGTCGGAATCTCCAGCGTCTGCGCCACGCTGTCGCATTGGCGTGTGATCGTCTGCAAGACCTGCACGGGTGTGCTCAAAGGGTCAGCCAGCGAGTCGATCTTGTTCAGCGCCACATAACGCGCCAGCGCGGGCCCGCTCAAGTGATCACGCCAAATCGACAGATCAGACTTGGTCACCCCCGTGTCCGCCCCCAAGATGAACACGGTGGCATGCGCCTGCGGCAGCAAGCCCAAGGTCAACTCAGGTTCGGTACCGATCGCATTCAGACCCGGGGTGTCCAGCACCACCAGACCGCGCTTGAGCAAAGGGTGAGGCAAATTGATACGGGCATGGCGCCAAACAGGCACTTCCACCTGGCCATCGGCCGTCACGGGCGGGTTGTCTTCCGCGCGCTCGTCGTCCCAAAAACCCAGTTTTTGAGCATCCTCTTTGGACACCAGACGCGTGCGCATGACTTCAGCCAACGCAGCGGCCATGCCATCGGGGTTGGACAAGTCCAACTCGATCATGGTCCAAGCCTGGGTCTGAGTGCGCAACTCAGCCAAAGAGGCCGCTTGCAAGCGTGTCTCAATGGGCAGCAGTGTCAGCCCAACCGGATCATGCGCGTCGTAACCCAACTCCACCGGGCACATGGTCGTGCGCCCTGCAGAGGCTGGCATCATCCGACGCCCCTTGTCCGAGAAGAAGATCGCATTGATCAGCTCAGACTTGCCGCGCGAGAACTCGGCGACGAACGCCACCATGAGCTTTTCGCCGGACAGGCGATGCCGCATGGCTTCAAACCATTCGGCAGACGAGTCGTCCAACAGATCATGTTCGCGTGCAAAACGCGCCAAGGCGGCCAATTTGGCGTCCGTGGCAACACGCCACTGACCCAAAGCGTCCAGGTGGCTGGCAAATGTGGGCATCATAAAAAACATCCTAGCGCAAGGCTTCCTCCGGCGGATAGGAACGCCATCGGCAAGTTGGGACAAAAAGTACAGCGCTGTCCCGCGCAAAAGTGCAGTCTGTCACTTTTTTTGACAAACTCGACAGTAAAACGTGGCCCGTTGACCTTGAACCATTCGCGAAATGGGCGTGGCGCAAATCCGACAGGGCTCGCCTTCGCGGCCATAAACCTGGGTCGACAACTGAAAGTGCCCCTGGCTGCCGTAAGCGTCTTTGAAGTCACGCAAGCTGGTGCCGCCTTGCTCCAAGGCCTGACGTAACACCAGCTGAATTTGTTCGACCAAACGAGCGCACCGAGGTCGACTCAACTTGCCCGCCTGCATTCGCGGATCAATGCCGGCCATGAACAAAGCTTCGCAAGCGTAAATGTTGCCCGCCCCGACCACGATGTCGCCCGCCAAAATGGCTTGTTTGATCGGCATTTTGCGCCCCTTCAGGCGCGCATGCAGGTACTCGCCCGTCAAGGCCGGGTCAAACGGTTCTAGGCCCAGCGTCGACAACAACTTGGCCGCCCATCCACTGTCCAGGCTGGGGCTCCACAGCACCGCGCCGAAACGCCGTGGGTCGGTCAGCCGCAAGACACCCTGACTGGTCACCAGCTCAAAATGATCATGCACGCCTTTGGGTGCCAAATTCACGCCAAACGCCAACGAGCCCGACATACCCAGGTGGATCAGCAAGCCCCCCTGCCCCTGCAGGCCACCTAGCAAAGGCAGCCACAAATACTTGCCTCGACGTTGCACCGAGCCCACCTTGGCGCCAGCCAATTGCACCGGCTCGATCCCCAAAGGCCAACGCAAAGGCTTGCCCACCAAAACGGACTCAACCGTCGCGCCTTCGATGCGTTTGGCAAAGCTTTGGCGGGTGACTTCGACTTCTGGCAACTCTGGCATGGAGAAATAGGGGTTAATTTACCGAGGCTTGTGAACCAACTGCAGCCATTGTCATCAATAGAATGAAGCACTCGTTGGAGTGCTCATGCCCAATTTGCGCCTTTCCGCCCACACTGTGATCCCATTCAAGCAACGCGCCATCGTCGCCGCATTCATTCTGGCCTTGAGTGGCGCTATTCATCTGCCCGCCTGGGCCGCCCCCAAAGGGCAGGACAGGCTGGACAAACGCCAGGAAGCCCTGGCCCTCAAGAAAGAAGAAGCGAGCAAGCCTCAACCAGACAGCTCCGCCATGGATGGCGAGATGTTCTACCAGTTGATGATTGCCGAGATCCAGGCTCATTCTGGCGACCCCGGCACGGCCTATCAAATCTACCTGGAGCTGGCCAAGCGTCATCAAAGCAGCCAGCTCTACCAGCGCGCCGTCACCATCGCGCTGCAAGCCCGCGCAGGCGAACAAGCCTTGACGGCCGCCAAGGCCTGGCGCCAGGCCTTGCCGCAATCACGCGAAGCCTGCGAGTACACCACCCAGATCCTGCTGGCACTGGACCGCACCGCCGATCTGGCCCCACCCGTGCGGGCCATGATCCAACTCACGGCAGCCCCCCAGCAACCCCAAGTGCTGCTGACCCTGCCCCGGCTGATGATGCGGCTAACAGACAAAACAGCCTCCGCACAAGTCATCGATGACGCCACCCAGCCCTGGCGCCAAGCACCGCTGGAGTTGCCAGAAGCCTGGATTGCCAGCTCAGAAGCCTGGCTGCTGGCCAAGGACAACACACAATCCCTGCAAGCGCTCAAACGTGCTGCCGCGATCAAACCTGATCACGCCATGGTGGGGCTGCTCGCGTCGGACTTGATGGCCACCGCCCCCGAGGCCGAGCAGATCCTCAAAAAACAGCTCGCCACCCCAGAGGCCGCCCCGCTGGTTCGCCTGTCCTACGCTCGCCGACTGGCTGGGATGCAACGCCTGCCAGAAGCCGCGCAGCAACTGGATCAACTGGTTCAAGCCCAACCCAACCAAACAGCCCCCTGGCTCACCTTGGGACTGGTGCGCTATGAACTCAAACAATACGACGACGCTGAAAAAGCGCTGCTGAAGGTGCTAGACCTGCACGGCCAGACCGAGCGCGCCAGCAACAAACCCACGCCCACTGCATCGGCATCCAAAGGCAAGCCCGCCCAAGCATTGAGCCCAGCCAAAGTGGATGAGGCCAATGACCTCGCCGACCCCGTTGACGAGGACAATGCGACCGTCGCCAGTGGCCCCAAGGGCGAGCTGGAACAAGCCAATCTGCTGCTGTCCCAGATCGCTGAAAAACAAGGCCGAATCGACCAAGCCATCGCCTGGCTGCAACTGGCCGACCCACAAAACAGCAAGATGGCCGTGCAAAACCAGCGCGCTCACCTGCTGGCTCGCCAAGGCAAGCTGGAACAAGCTCGCACCGCCATTCGCGCGGTCCCCGAGGCCGAACAGCAAGACGGCGTCAACAAGATCCAGATCGAAGCCCAACTGCTGCGCGAGGCCAATCAATCTGCAGAAGCCCAAAAGGTCTTGGGTGCAGGCCTGGAACGGTTCCCCAACGAGCCCGACCTGATGTACGACCTGGCCATGATCTGCGAGAAGCTCAAGCAGTTCGATCGCATGGAGTCATTGCTGCGCAAGGTGATGGAGCTCAACCCGGACGACCCCAACGCCTACAACGCATTGGGCTACAGCCTGGCTGATCGCAACATCCGCCTGGACGAATCTCGCCCCCTGCTTGAAAAAGCCTTGGCCTTGCGCCCCGCCGACCCCTTCATCACCGACAGCCTGGCCTGGCTGGAATACCGCACCGGCAAAACCGAAGACGCCATCAAGCTGCTGCAACAAGCCCTGGCGGCACGACCTGACGCCGAGATCGCTGCCCACCTGGGTGAAATCCTGTGGGCATCAGGCCAACAAGACGAAGCACGCAAAATCTTCAAAGAAGCGCTCGCTCGCGACCCTGGCAACGAGGTCATCAAAGCCGTCTTGAGCCGGTTGCACATCAGCCTTTGACGGCTTGTTTTGATGTTCCCCACTGCCTTTCGATCACGCGCGCTCGCCGGCCTGTCTGCTTTGGTCCTGGCGGCACTGAGCGCATGCCAGACCCCGCCGCCAGCCAAAGCCGCTTTGACGCATGACCCACTGATGTCCAGGCCCACGCAGGTGCAGCAATGGCAAGGACACTTCAGCATCAAACTGGGCCCATGGGGCCAGCAAGGCAGCGAAGGCCAGAGCTTCACGTTCTACCTGCAGACCCACGGCCAAGACGGCGAACTGGATTTGATGACCCCTCTGGGCACCCAACTGGCACAGGTCATCTGGTCCCCGGGCGGCACGCGGATCGAATCCTCCCAAGGCACCCAGCACTACACCTCGCTGAGCGACCTGTCCGAGAAACTGCTGGGTGAAGATGTGCCACTGCAAGCACTGCCTCACTGGCTACAAGGCTTGCCCTCCCCGGAGCTCCCCTCTGCGACCGTCTTGGCCGACCACACCGGTTTTGCGCAAGCTGGCTGGGCCATCGATGCCCACGGCCTGCCAGAAGGCAGACTGCAAGCCACACGAGAGCAATCTGCCACCCAACGCCACATCGCCATCAAAGTGCGCCTCGAACGCTGAAGCGGTTTCATGTCCAGCCTGACCGACCTGGCCGCACCGGCCAAACTCAATTTGTTCCTGCACGTCACCGGGCGTCGTGACGATGGCTATCACCTGCTGCAGTCGGTGTTCATCCTCATCGACTGGGCCGACACCCTGCACATCGAGACCCGCGATGATGGCCAGATCCGTCGCCACGACCTGGGCCCCGCCTTGCCCAAGCAGGATCTGTGCATCCAAGCCGCGCAACTGTTGCAAGCACAAAGCGGAACGTCGCTTGGATGCGACATCAACATCGACAAGAAAGTGCCCTGGGGCGCCGGCCTGGGCGGTGGCAGCTCAGATGCCGCTACGGTGCTGATGGCGCTCAACAAACTCTGGAACCTGAACTGGAGCAGCGCTCGCCTGGAGCAACTGGGCCTGCAACTCGGGGCAGATGTGCCCTTCTTCCTGCGCGGACGCCCCGCCTGGGTCGAGGGCATCGGTGAAATCATCACCCCCATCCAACTGCCTGATGAGGTGCTGAAAACGCCCCTGGCCGTACTCAAACCACCGGTTGCAGTCCCCACACCAGCGATTTTCACGAGCCCATTTTTGAAACGCGATACAAAGCATGCTATAGTCGAAGACTTTCTTGCAGCGCCTAAGCGCTTTGGCAGAAATGACTTGCAAGCTCCCGCAGAGCATTACAGCAGTCAGGTTGCCCAAGCGCTTGGAATCATGCAAAACCGCTTCGGCAACAGCCGAATGACCGGATCAGGTAGCGCGGTGTTTTCTTGGGTTGAACCTGAGGCAACACAAACCACCCTCCAGTCGTTTGAGCCAGCAGATGTGGGTTTGACTGATTCCGCATGGGTCGGCCGCCTTTGTTGTGGTCTGGTTCAACATCCGTTGCTTGATTGCTTAGCTGTGTAGCGCGTTCGCAACCAGCATCAATCAAGAACAAATTTGAACAACAGACTTGCAATAAATGCAAAAAGCTGGCTATAATGTGAGGCTCTAGTCAAGAGAAACGTTTACTAGGTTTTGACAAGAAGTTCGCTTCAAACTCAAGACCTGTGTAGGGGAATCGCCAAGCTGGTTAAGGCATCGGATTTTGATTCCGACATGCGAAGGTTCGAATCCTTCTTCCCCTGCCAAATTTTTCCTGACTGATCAATCCGCCATCGCCTATTGATCTGCACCCTGCCCGACACCTTTGCAATCCTATGCTAAGGGGCAAGGTGAAGGGCAAGATGCTAATTTGCCATCTGATGCCCATGCTTTCCGACACCGTACTCTTTACTGGCAACGCCAATCCTGCTCTCGCTCAGGAAATCGCTACCCATTTGGGCATCAGTCTGGGCAAGGCCTCTGTGGGTCGTTTCTCTGACGGCGAAACCACCGTCGAGATCCAGCAAAACGTTCGCGGTCGCGAAGTGTTCGTGGTTCAGTCCACCTGCGCGCCCACCAACGACAACCTGATGGAACTGCTGGTGATGGTCGACGCCCTCAAGCGCGCGTCCGCCCAACGCATCACCGCCGTGATCCCCTACTTCGGCTACGCCCGTCAAGACCGTCGCCCTCGCTCGACCCGCGTGCCCATCTCGGCTCGCGTCGTGGCCAACATGCTCGAAGCCGTCGGCGTCAACCGCGTCCTGACCATGGACCTGCACGCTGACCAGATCCAAGGCTTCTTCAACATCCCCGTCGACAACATCTACGCGTCGCCCGTGCTGTTGTCCGATTTGCAAGCCAAGAACTACGAAGACCTCGTGGTCGTCTCGCCAGACGTGGGCGGCGTGGTGCGCGCTCGCGCCCTGGCCAAGCAGCTGGGTTGCGATCTGGCCATCATCGACAAGCGTCGCCCCAAGGCCAACGTGTCTGAAGTCATGCACGTCATCGGTGAAATCGATGGCCGCAACTGCGTGATCATGGACGACATGATCGACACCGCCGGCACCCTGGTCAAAGCCGCTGAAGTGCTGAAAGAGCGCGGCGCCAAGAGCGTGTACGCCTATTGCACGCACGCCGTGTTCTCTGGCCCCGCTATTGAACGCATCAAGGCCTCGCATCTGGACGAAGTGGTGATCACCAACACCATTCCTTTGAACGATGCCGCCAAGGCCACCGGCAAGATCCGCCAGTTGTCGACGGCCTTCCTGTTTGCTGAAACCATCCGCCGCATCACGGACGGCGAATCGGTCACGTCTCTCTTCTCGGAACAAAATAACAATTTCTAATCAGTCCGAGTAGCCATCCGACTCACGTCGGACGTCAATCTCTCGGAACAGAACAACAACTTCTGATCCGTTTTCCTTGACCGATCTGTCACAGGGTCGGTCTTTTCACAGCGCCTGGTCGCGGGCGCTATACCAACTTGGAGCATTCCATGAAATTCACCGCTTTTGAGCGCAATCTGCAGGGGACCGGAGCGAGCCGCCGCCTGCGCAACAACGGCAAGACACCTGGCATCGTTTACGGCGCCGGCCAAGAGCCCAAGAACATCGAAGTCGACCACAACGCGCTGTACCACGCCATGCGCAAGGAAGCCTTCCACTCGTCCGTCCTCGAGATGGAACTGAATGGCAAGGTCGAAAAGGTCCTGCTGCGCGACTACCAAAAGCACCCCTTCAAGCAATTGGTTCTGCACGTCGACTTCCAACGCATCGACGCCACCACCAAGATCCACAAGAAGGTGCCTCTGCACTTCATCAACGAAGCTGAGTCGCAAGCCGTCAAGATCGACAAGTGCATCATCAACCACATCGTTTCCGAACTGGAAATCGAGTGCTTCGCTGAGCAGTTGCCTGAGTTCCTGACCGTGGACCTGTCCAACGTGGTCAAGGGCCAGACCCTGCACGTGGAAGACCTGAACCTGGGCGCCAACATCAAGGTGTTGACACACGGCCGCAAGAACCCTGCCGTCGCCACCGTGGTCGAGCCTGTGGAAGAAGTGATTGCCGCTCCCGTGGCTGCTGCCGAACCCGCAAAGGGCAAGAAGAAGAAGTAATCTTCTGGCTTCGCCACCAAGGCCTGACGACCTCGAAGGCTTTGAGTCAAGCCCCGCTTTGGCGGGGCTTTTCTATTTGTGGATCACCGTTTGATAATTGCGCCCCATCATGATTCGACTGTTTGTAGGCTTGGGCAATCCCGGCTCTGAATACGAAGACACCCGCCACAACGCTGGCTTTTGGTGGATCGACACCTTGGCTCGGCAACTGGGCGTCACCTTGATGCCTGACCGCGCCTATCATGGGCTGGTGGCGCGTGCCAACACACCGCAAGGCCCCGTGTGGCTGCTGCAGCCGCAAACTTACATGAATCTGTCGGGCAAGTCGGTGGCGGCTCTGGCGCGTTTCTTCAAAATCAATCCAGATGAAGTCCTGGTCGCCCATGACGAGTTGGATCTGCCACCAGGGCAAGTCAAGCTCAAAAAGGGCGGCGGACACGGTGGGCATAACGGCTTGCGCGACATCCATGCGCAACTGGGCACGCCCGACTATTGGCGTCTGCGCCTGGGCATCGGTCATCCAGGCATCAAGCACGAGGTCGCGGCCTTTGTGCTGCGCAAGCCGCCGCAGTCCGAGCGCGAGCAGATCTTCAAGTGCATCGACCAGGCCAAAGGTGCTTTACCGGCCTTGCTGGATGGGGACATGAACAAGGCGACGATGCTGGTTCATGCACAGCCACAGCGCCCTAAACCTCCACGCAAGCCGCTGGAGGCCACGCCGACAGCGCCCGCAGCCAAGCCCGTCGACCCTGAATCACAGCCAGATTAACTCACACCGATGCGCACACGAAGTACCTTGATTCTGTTGGCGATGGCTTGCTCAACCGCCACCCCTCACGCGGCGACACAGACCGCACCAGCGACACCGGCGGCCGTCGTGACGGCGCAGGCGTTTCGTTGCCAGGACGAATCAGGGGGATTTCGATACCAGCAGTGGGCTTGCTCAAGCGAGGCCGGCGCTCAACAAGTCAACATCAAAGACAGTCGAACCGATGAGCAGCGCGCCCAGGCGCATCGCATGGCTGTGCGCGAACAGGATTTGGCCCGGCATGTGTCCTACGTCAGACGCCAGGAAGAGCATCGCTCACTGGATGCGACAGCCAAGGCCAAACGGCTGACCATCGCACCTCGGCATGTGGCGCCGGCCACCACCAGCATCACTCAGGGTGTCACGGTTGTGCCGCGCAAACGAGACTTCCGCGCGGTGTCAGCCAAAACCGAGAAGCGCGCGAAGAAGAGCAAAGCCCAAACGAAGGCATCACCCAGCCATCAAACCGGCTGACGCGCCAGGCTCTGCAAGTTGATGTACTTGGCCATCAACTGGTCTTTCGTTTCTACCCGATCCGGGTTGACTGGAATGCACTCCACCGGGCAGACCTGTACGCATTGGGGCTCATCAAAATGGCCCACGCATTCCGTGCATTTGTCAGGGTCAATGACATAGATGGTCTCGCCCATCGAGATGGCCTGATTGGGGCACTCGGGTTCGCACACATCGCAGTTGATGCACTCTTCTGTGATCTTCAGGGCCATGATGTATCCGGGACTTCAAACCTTGGACTGCGCGACACGAGCCTGCAATCGCGCCAACACACTGGGCGCCACAAACTTGGACACATCGCCGCCCAGCATCGCGATCTCGCGCACGAAGGTGCCGGACACGAACTGGTATTGGTCTGACGGGGTCAAAAAGACCGTCTCCACATCGGGCATCAACTGGCGGTTCATGCCCGCCATCTGAAATTCATATTCAAAGTCGCTGACCGCACGCAGGCCCCGCACCACAACCTTGCCGCCGTTCTCGACCACAAAGTCGCGCAGCAGCCCCGAGAAGGACACCACTTCAACGTTAGGCAGATCCTGAGCCAGCTCTTTGGCGATGGCCAGGCGCTCTTCCACGCTGAACATGGTCTTTTTGTGATGCCCTGCCGCCACGGCAATCATCAGGCGCCCAAAGAGGCGGCTGGCGCGACGCATCAGGTCAACGTGCCCCAGGGTCATGGGGTCAAAGGTACCGGGGTAAATGGCCAGTTGCGAGGTGGGGTCAGACATGGACACAAAAACGGTTGGGATGTGGCGCGAGTGTAGCCTCGCGATCAAAGCCTGGGGGCTCAGCCGGCCTCACCCATGCGCTGAAAAAGGTGAAAGTGCACTGCCCCCGCCTTGCCCTGGCGCGCCAATTGCAGACCTATTTCAGCCCCCAAAACCAGAGCGTGCGGCGCTTCCACATAGATCCAGCCGCCTTCAGGCACGCAGGCCCGGGCAGCCTGGATGGCCGACGCAAACAAATCGTCGTCAAAAGGCGGATCCAAAAACACCAGGTCAAAAACACGCCCTTGTCGGGCGGCCTGCTGCATCCAGGACACCGCCTCGCCCTGCTGCACGGTCACCTGCTGCGCTTTCAATTTGTCCACGCTGGACCGAATGGCCTTGACCAGGATGGGATCACGCTCTACCAAGGTCACCGCCTGCGCCCCTCTGGACGCAGCCTCCAGCCCCAAGGCGCCACTGCCGGCAAAGGCGTCCAGCACCGTCCACCCGCTCAGATCCTGTCCCAGCCAGTTGAACAAGGTTTCTCGAACACGGCTGGGCGTGGGCCGCAGTCCGGCCGACACGGGCACCGTCAGGGGCGTGCGCTTCCATTGGCCACCGATGATGCGCACCTCTTGCGCGGCATGTCGTGCCACCTTCTGCGCTGCAGTCAGACCTGGGTTGGCCGAGGGCAGAACGCCATGGGGCCGCTTGGGGGGACGAGCTTCACGCATCTAGGAACGACAGAGGTGGGCAAAGGGCTTATTGTAGGAAGCACGGGCGCCTACAATGCGGCCATGTTCAGTTTCATCAAGAAAAAGCTGGGTTGGGGCCAAGGCTCGACCGAGCCTGCCGCCCCCCAGTCCAGCACACCTGCTGCAGAACCGGCCAGTCCACCCCAGCCGCCCCAGGCGGTTGCCACCACCACGGTGGCGCCCGCCTCCTCTCCGGCAGTGCCTGCTCCCGTGGTGGCCCCCATTCCGACGCCAACACCCGCGTCCCAGCCGCCCCAGCCGTCTCAGGCAAGCGCCGCACCCGCGCCTGTCACGGCAGCCTCACCCTCAGCGCCGCCCGCCCCCGCAGTGGAGCGCCGTTCGTGGCTGGACAAACTGCGCCAAGGCTTGCGCAAAACAGGCTCCAGCATCGCGCAGGTGTTCACGGGCACCCAAATCGATGATGCCCTGTATGAAGAGCTTGAATCGGCCTTGTTGATGGCCGATGCAGGTGTCGCCGCCACCGAGTTCTTGCTGCAGGACTTGAAAAAGCGCGTCAAAGACAGCAAAGCCACGGCGCCCGAACAGGTCAAAGGCTTGTTGATCGATGCCATCACGGAACTGCTGACCCCGCTTGAAAAGCCCTTGGAAGTCGGCCATCACACCCCCACGGTGATCATGGTGGCAGGCGTCAATGGCGCGGGCAAAACCACCACCATTGGCAAGCTGACACGTCACTTGGCCGACGCCGGTCAGCGCGTTTTGCTGGCCGCGGCAGACACCTTCCGTGCCGCTGCCCGCGAGCAGTTGCTGGTGTGGGCTGACCGCAATCATGTTGAGATCGTCAGCCAGGAAGGGGGCGACCCTGCCGCCGTGACCTTCGACGCGGTGCAAGCGGGCCGCGCTCGTGGCTGTGATGTGGTGATCGCCGACACGGCCGGCCGCCTGGCCACGCAGTTGCATTTGATGGATGAGTTGCGCAAGGTCAAACGGGTGATCGGCAAGGCCATGGAGTCAGCGCCACACGAGGTGCTGCTGGTGGTCGACGGCAACACGGGCCAGAACGCCCTGTCGCAAGTCAAGGCCTTTGACGAGGCCATCGGCCTGACCGGTCTGGTCGTCACCAAACTGGATGGCACCGCCAAGGGGGGCGTGCTGGCCGCGATTGCCCTGTGGTCCCAACAGCGCCACAGCGCTGTGCCGGTTTACTTCATTGGCGTCGGTGAAAAGCTGGAAGATCTCCAGACCTTCAACGCGCGCGAGTTTGCTCAGGCTTTGTTGACCTGATCTCTACCCGCTGAAAACACAGAGGGCTGCCCACGAGCAGCCCTCTTTCATTTGGCATGCCGCCCCGAGCTCAATGCCGAGTGGCCTCCAATGGCACAGGCGCTGAGTCCATGTCGTCGAACCAGGTCGATGGTGGCGGATCCTTGCGCTCGTCCATCATCAGATGCGGTGGGTCCACCCACTCGTCCAGGTTGAAGTCCACAGAAGACGTCTCGATCCCCGTCGCGTAAGGCACGATCACCTTGGGCGCAGGCTTGCCAGCGGTCGATGCCGCAGCGGCTGAGGGCTTGCTCACCGTTTTGACTGGGGTCGGAGCCTGCATGGAAGCGACCACTGCGGCCGCTTCAGCGCTGCGGCGCGCCGATTGCGTGTCCAAGGCCTTGGAGTGGGTCACGGTGCTGGCGGCGGCGCCCAACACGGCTTCGCGAGCGATGGCGGGGCCTGGCAAAGCGTCTTCCAGCCATACGTGAACCGGAATATGCGCAGCCGTCAAAACCCGATCCATGCGATTGTGGCGACGCAGGGAGCGCTCTTTCTCACGCGACGCAGGCTGGCGCACTTCCACCACCGCAATCACTTGCGAGGCGGCGTCACACACCACCAAATCGGCGCACAAGGATCCGGCCCTGCGCAGCCATTCGGAATACGAATTGCGTGTGGGCACCTTGATGAAGCGCGCCAGGGGGACCTGTGCCAGGATGATGTGCTCAGGCAATGCCTTGCGCAAGACCACATAGGCGTCCCGCTCAGCCGTGGTCAGCACCCGAGTCGCCATGGGCTCCCAGGCCGCCAGGGTGTCCAGGGCCTCTTCTCCGTTGGCGCGGCGTTTGCCTTTGGCAGACTTACCGCCAAGGTCGCCGGCCATGGCTTGCTGGCGGAACCACCAAGCTGCACCCAAGCCCAAAGTACCAAAAATGCCGGCCACCATCAGGGGCCAAGTTGCGATCACGTCCATGATTGACGCCTTCCTTACCAGCAAAAACACCAGACATAGGACACATCCGGCTGCTTCGTGGTCTTTCGGCTGTCATCCCAGAACCTGTAGTCCTTGAGATCAAGTACTACATTCGTCACAGAAATTAACAGGTTGCTCGCCCTGTCGCCATACGTAGCATTACAGGGCAGGACGAGTCGACGTCAGCGGCCCATTCCAGGGAGGCCTTTCATGCCACCCATGCGTTTCATCATCTTGAACAGGCCGCCGCCTTTCATTTTTTTCATCATGGTCTGCATTTGCTCAAACTGGTTGAGCAGCCGGTTGACGTCCTGGATTTGCACGCCCGCGCCCTGGGCAATGCGACGTTTGCGACTGGCCTTGGTCTTGCCGTCCATCAGCAAGGCGGGTTGGCGACGCTCTTTGGCGGTCATGGCGCTGATGATGCCTTCCATGCGACGCATGTCGCGCTCGGCCTTGTCCATGTCGGCCTGACCTGCCTTGGATGCGAGTTCGGTCGGCAGCTTGTCGATCAGCCCCGACAGGCCACCCATTTTTTTCATCTGGCTGATCTGGGAGAGGAAATCGTTGAAATCGAAGTCGGCGCCCGACTTGACCTTTTCAGCTAAGCGCTGCGCGGCCTCGATGTCGACGCCCTTCTGGACTTCTTCGACCAGCGCCACGATGTCGCCCATGCCCAGCACGCGTCCGGCATGGCGATCGGCATCGAACACTTCCAGACCGTCAATCTTTTCAGAGACACCCGCAAACTTGATGGGCACCCCGGTGACCTGACGCACGGACAAGGCCGCACCGCCGCGAGAGTCGCCATCCATCTTGGTCAGCACGATCCCGGTCAGCGGCAAGGCATCCTTGAAGGCCTTGGCGGTGTTGACCGCATCCTGGCCCTGCATGGCATCGACCACGAACAAGGTTTCAACGGGCTTGAGTTGGGCGTGCAGGTCGCGGATTTCGGCCATCAAGGCCTCGTCAATGGCCAAGCGACCCGCCGTGTCAAACAGCAGCACATCAAAGTAGTGCTTGCGGGCGTAGTCCACCGCTGCGGCCGCGATATCCAGCGGCTTTTGATCAGGGGCCGATGGGAACCACTCCGCGCCGGCCTGGGCCGTCACGGTCTTCAACTGTTCAATGGCCGCCGGACGGTAAACGTCTGCCGAAACCGTCAGCACTTTTTTCTTGCGCTTTTCGATCAGGTGCTTGGCCAGTTTGGCGGTGGTGGTGGTCTTACCCGCGCCTTGCAGCCCCGCCATCAAGATGATCGCGGGCGGTTGTGCGGCCAGATCGATGTCAGAGATGCCCTCGCCCATGGTGGCGGCCAGCTCTTTTTGCACGATGCTGACCAGCACCTGACCGGGGGTCAGTGAGGCCACGACCTCCTGGCCCAAGGCCTTGTCTTTGACGCGGGCGACAAAATCGCGCACGACCGGCAAGGCCACGTCGGCCTCCAGCAAGGCCATGCGGACCTCACGCAACATGTCCTGCACATTGGACTCGGTGATGCGGGACTGGCCCCGCATGGTTTTGACGAGTCGACTGAGGCGTTCGGTGAGGTTGGATGCCATGAAAACTGTGCTGAGTGCTGTTGGCGCGACGCTGCGCCGGTTGGAATGGAGCCGCCAGGAGCAGCGAGTCCACCTTAAACTGTCAGGATGATTTTATCGCCCACCACCCTCAGCTTTTGGCCCAGTGTCGCTGCCGTGGTGGCCTATCTGTTGGCCGCCACCCTTCCGCCCTCCACTGTCAGCGATGAAACGGTCTCCAAATACAAGACCGATCGTGGCATCTGGGCGGCCTTGTGCCTGGGTTGGTTGAGCCAATTGATCTCGATTTTGGTCGATGCCCTGGCCATTGGGGCACCGTCCATGGGCGCGCGTTTTGGTTTTGCGCCAGCCTTGTCGGTCACCACGTGGCTGGTCCTGGCAGTCTATGCCGTTGAAAGCCACAAGCTGCGCCTGCCCCACATTCGTCGGGCCTTGGCCACACTGGCCGCGTTGACGGTGGGCCTGGCCTGGATCTTTCCCGGACAGCCGCATCCGCTGGCGGGCGGGCAATGGGCGCCCTTGCATTGGCTGACAGGCTTTGCTTCCTATGGCCTCTTTGGGGCGGCCCTGTTGCATGCGGCCGTGCTGAATCAGGCCGAGCGACAAATGCGGGCCAAAGCCTTGCGGCCCGATGCCAGCGGCGCCGTTCGGACCTTGGGCATTCCTTTGCTGCGGCTGGAGTCTTTGACGTTCCGCTTTGTGGGCGCAGGCTTTGCCATGCTCACCCTGACTTTGATTTTGGGTGCGCTCTTTTCAGTCACCTGGCACTGGGATCACAAGACCGTGTTCTCGATCCTGTCCTGGTGTGTCTTTGCCACCTTGCTGATCGGGCGTGCCCGTTTTGGCTGGCGTGGGCGCGTGGCCATCCGCTGGTTGATCGCAGGGTCGGTCCTGCTGCTGCTGGCTTATGTCGGCTCTCGTTTCGTCATGGAAGTGCTGCTGCATCGCAGCCCTCCTGTTTGATGCCATGTTGAAATACCTGCTGCTGGCTCTGGCCCTCATCTGGTTGTTTTATTCGCCAGCGCTGCGCCGGCAGTTGCACAAGCCATCCGCGCCCCCAAGCCCCCCACCCACGCCGGAAGCCAAGACGCCGCCCGTTCAAGTCATGCTCACATGTGCCCACTGCGGCATCCACTTCCCGCAAAGCGAAGCCTTGACCTTGACTCACAACGGCCAGTCTCAGCACTATTGCTGCAAGGCCCATCTGCAAACTGGCCCACGCTCGCGCTGATCTCGCACAATGACCCACCCCCGCGCGCCATTCCCCCCCTCGCCAGACGGCCAGGGCCCATGGGCGAGCACGATGGGGTCCTGGTTTGGCGGCCCCGCACTGACGGACCTGGGCTGGCCCGACGACGAGGCCTCCGCACACACCAGTGCCGGCCCGGCAAGCGCCTCGCCGTCTCCCAGCCCTTGGCCTGCATCAAGCACGGAGAACAACGACCCCAACCAGCAGGGGGGCACCAACACCTTCTTTCGAATCTACCGCGCGTTCTTGACCGCCCGCGCAGCCTTGGGTTTGACCTTGCTGGGCATCTTGGTGGGATCCATCTTGTTCGGCAGCCGACCCGCATGGTGGATGCTGGGGCTGACCTTGGCGTACTGCGGCGCCACCTTGCTCTGGTGGGGGCTGCCCTCTCAGCGCCACCCCAAAACACCGACCCAACACACCCTGCGCCCCCGTCAATCGCTGGCCACCGTCGGGCTCGATTTGTGTGCTTTTGCGCTGCTGCATTTTTTGGCGGGCACCAACTTCAATTCGCAGGCCTTGTTGATCCTGCCGGTGCTGATGTCAGCCGTGCTGATGTCTCGCATCCTGGCATTGGGGGTGGCGGCCACGGCCACATTGAACCTGCTGGCCGCCGCCTGGCTGCAATACAACGATGCCAGCGGTGTCCCGACCCTGCTGTTAACCCAAGCCGGCCTGACCGGCTTTGGCCTGTTCGCCATCGCCGTCCTGGCCAGCGAGTTGTCGGTCAGGCTGGCCCGCGAAGAGCGCAGCGCGCGCGGCAGCATGGAGTTGGCTCGACAACAAGCTCAACTGAACAAGCTCGTCATCGAGCAAATGAGCGAGGGCGTTTTGGTGGTGGACCGACAAGGACGCGTTCGCACGGCCAACCCCGCTGCCCGCCGCTTGCTGGCGGCTCACGGCCAGACCACCACCGCCCCCTTCCAACTGCGAGGTGTGCCCGCCTGGCAGCCCATTGTTCGCGCCATCGACAAGGCAGTCGCCAACCCGGCTTTGGCCGACGAAGGCATCGTCGCTCAGCTCGATTTTGACGACGAAATACGGCGAGCCCTGCGGCTGCGTGTGCGCTTCACCAAAGGGCACGATCAAGACAGCGGCGAAGATGTCTGCGTGATGTTCATCGAAGACGTGCGCACCCTGCAAGCCCGTCTGCGCCAGGACAAATTGGCCGCCATGGGCCGCATGTCAGCCGGGATCGCGCATGAAATCCGCAACCCACTGGCGGCCATCTCTCAGGCCAATGCCCTGCTGGCCGAAGACCTGCAAGCCCCCGCCCAATTGAAGTTGACGCAGATGGTCAGCGACAACGTCACACGACTCAAACACATCGTCGACGACATCCTGACCGTGGCGCCTGGCTTGCGCCCCCCTGCCCCCATGATTGATGCGCTCGACACGGTCGATGCCATTTGTCAGGAATGGGCCGCAACCCATGGCATCCAGATCCAGATGCACGCCCATGCCCCCGGCTTGATGCAACTGGATCTGACGGGCTGCAAGGCTTCGCCTGCCTACCCGCACATTCTGATTCGCTTTGATCCAGACCATCTACAGCGCGTGCTGGTCAACTTGCTGGACAACGCCTTGCGCTACAACAGTGGTGCGCCTGGTGCCCTGTTGGTGTCACTGCATTGGACACCGCACGTCCACCCACAAGGCTTGCTGATGCTGTCTGTGCTCAGTGACGGCGAGCCCATCTCCAACGACACCGAGCGCTCCTTGTTCGAGCCCTTCTTCTCGACCAGCAGCCGAGGCACCGGGCTGGGCCTGTATATTTGCAGAGAGTTGTGTGAGCGCCATGGCGCCCACATCGACTACCGCCAACACCCTTTGGGCGTCCGACACCGCAACGAGTTCTTCGTCACCTTGCCGGTTGCCCCCTCACAAGCCCCCGCATTACCAACATGACCACGCCCGCATCCCACCGCCTGCTTGTCGTTGACGACGAGCCGGACCTGCGGACCCTTTACGAACTCACGCTGTTGCGCGAGGGCTATACGGTGGACACCGCCGGCTCCGTCGACGATGCCTGGCAACATCTGAGCCAACAACGCTACAGCGCCGTCATCACCGACATGCGTTTGCCTGATGGCACAGGCCTGGACCTGCTCAAGCGCATTGAAGCCTCAGGACGCGCCGAGCGCGCGATCGTGATCACCGCCTACGGCTCGGCAGAAAACGCGGTCACGGCGCTCAAAGCCGGCGCCTATGACTACCTGACCAAGCCCGTTGACCTCAAACAGTTCCGTGCCGTGGTGATGTCCGCCGTGGGCGGTGCGCCCATCGCTGAGCGCTCAACGGCGGTCTCCAGCAGCGCTGCGGCTGCGAGCGTGACAGACAAATTGGCCACGCCCCACGCCGCCCCCGTGCGAGCCCCCATTCATCGCAACACGCCGTCCACCAGCTCGGCACTGGCTCGCCTGACAGGCACCAGCCCGGCCATTGAACAAGTACGCTCGCTCATCGACAAGGTCGCACGCAGCATGGCGCCCGTATTGCTGTGGGGTGAATCTGGCACCGGCAAGGAATTGGTCGCGCGCGCCATCCACGACGTCAGTGCGCGCACCAAAGGCCCCTTCATCGCGGTCAATTGCGGCGCCATTCCAGAGCATCTGCTCGAAGCCGAATTCTTTGGCTACCGCAAAGGCGCCTTCACCGGTGCCACCGAAGACCGTGAAGGCTTCTTCCAGGCTGCTCAAAGCGGCACACTCTTTCTGGACGAAATCGGCGACCTGCCCCTGTCCATGCAGTCCAAACTGCTGCGTGCCATTCAAGAGCGGGCCATTCGCCCCGTGGGCACCACCAACGAAATGCCGGTGGACGTGCGCATCATCAGCGCCAGCCACAAAGACTTGGGCCAAGAAGTCCAGAACAACCGATTCCGTCAGGACTTGTACTACCGCCTCAACGTCATCCAGATCTCCTTGCCGCCTCTGCGTGAGCGTCTGGCAGACCTGCCCCAGTTGAGCCAACGGATCCTGGACAAGATCGCGCACGAATCGCAGCTGCCCCAGACCGCCACGCTCAGTCCCGCAGCCTTGGAAGCCATGGCGCAATATGGCTTTCCTGGCAACGTGCGCGAGCTGGAGAACATGCTCCAGCGGGCCGTGGCCTTGAGCAACCAAAGCCAGATCGAGCCCGAAGACCTGGGCTTGGCTTGTGCCGAGCCCGTCTTCAGCCCCACGACCACCGAGCCGCAGTGGTCGGACACGGTGCGCCAACCCCTTCCAGCCAGCCACACGCCTGCCACGTCAGCCGAATTGCCTCACGACCTGGCTGGGCACCTGGACCAGATCGAGCGAGACATCCTGATCCGTGCACTTGAGAAACACCGCCTCAACCGCACCGCAGCGGGCGCCAGTCTGGGCTTGTCTTTGAGACAGATGCGCTACCGCATGGCCCGCCTGGGCGTGCACGTGACCGACCAGGGCGTGGTGCTGGGTGAACGCTTTGACCCTGAGCAAGATGCCGAGTGACCTGACCTGGGACCAAGGCTGGCTGCATTCGGCCCGCCACGTGCCCTCGCCCAACTTCGGCGCGCGACCGCAGGGCGAGCCCATCACCCTGGTCGTGGTCCACTCCATCAGCCTGCCACCTGGTGTGTACGGCGGCGATGAGGTCGAGCAACTCTTCACCAACCAATTGGACTGGGCCGCGCACCCTTACTTTGAGCAGATCAAGGGGGCAGAGGTCTCTGCGCACTTTTTCATCCGACGCAACGGCGATCTGACGCAGTTCGTATCGGTCTTGGATCGCGCCTGGCATGCCGGCCGCTCATCCTGGCAAGGACGCGACAACTGCAACGACTACTCGGTTGGCATTGAACTCGAAGGCCTGGAAGACCACGCCTTTGAACCGTCTCAATACGCCACCTTGGGCCAGCTCATCTTGGCACTGGCACAACAGTGGCCCATTGACACCGT
>JAGWTE010000161.1 GCA_028869095.1 Burkholderiales bacterium
TCCGCGAGATGAGCGGGTGTATGCATGTCTTGTTGAAGCAATCGAACCATGTCGGGATGGATACGCACGGCCTGATCCAGCTCCATATCGTGACCTTGTGCATACGCGCCCAGCTGGATGAGGTCTTTGGCCTTGCTGAACTTGGACCACAGCTGGCGAAAGCGGCGTGAATCATCTATGTGAGCCGGATCGGCCACGTTGTGCATCACGCGTGAAGCCGAGCGTTCAATGTCAATCGCCGGGAAGTGGCCCGCTTCAGCCAATTCACGCGACAACACGATGTGACCGTCCAAAATGGCACGAGCGGCGTCCGCGATGGGATCTTGCTGGTCATCGCCCTCGGACAGCACGGTGTAGAACGCTGTGATCGAGCCATGACCGTTGAGTCCATTGCCGCTGCGCTCCACCAATTGGGGCAGCTTGGCAAAGCAGGAAGGTGGATACCCTTTGGTCGCAGGCGGCTCGCCAATGGCCAGCGCGATTTCACGTTGTGCCATGGCATAGCGGGTCAGCGAATCCATCAGCAGCAGCACATGCAAGCCCTGATCGCGGAAGTGCTCGGCCACGGCGGTCGCGTAGTTGGCGCCCTGCATGCGAGTCAGCGGGGGCGCGTCTGCGGGAGCAGCCACCACCACCGAGCGGGCCAGGCCCTCCTCGCCCAGGATGTCTTCAATGAATTCTTTGACTTCGCGGCCTCGTTCGCCGATCAGGCCCACCACGATCACGTCAGCCTGGGTGTAACGGGCCATCATGCCCAGCAGCACGCTCTTGCCCACGCCCGATCCGGCAAACAAACCAATCCGCTGGCCTCGGCCCACGGTCAACATCGAGTTGATGGCACGCACGCCGGTATCCAGCGGCAAACGCACCGGATCGCGGTCCATGGCGTTGATCGCACGGCGCACCAGCGGCTCGTTGCGCACATGGTGCAAGGGGCCTTGGCGGTCCAGCGGCTCGCCTTGCGCATTGACGACGCGGCCCAGCAAGCCACTGCCAATGGGCAGATGACGCGTGCGGTCTTCACTACGACGCCAGGGGTGATTGGGGCGCCCCAACACAGGCGGATTGATGGGGATGGTACGCGGCACCACGCGGGCGCCGCTTGACAGGCCGTGCACTTCAGCCGTCGGCATCAAATAGGCCCGGTCCCCGGTGAAGCCCACTACCTCGGCAAGAACCGGTGTGGACTCCAGCCGGGTTTCAGAGTGAATCTCGCACACTGCGCCCACAGGCAAACGCAAGCCGGCGGCTTCCAGCACCAACCCGGCCACCTTGACCAATTTGCCTTGGCTCTCCAGCGGGATGACGGTGCCGGCACAGGTGTCCATGTCGTCCAGGAATCGGCCCCAACGATCAGAGGTCACGGTGTCACGGGCTTGAATGGGCATGTTCATACTGCTTCACCCTTTGGCGTGTCCACGCCAACAATCGGCTCGTCGTCTTCGTCCTCGACCGGCACCACAGGCGTGGGCGTGGCAGGCTCAACCCCATCATTCCAGGGCGCCTGATGGCCCATGGCCGCTGCAGCACGTGCCCAGCGGGCCTCCACCGTGGCATCCACCACAGCGATGTCGGATTCAATCAGGCATCCACCACGTGAAATATTGGTGTCGGGCACCACACGCGCACCCCGTGCCTCCAGCATCTCAGACAAATGGCCTTGAGACAAGGCGAAGTCTTCCGGATGCAGGCGCAACATGATCTGACGGGCCGAGGTCAGCAAGGCACTCATGGCCTGCTCCGCCACCTCGATCACCACTTCGGGGTTCTGATGGATTTCGTTGCGCACCACTTGGCGGGCCAACTCCAGCGCCACCCCTGCGATGCGCCCTGCCAACTGCTGCTCCAGCGCGTCCAGCCGCTTGTGAAAATCAGCGGCCAGGGCGCCTACATGGTCATTCATGTAAACGGCGATCTGCGCAGCCTGGGTCTGCTTGTAGCTTTCCAGCGCAGCCAGGCCGTTGCGGTAACCGTCCTGATAGCCAGACTGGCGGGCTTCATGGACCAACTCATCCATACTGGGCCCGGCGGGCTGATCAGCCACGGCTTCGGGTTCAGGCTCAGGCATCTCGCCAGGCACCCCGCCCACAATGGGACGCCTGGGGGCCGGTTTGGGTGGCGGGGTCTGGGGGCTGGGGCCGGTTTTTGCCTTGGCTGCGCCTTGAGCCGGCGCACCGCCCATCGATCCGGCTGCCGGACGCACCGGGGCTGTGGCACCACCGCCCACATCCGTCCGGCCAAAAGGCTTGACCTCGGCCGCCGCACGCTCAGCCAAAGTGGGCTTGCGCACCCCGCCGTCGCCTTCGGTTCCGGGGCGGCTGGTGGGTGCAGCAAATGTTTGCGGGTTCCAGGCCTGGACCTTGCCTAACTCTTCCTTGGGAATGAAGCGCGCATAGGGGTTGCCGCCCCCTTTGTCATTGCCACCATTGCCCCCGCCTTGCCCACCGGGTGGCTGACCGGGCTTAGACGTACTCATCGTCGCCTCCGCTGCTCAACACGATCTGGCCTTCGTCTGCCAGACGACGCACGATCTTGAGCAACTCTTTCTGCTCGGCCTCCACCTCGGACAGCTTGACCGGGCCGCGAGACTCCAGGTCTTCGCGCAGCGTTTCGGCCGCACGGGTCGACATGTTCTTGAACACCTTCTCGCGGATCTCGGGCGAGCCACCTTTGAGCGCAATGATGAGCGATTCGGTCTGAACTTCCTTGAGCATGGTCTGGAAGCCCTTGTCGTCCAACTTCGACAAATCGTCGAAGGTGAACATGTTGTCCATGATCTTTTGCGCCAGATCGCCGTCGGCCTCGCGGATGTAATCCAGCACGGAGGTTTCCAGGCTGGTGCCCATCAAGTTGATGATTTCTGCAGCCGGTTTGACCCCACCCAACGACGCCTTGCGAACCTGCGCTCCGCCAGCCAACACGCGCGACAACACTTCGTTCAAGTCCTTCAAAGCCGCAGGCTGGATACCGTCCAGCGTGGCGATACGGACCATTACTTCGTTGCGATGGCGTTCGGTGAAGGACTTCAGCACCGACGACGACAGATCGGGGTCCAGATGGACCAGGATCGCCGCCACAATCTGAGGATGCTCATTGCGCAGCAGTTCGGCAATCGAGGCGGGATCCATCCACTTCAGGCTCTCAATGCCGGTGACATCGCTGCCTTGAATGATGCGGTCGATCAGCAAATTGGCCTTGTCCTCGCCCAGCGCCTTGCGCAACACCGCCTTGATGTACTCGTCGGTATCGGGCACCAAGATGCCCAAGTCTGTCGAATCGTGCGCGTAACGAGACAAGACCACTTCCACGCGATCCCGTGGCACAGACTTGAGTCGGGCAATCGTCTCGCCCAGCAACTGCACTTCCTTGGGCTCCAGATGCTTGAACACCTCGGCCGCCTCTTCCTCGCCGATCGACATCAGCAAGATGGCCGCGTCTTCAATGTTCTTGTCTTCCAGATTCGCAATGTTGCTGGGCATGCTCAGGCCTCCGTCATCCAACTACGCACCAATGTGGCCATGGCTGCGGGGTTTTCCTTGGCCAGGCTCTTGGCACTCTCCAGACGCCCGTCTGCAAGAGGGGCTTCCAGCGCTGGCACGGCACGGCCATCCGGGCCACGCACCATGCCGGGCGGCAAGTCAGCCACACCAGGCAATTCGTTCTCGTCATCCACCACTGCATTGAGCTTGGCCGCTTCGGGCTCAGCTGCAGGTTCCGGGCGGGCCGCGCGAATCGCCGGACGAATCGCACCAAACACCACAATCAGCGCGGCCAAAGTCAGCGCACCAGGCACAGCCAGTGTCCGCAGCACGTCCACGGTTTCTGGACGCTGCCAGATCGGGGTGCTGTCGGGCTCTTCCTTGACGACCTGGAACGGTGTGTTCACGATCTTGACCGAGTCACCGCGTTGCTGGTCAAAGCCAATGGTTTCCTGCACCAGCGCCGTCAGCTTGTCCAACTCTTCTTGAGGGATGGGCTGGGTCGTGGTCTTGCCCTTGGCATCGGTCACCGTACGATGGTTGATCACCACGGCGGCATTGATGCGCTTGATCGAGCCGGTGGCATTGCGCGTCACCCGAACGGTCTTGTCGACCTCGTAGTTGGTCACCGCCTCACGGCGGCTGGAGCCCCCGGTGGTGGTGCCTTGAGCCGCTTGCAAAGCTTGCGACGCACCGTTGACGGGCGCTGTCGCAGGCACAGGCGGCTGGTTGCTCATCGCACCAGGGATGCCCGAAGGCTGGGCGCTGCCAGCGCCAACCTGCTCGGTGCTTTGCTGGCTGCGAACCGAGGCAGACGATGCAGCCTGGCCTTGGTTGGGCTTGTACTCTTCTGCGGTCGACTCGGTCTGGTTGAAGTCAAGGTCCGCATTGACCTGGGCACGGAAATTGTCCTTGCCCACCACGGGCTCCAGGATGTCGCGAATGCGCTGGGTGTAGCTGCTCTCAATCTGGCGAACATAGGCCAGTTGTTGCGCATCCAGGCCGGATTGATCAGCCGCGTCGGTCGAACCCGACAGCAGCGCCCCCGTCTGGTCGACCACGGTCACCGCCTTGGGCGACATCTCGGGCACGCTGGACGACACCAGGTGCACGATGCCAGCAATCTGACCGCGCTCCAGGTTGCGCCCCGGGTACAGCGACAGCACCACCGAGGCCGACGCCTTTTGCTGCTCGCGGAAGAAACCATTCTGATTGGGCAGCGCCAAATGCACACGGGCGCTTTGCACGCCCGACAAGGTTTGGATGGAACGGGTCAACTCGCCTTCCAGGCCGCGCTGGAAGTTCAACCGTTCCTGGAACTGGGTCACCCCGAATTTCTGAGTCTCCATCAACTCGAAACCCGTCACCGAGCCCTTGGGCAAACCGGCCGCAGCCAATTTGAGGCGAATGTCATGCACCTTGTCTGCCGGCACCATGATGGCCGCGCCGCCATCGGCGTGCTTGTACGGCACATTCATTTGCTGCAGTTGCGCCAGGATCGCGCCGCCGTCCTTGTCAGACAAGTTGGCGTACAAGACCCGGTAATCTCCTTCGCGGCCCCACATCATCATGGCCACAAAAATGGCGACCAGGGCGGCAATGCCCCCGCCAAGCATCAACTTCTTTTGCGCCGGCAGAGCCACCAGCCGCTGGGCAAAACCCTGAGGCTGGTTCTCCACCACCCCGTTAGGCGGGACGGCGACGACATTTTGAGATGGTGCGACTGTGACTTCCATGGGCGTTCGGTGCGTTGGGCCGCGCACCGATTCAACACGATGCCGCAAACCCGCGGTAACGGTCCCATTATTCGGAGTCCGGGCAGGTAAAAGTGCCGGGAACAGCGACTGAAATGCCGCCTTCTTCCCGCCTATGCCTCAGGTGGAAGTCTCTAAAGTGACAACCGTGATGAACTGCATCACAGTCCGTCGGATATCGGCACCATGGATCTCAAACTGAAGCCCTTTGATTTCGCCCAAGCTGCCTCCAAGGCCGGCATGGCCGATGTCGCCCAGCGCGTTCAGGCCAAAATCCGCCAGGAAGCCACGGGGGGAGTTGGCGGGGTTGACAAACCCAGCTTCCAGAGCTCTTTCAGCAACGCGCTGAACTCCATCAGCGCCGCGCAAGACAAAGCCACCGTCATGCAAAGGGAAGTCCAATTTGACAACCCCACGGTCAGCCTGGAAGAGACGATGATCGCCATGCAAAAGGCTCAATTGGGTTTTCAATCGGCGGTTCAGGTGCGAAACAAGCTCGTTCAGGCCTACACAGATATCATGAACATGCAGATCTGAGCCTGGCTCAGTCCTCTCTGCCCCCTTCGTTCATGCCGGGCCTGGCGCCCTCACCTCCATGTCTCACTCCGACCGGTCCCTGCCGCTGGGACAACTGCTGTTTTGCGGTGCCTTCATCGTGACCCTGTCCATGGGCATCCGCCACGGCTTTGGCCTGTGGCTGCAACCCATCACCGGCGCGCACGGCTGGAGCCGAGAAACCTACTCCCTGGCCCTGGCAATTCAAAACCTGGTCTGGGGCGCGGCCGGCCCCCTGGTGGGCTGGTGGGCTGACCGCCAAGGCGCGCTCAAAGTCTTGTGGGCAGGCGCCGCGCTGTACGCCCTGGGCCTGATCGGCATGGCCGAGGCCGCCACACCCTTGACCTTCACCTTGTCCACCGGTGTGACCATCGGCCTGGCACAGGCTTGCAGCACCTACTCGGTGATTTACGGCGTCTTAGGCCGCCACGTTCCGGCCGACCAGCGCTCCATGGCCATGGGCATCACCGGCGCGGCCGGCTCCTTTGGGCAATTTTTGATGGTGCCCCTGGCCAGTTGGTTGATCCAGCATCTGGGTTGGGCACCGGCCCTCATGGCCCTGGCCGCTGCCGCCCTGCTGATCCTGCCTTTTGCCTTCGGCCTGCACGACCGCCCCATCACCACGCCTGCGCACGGTCACGACGGCCTGTCCAAGCCAGTTGGCACGGCCCAAGTCCTGCGCCAGGCCTTCACGCACCGAGGCTATTTGCTGCTGACCGCCGGCTACTTTGTTTGCGGTTTCCAGTTGGCCTTCATCGGCATCCATCTACCCAGCTACCTCAAAGACATTCACCTGCCCCCCGACACCGCCACCACCGCACTGGCCTTGATCGGCCTGTTCAACGTCATCGGCACCTATTCCACCGGCGCGCTGGGCCAGCGATTGCGCAAATCCTGGATCCTGGCGACCATCTACCTGCTGCGCGCCCTGGCCATCGTGTTGTTCATCCTCACCCCCGCCTCCGCCTGGAGCGTGGGCATCTTCGCCGCCGTGATGGGCGCGCTGTGGTTGTCCACCGTGCCGCCGACCAATGCCATCGTGGCCCAAATGATGGGCGTGCAACACCTGTCCATGCTGGGTGGCCTGGTGTTCTTCTCACACCAGATCGGCTCATTTGCGGGTGTGTG
>JAGWTE010000162.1 GCA_028869095.1 Burkholderiales bacterium
GCGCTCGCGTGGACGCCTACACCCTGGCCATGGAACAAGCGTCCGAGCGCATGGTGCCGCACCTGCTGCGCCTGACGGGCACGCGTCGTTGATCCTTCGCCCCACCACGGAGGGATCCCCATGCCCATGAATTTCCGCACTCGGCGCCAGGAAGAGCCCGAGATCAACCTGATCCCCTTCATCGACGTGCTGTTGGTCATCCTCATCTTTTTGATGTTGACCACCACCTACGCCAAGTTCACTGAACTGAAGATCAACCTGCCGACGGCCAATGCGCAGTCAGCCAAGCCTCGCCCCAAGGAACTGGTGGTGCTGGTGACCGCCGACGGCCGCTACGTGCTCAATCAGCGCGTGCTGGAAGCCCGGGGCGTGGACACCTTGGCAGCAGCCCTGAATGCAGCCGCAGGCCCCGCCAAAGACACGGTCATCGTGGTCACCGCTGACGCGTCGGCCACGCATCAGAGCGTGATCAATGTGATGGATGCGGCTCGGCGCGTGGGCTTGTCTCAGCTGACCTTCGCCACCCAGGGGCAATCGGATGCAGCTGCGGCTGCGGCGCCTGCTCAATAACCTGGCCGGTCGTTGTTGACCCTTTTGCAGCAGGCCTAACCAACACGGCCTTTGACCATGGCTTTTGACATCACGTCTGTCTGGCGTCAACGGGGCCCCGGCGCCCTGCTGCTTTGGCCTCTGTCTTGCCTGTTTGGCGCGCTCTCCAGCTTGCGCCGCTTGGGTTACCGGCATAACTGGTGGTCTTCCACGCGGCTGCATCGTCCCGTTCTGGTGGTCGGCAACCGCATTGTGGGCGGGGCGGGCAAAACGCCCACCACCATTGCCATCTTGCAGCACCTGCAAGCCCAAGGCTGGCACCCGGGCGTCCTGACGCGCGGCTACAAGGCCGAGGCCTCACGCCACCCTCGCCCCCTGCTGCTCAACGCTCAATCACAAGCCCAGTTGACCGCACAAGACACCGGGGACGAGCCCTTGCTCATCTGGCGTCGCACACACGTACCGGTCATGATCGATCCCCAGCGTGCTCGCAGCGGGCAAGCCCTGCTCAAGCAGCACCCAGAGATTGACATCCTCATCTGTGATGACGGCCTGCAGCACCTGGCCTTGCAACGCGATATCGAAGTGATCGTTTATGACGAACGGGGGCAAGGCAATGGCTGGCTGCTCCCGGCGGGCCCGATGAGAGAACCTTTGGGAACCTCGCCGCCCCCCGGCTTGCTGGCGGCGCCGATCGTGCTTTACAACGCAGATCGCCCCAGCACGCCCTTGCCAGGCTATTGCGCCAAGCGTTCCACAGGGCCTTTGAAGTCGCTGCAAGCCTGGTGGCAAGGCCAGCCCGCCGAGCACGATGCGCCCCCTCCCCCAGCACCTCAGCAACAAGGCAGCGAGCCCGTCTGGGCTTTGGCTGGCATCGCCCAGCCTGACCGCTTCTTTGCGCAACTGGAGGCACTGGGCTGGCGCATTCACGGCCTGCCGCTGCCCGACCATGCGGACCTGTCTGAGCTGCCTTGGCCACAAGATGTGGCCCACGTCTTCGTGACCGAGAAAGATGCTGTCAAACTATCACCCGAACAGGTGCGTCGGCAGCGGCCCCTCACCCAGGTGTGGGTGGTCTCGTTGAACTTCCAACCTGAGCCCGCCTTCTGGACTGCGCTAGACCAAGCGCTGAACCGATTGCCTCGCCCCGCCCACCTTACTCATTGACGCCATGGACACCCGCCTCATCGAACTGCTTGTCTGCCCACTTTGCAAGGGCCCTCTTCAACGTCCCGCTCAAAGCGAGTACCTGGTCTGTGCCTCGGACAAATTGGGTTTCCCCATTCGCGACGGCATCCCCGTGATGCTGGAAAACGAAGCGGTCGCGGTGGACGACAACCTCCAGCCCATCCCTCATCACGCCCCGATGCCGGCTGCCGACTGACATGAGCTACACGGTTCTGATCCCTGCCCGACTGGCCTCCACTCGCCTGCCCAACAAGCCCCTGGCTGACATTGGCGGCGTGCCCATGGTGGTTCGCGTGGCCCAGCGCGCACGCCTGAGCCAGGCCAGCCAGGTCGTCGTGGCGGCCGATGACGAGCGCATCGTTCAAGCATGCCAAGCCCATGGCGTGCCCTGTGTCCTGACCCGTGCGGACCATCCAACCGGTAGCGACCGGCTGGCCGAGGCCTGCCAATTGCTGAATCTGGACGGCCAGGACGCGGTGGTCAACGTGCAAGGCGACGAGCCTTTGATCGACCCGGCACTGATCGACGCTTGCGCCGACCAATTGACGCAACGCCCGGACTGTGTCGTCAGCACGGCAGCCCATCCTCTGACCGAAGCCGATCTGTTCGCCAACCCCAATGTGGTCAAGGTGGTCACCGATGCCCAAGGACGAGCGCTGTACTTTTCACGCGCCCCCATCCCTTGGTGGCGTGACGCCCCCGCTCCGGGCACACCGTGCACATCCGTAACGCCAGCCTTGCGCCACATTGGCATCTATGGCTACCGCGCCGGTTTTTTGCGTCGTTTCCCGACCCTGAGCATCAGCCCGCTGGAAACGATTGAGTCGCTGGAGCAATTGCGCGTGCTGTGGCATGGCGAGCGCATCGCCGTGCACGTGACGCCACACGCCCCAGGCGCTGGCGTGGACACCCCAGAGGATCTGGAGAGGGTTCGCGCCCACTTTGCCAAGGGTTGACACCCGTATTCAGCGCAGTAGATCACTGTTCTGCGTGAAGTCCCGCGGCTCCATAAAAGACACGCGTGATATCCTCTCAGGTCGACGCAGTCTGAGTGGGTACGCCCGCTCAGTACCGGATATAGAGGAGATACATGAGACTCATTCTGTTGGGCGCCCCCGGCGCCGGCAAGGGCACCCAAGCCACTTTCCTGTGCCAGAAATACGGCATCCCCCAGATCTCGACCGGCGACATGCTGCGCGCTGCCATCAAGGCCGGCACCGAGCTGGGCCTGGCCGCCAAGAAGGTGATGGACGCAGGTGGCCTGGTCAACGATGACATCATCATCGGCCTGGTCAAGGAACGCATCGCTCAGCCAGACTGCGCCAAGGGTTTCCTGTTTGACGGTTTCCCTCGCACGATTCCCCAAGCCGACGCCATGAAGGCTGCCGGCGTCAAGATCGATGTGGTGCTGGAAATCGACGTGCCTGACTCGTCGATCATCGAGCGCATGAGCGGTCGCCGTGTGCACGTGGCCTCGGGCCGCACCTATCACGTTGTGTTCAACCCGCCCAAGGTGGCCGGCAAGGACGACGCCACCGGCGAAGACCTGATCCAACGCGATGACGACAAGGAAGAAACCGTGCGCAAGCGCCTGGAGGTGTATCACCAACAGACCCGCCCCCTGGTGGACTACTACTCGCAGTGGTCTGCAACCGGCGACGCAGCCGCCCCCCGTTGCCGCAAAATCAGCGGTGTCGGTTCGGTCGATGACATCACCGCCCGCGCGCTCGAAGCTCTGGGAAGCTGATCAACCCATCTCCATCGGTTTGATCGCAAAGGCCCCGCCGCCCTCCAGCGCCGGGGTTTTTTCATTGGCCCCATCTCATTTGCCCTGAGTTAACCAAGTGATCCCCCAGTCCTTCATCCAAGACTTGCTGGCCAGAACCGACGTCGTTGACGTGGTCGGACGGCATGTCACGCTCAAAAAGGCAGGGATCAACTTCAAGGGCCTGTGCCCCTTCCACGGCGAAAAGTCGCCCAGTTTCATCGTCAGCCCCAGCCGCCAGACCTATCACTGCTTTGGCTGCGGCGTCCACGGCAATGCCTTGGGCTTTTTGATGGAGAACGCGGGGCTGAACTTTGTCGAAGCGGTCAAAGAGTTGGCCCAGATGCAAGGCATGCAGGTGCCTGATGACGACACCCGACCGGAAGACCGCGAACGCGCCAAAGCCCACAAGGAAAAGCAGGCCACGCTGACCGATGTGATGGCGCAAGCCACCAAACACTGGAAGCAGCAACTCAAGACCACACCGCGCGCCGTGGCCTATCTGAAGGGACGCGGCCTGACGGGCGAAGTCGCCGCACGCTTTGCCTTGGGATATGCGCCCGACAACTGGCGCGGGCTGGCCAGCGTCTTTCCCAAATACGACGATCCGCTCTTGGTCGAAGCCGGCTTGGTCATCATGCACGAACCCCAAGCGGGCGAAACGGAAGGCAAACGTTACGACCGCTTTCGCGACCGGATCATGTTCCCCATCCGCAACCCGCAAGGCGAGGTCATCGGCTTTGGCGGCCGGGTGCTGGACAAGGGCGAGCCCAAGTATTTGAACTCGCCGGAAACACCGGTGTTTGTCAAAGGGCGAGAGTTGTATGGCCTGTACGAAGGCCGCTCCGCCCTGCGCAACAAAGGCTATGCCATCGTCACCGAAGGCTACATGGACGTGGTCGCGCTGGCGCAGTGGGGCTTTGGCAATGCCGTCGCCACGCTGGGCACCGCCTGCACGGCTGACCATGTGCACAAGCTGTTTCGCTTCACCGAACAAGTCGTTTTCAGTTTCGACGGCGATGCAGCCGGACGCCGTGCGGCTGGACGAGCACTGGAAGCCTCGCTGCCCCACGCCACGGACACCCGCCGCATCAGCTTTCTGTTCCTGCCCACCGAGCACGACCCCGACAGCTACATCCGCGAGTTCGGCCCCGAGGCATTTGAAGCATGCGTCAAAAAAGCCGTGCCACTGTCGCGCCAGATTCTGGAACATGCCAGTGCGGACTGCGACCTCGACACCGCCGAAGGACGCGCACGCCTGTTGGCCCAGGCCATCCCCTTGATTCGCCAATTGCCAGAGGGGGCACTGAAGGGCCAAATTGCCGACGATCTGGCCACGCAAGCGCGCTGCCCCGCTGAAGACGTCCGCCGGCGCTTGGCCGAGGCCGGTCATGGGGGGCACGGCCAGCACACCCATGGCGCGCAACGGCCTTCTCGCGCGCACTCCTCGTACGACGGCCCGGATGACATCCCGGCGTTCGAGCCCGATGGTTACGCCGCAGACGACTGGACCGGCTCTACCGGCGGCGACGGCCAATACAGTGAGTACGACACCGGAGCACCGCCCAAGCGCTCAGGATCATGGTCCGGCGAGAAAGGCCGTGGCAACTGGAGCGGCGGCAAAGGCGGGGGCAACTGGCGCCGAGACGGCATGCGCTGGCAAAAGCAAGGCAGCCCGGTCCCGCAACGGCCTCTGCCCAAAGCCACCACGCCGCTGGACCGAATGGCCTGGATCCTGGTCTGCCACAGCGACTTTTGGGAGCAATTGCCGCCATCTACCCACGATTTGCTGTGCGAGCAGGCCCTACCCTACGGCGAATTCTTCCGCTGGCTGGACCGCGTGATCCTGGATCAAGGTCCGATCTCTGCCACCGAGTTGCTTCGCCTGATGCGCGGCGTGCCTGAGCAAGACGACACGCCCCCTGCCGATACTGAAGGGCCTTTCACCCAATTGGCCGACCGAATGGGCCGATTCCTGGATCTGCCCGACAACAAAGAGTCGGTGGATGACCTGATGACCATGATCAAGCCCCTGGAGCTGGACGCCATTCGTGAAGAATTGGAGCTCCTGAACCAATCCGGTGAACTATCTGAGGCCGCCGAGGCTCGAAAAATGGAGTTGGTTCGCCTATCTCTGGCCATGAAGCTTGAAATCAGCCAGAAGCGTCCCATATCGGGATAAGGAAATCCGCCATCCGGATAATGCTTTGACGCCCTTCTCCGCTTAGGGGATAATGGAGGGTTCGACAAGCCCAAAGAATTTCTTTCGAGGACCCGCATGACCGCGAAAAAAGCCGCGAAGAACGCTGACGCTGCAGAAGTGACTGACAAGAAGACAAGCAAAGCTGCCGCTGCAGCGACCGATAGCACAGCAACCGCCAGCGAACCCAAAAAGCGCGGCCGCAAGCCCAAGGCCGCCACTGAGACTGCGGCTGCGTCGTCCAGCAAAGCCACCAAGAAGGATGCCAAGAAAGCGTCGTTTGATGAAGACGACGTGGGCGACATCGAAGCCGAACTGGAAGGCGAACTCGACGCCAACGAGGCTGAAGCGGCTTCGGAAGAAGCCAGTGGCGAAGACAAGCCCAAGGCCAAGCCGCTGCGCATGAAGGTCTCGCGCGCCAAAGAACGCGCCCTGATGCGCGAATTTGGCATTGACGACACCACGCTGACCGAAGACGAAGTCAACAAGCGTCGCCAAGACCTCAAGACCCTGATCAAGCTGGGCAAGACCCGTGGCTTCCTGACCCATCAGGAAATCAACGACCACTTGCCCGAAAAGCTGGTTGAGGCTGAAATCCTCGAAGCCATCATTTCCATGTTGAACGACATGGGCGTGGCGGTGTACGAACAGGCGCCTGATGCGGCCACGCTGCTGATCTCCAACAGCGCGCAGTCGACCGCCACGGAAGAAGAAGCCGAAGAAGCCGCTGAAGCCGCGCTGTCGACGGTGGACTCCGAATTCGGCCGCACGACCGACCCCGTCCGCATGTACATGCGCGAAATGGGCACCGTCGAGCTGCTGACTCGCGAAGGCGAAATCGAAATTGCCAAGCGCATCGAAGGTGGCCTGCAGGCCATGATGCTGGCCATCTCGGCCTCGCCCACCACCATCGCTGAAATCCTGTCGCTGGCCGACAAGATCCGCGCTGGCGAATTGCCCATCTCCGACGTCGTGGACGGCTTCGTGGCCGAAGACGAGGCCGATGACTACGTGGCCGAAGAAGACTTCGACGAATTCGACGAAGACGAAGACGACGACGGCAACGGCGGCTCCAAGGCGCTGACCAAGAAGCTCGAAGAGCTGAAGAACCACGCCCTGGAAAAGCTGGACGACCTGCGCGTCAACTTCGAGAAGATGGCCAAGTCCTT
>JAGWTE010000163.1 GCA_028869095.1 Burkholderiales bacterium
GAAAGCGATACCGGCCGCCCCATGCCCGCGCCCGTGTCCTTGGCGTCTGAAGTGTTCACCCGTTGGCTGTCTGACCCCAACTATTGCGAGGACGGCGTATCGGGTTGCCCCAATGTTTTGGCGCGTCAGGGCCTGGCCCCCAGCTTTGAGACCTTGGCGCGTTCGGTCACGCAGGACGTGCACCCGCGCAGCTTGCTCGATGAATTGGTGCGCTTGGGCATGGCCCAGATCGACGTGGCGGCAGACACGGTCAGCCTGTTACAGCAAGGCTTTGTGCCCAAAGGTGACTGGCAGCGCATGCTGGCTTTTTTGCGCGACAACGTCTCTGATCACCTCCATGCTGCGGTCACCAACGTGCTGGCCGACAAATCGGCTCACTTTGAGCAAGCCGTGTTTGCTGACAACTTGTCACGCGAGTCGGTTGAAATGGTGCGCCAATTGGCGCGAGAACATTGGAAGCAGTTGCTCAGCGAGGCCGTGTCCTTGCTGGAGCAGCGCATGGCGGTGGACCGCAACAGTGGGGGGGAGGCTCAGCAGCGCGTGCGCCTGGGTTTGTTCACCTTCCACGAGGCCCGAGCCGACGAGCAAGACGAGGATCCATCATGAAGAAGTTTGGCTGGTTGTTAAGCCTGTTTCTGTTGACCAGTTTTGGCGGCGGCACCAATGTCGCCAGCAATGGCGTCGGCAGCGGCGGCACGGGGTCGTACACCAGTGGTCCGGTATCGGGGCTGGGTTCCATCATCGTCAATGGCGTGCGCTATGACGTCAGTGGTGCGGCGGTGCAGGATGATGAAGACACGGCGGGCTTTGATCAGAGTCGCGTGCAGTTGGGTATGTTGGTTGAAGTGCAGGGGTCCAGCATCACGGCCGGTAGTTCGGGCCAGACCGACACCGCCACCGCCACATCGGTGAAGGTGGCCAGTGACTTCATCGGGCAGGTGACGGCGGTGACCACTGGGTCAGGATCAACTTTGACCGGCATCACCTTGTTTGGCCGCAATATCGCCATCGACAGCAAGACGGTGTACACCGCGCCGATCCAGGTCAACGACTACGTGATCGTGTATGGATTGGTGTCCGCCACAGGCTACACCGCGACCCGCATTGAGACTTTGCCATCTCGACCCGCCGTGATGAAGTTGTCGGGCGTGGTGCGCAATCTGTCTGTCAGTCCCACGACCTTCACGCTGGGGACGCAAACCATCGATTACGGAGCGGCAGCACCCTTGCCTTTGAGAGTCCGCAATGGCGCATTGGTGCGGGTGCGTGTGGCCCCTACTCAATTGTTTGGAATGTGGGTCGCCTCTCGCGTGCGTGCGCCAGCTGCAGCGGTGTCCGATAGCAAGGAAGCTCGCTTCAAAGGCTTGATCGGCGAGTTGACGGATCAGAAGCACTTTGTGGTCAATGGTGTGACGGTGGATGCGTCTTCTGCCAGCGGACCTGGTGTGACCTTGACGGAAGGGGCTCGCATCGAAGTGGAAGGCCAGATGGTCAACGGGGTGTTGATTGCCACGTCGGTGGAGTCAGAAACACAGGTCGAGATTGATGCGCGTGAGGTCGAGTTGCACGGGCTAGCCTCGGCCGTATCCTCGTCGCAGATGACGGTGCGTGGCGTGGTGGTGTCCTACGATTCTTCTGTGTTGCGCAATGGACCCGTGACCGATCTCCGTACCTGCGTCGAGGTGCGTGGCACATCCTTCAACAACAGCAACCAATTGGTCGCGACCGAGATCTCGATCGAGTCCTGCTTCCACTGATCCCGGTCCCCCTGGCCTGGTGCGAACAGCGCGCGGCAGGGGCTTTGGGGCTCAGGGCTCAGGCCGCAGCCGGCCCCTGAAACCCGTGCTGCCGGAAGGTCAGCACCAGGGTGTCGCGCCAACCGTGGTCACTCAAGGGCTGGATGGGCGTGGACTCATGGATCACACGCTCGTCGTCCAGCAGCATGGTGCTCCAGGGTTCGGTCAGGGTGAAGCGCACACCGTGCGGGCCGTCGGCCTCGAACACACGGGTCTCGCCACCCTTGATCTGATGTCGGCCCAGCATCAACACGGCCACAAAGTCGACACCATCGCGGTGTGCGCCCTCGGGCGTCGGCCGGCCAATGCCACCCGTGGTGTCCACGCGGAACTGGTGCGCTTCGATGAACCACTGCGGTGTGCTTTTGACCTGCGCCAGCAATTGGCCCAGGTGGCGGACCAAAGATTGCCAGGCGGGGTGTTGGGACACCTTGGCTTCGACCGGCTCAAACCAGCGTTCAAACCCGCCGTGCAAGGCGTTGTAGATCACGGGTTGCCAATGGGCCCGGTGCGGCACCAGGGTCAGTGCGCCGCTGGCGTTGTCCAGCACATAGCTGTCATGGCGGCGAAAGCGGTAATGGCCGCCGTCGCGCAAATGGGGGTCGGCGGGCAGCTGGTTCCAGCTGTCATGCAGGGTGTCTGCTGTCGCGGCATCCAGGCCCACCCAAGGTAGCAGCGTATCGGCGCCCAGCAGCGCCCAGCCTTGGCTGTGCAAGGCGCGGGGGGCCGACTCCAAGGTCGAGACAGGAACCAGATCCATGAGCCGTGTCAGCCCTTGGGGATCGGGCGGGGGCGGCCTTCCGAATCAATGGCCACGTAGGTCACCTTGGCCTCGGTCACTTTGACCAGGAAGGGGGCGGAAGGGTTGCGCTCGGCCCAAGCCTCGACATGCACGGTGATCGAGGTGTTGCCGATCTTTTCGATGCGGGCGTAGATGGACAGCAAATCGCCCACCGACATGGCCGAGCGGAACACGAATTCGTTCACCGCCACGGTCGCCACGCGGCCCTTGGCCACGCGCGCGGGCAGCACGCAGGCGCCCAAGTCGATCTTGGCCATGATCCAGCCGCCAAAGATGTCGCCGTTGCCGTTGGTGTCCTCGGGCATGGGCATGACCCGCATGACCAACTCCATTTCGGGGTGCAGATCGGTGGGCGTCAACAGGGTATTGGGGCGGGGAACAATGGTCATGGCAATTCAAGCAGACAATCTGCATCTCAATCAGACAAGGGATTGTTCCAGAATGCGGCGCCACGCACACACATCCAGCTCAGATAACCAGAACTCTGCCACGGTTTCCGGCCGCTCGGACAGGGAAACCCTCTCGCGTTTGTGGCCCTATTTGTGGCAGTACAAATGGCGGGTGATGCTGGCTCTGGGCTTCATGGTCGGGGCCAAACTGGCCAACGTGGGCGTGCCCTTGTTGCTCAAGGATTTGGTGGACCGCCTCGCGCCGCATCCCACGGCTGCGCAGGCCATGTTGGTGGTGCCGACGGGCTTGTTGGTCGCCTATGGCTTGCTGCGCTTGTCCACCTCGCTGTTTGCCGAGTTGCGTGAACTGGTTTTTGCCAAGGCCACCGAGGGGGCGGCGCGTTCGATCTCCTTGAGCGTGTTTTCGCACCTGCACGCCTTGAGCCTGCGTTTCCACCTGGAGCGCCAGACCGGTGGCATGACCCGTGACATCGAGCGCGGCACGCGGGCGGTCCACTCTCTGATCTCGTACTCGCTCTACAGCATCGTCCCCACCTTGATCGAAGTGACCTTGGTGCTGACCCTGCTGGCCACCAAGTTCGACATGGCTTTCGCTTGGATCACGTTGGCCGCGCTGGTCTTGTATGTGACCTTCACGGTGTCCGTTACCCAATGGCGCACGCAATACCGCAAGGTCATGAACGAGCTGGACTCCAAAGCCCATTCGCGCGCGATTGACTCCTTGCTCAACTACGAGACCGTCAAATACTTCAACAACGAATCCTTTGAAGCTCGCCGTTATGACGAGGCGCTGGAGAAGTTGCGCAAGGCCGGTCTCAAGAGTCAGCAAACCTTGTCCCTGCTGAACACAGGCCAGCAAACCATCATCGCGGTTGGCTTGATCATCATGCTGTGGCGCGCCACCCAAGGTGTGGTCGTGGGCCGCATGACGGTGGGTGACCTGGTGATGGTCAACGCCTTCATGATCCAGCTCTACATCCCGCTCAACTTCTTGGGTGTGATCTATCGCGAGATCAAACAATCGCTGACCGACCTGGACAAGATGTTCACGCTGATGGAGCGTGAACGCGAAGTGGCCGATGCGCCCGATGCCTCGCCCCTGTTGCTCAAAGGCCCGCCGGCCGTGCGCTTTGACCACGTGCAGTTTGCCTATGAGCCAGACCGCCCCATCTTGCACGACATCAGCTTTGAGATTCCGGCTGGGCAAACCGTGGCCGTGGTGGGGCCATCCGGATCGGGCAAGTCCACCTTGGCCCGCTTGCTCTACCGCTTTTATGACGTGCAAGGCGGGTGCATCAACGTGCATGGCCATGACATCCGCAGCCTGACGCAAGACAGCCTGCGCCGCCACATCGGCATCGTCCCCCAAGACACGGTTTTGTTCAACGACACGGTGGCCTACAACATTGCCTATGGCCGCCCGGAGGCGAGCCGCCAAGAGGTGGATGCGGCCGCCCAAGCCGCCCGCATCCACGACTTCATCGTCAGCACCCCCAAGGGCTACGAGACCGTGGTGGGCGAGCGGGGCCTGAAACTGTCGGGGGGCGAAAAGCAACGCGTGGCCATTGCTCGCACCTTACTCAAGAACCCGCCGATTCTGGTGTTTGACGAGGCCACCTCGGCGCTGGACTCGGCCAACGAGCGCGCAATCCAGGCCGAACTGGCCGCCGTGGCGCAAGGCAAGACCGTGTTGGTGATTGCGCACCGTTTATCGACGGTTGTTCATGCGCATGAGATTTTGGTGATGGAGGCCGGGCGCATCATTGAGCGCGGCACCCATGCCCGCCTGCTGGCGCAAAACGGGCGATATGCCGACATGTGGCGCATGCAGCAAAGCGGGCAACACGAGGACTGATTGCCCTGCGGGGTGACCCGAAACAACTCCTTGCAACTTCACCTGAACGGGTGAGTGGCCGCCAGGGGCGTCTGCCTGATGATTGAAGGTTGCATTCCTTCCAATAAATAAATTCAGGTGGACCGATGAACGTTCCCGTGCCCATGAGCGGTGGTGGAGGGCTGAGCGTGCCCTCGCAGTTGCAATCGCTGGCAGGCGCGCTCTCCAATTGGCGCGGCGTGATGGACGGCTTGACGGGCGATTTGCTCTCGCGCCTGCGCGCGGCCTTGACCTTGGGGCAAGACACGCGCTTGCTGCAACTGGAAACCGCGCTGGCCTCAGGCACCTTGGTGGTCGAGCGTTGCCGCGTGCACGAGTCGGTGCACGCCAACGAGCCCCTGTGGGCCGACATTGACTGCGTCAGCACCTCGGCCGGTTTGGCTTTGAAGGCGCTGACCGGCGAGGCGGCCATCCTCAAGCTGCAACTGGCTGATGGCAGCTGGCGCCATTGGCACGGCCATGTTGTTCAGACCGCTCAGCTGGGTGCAAACGGTGGCCTGGCCCGATACCGCTTGACGCTGGCCGCTTGGACGCACTGGCTGCTGCAGCGTCGTGACACCCGCATCTTTCAGGATCTGAGCGCACAAGACATCCTGGGCTCGGTCTTCAGCGCCTTTCCTCAAGCTCGATTCCGATTTGATCTTGCCAAGGGCGGCCCCACGCGCGCCACCTGCACGCAGTTCAGAGAAACCGATTGGGCCTTTGCCCAACGCTTGATGGCCCAAGAGGGCTGGAGCTGGCGCCTGGAGCACGAAGCCAGTCAGCACACCCTGGTCATCTTTGATGAATTGGCTGATGCGCCCGATGTGGGCAGCCTGCGCTTTGGCCGCACCGATGTCCGGGGCCACAACGGCCTGGGTGAAGACAAGATCACGGCTTGGAGTGTGGGCCAGCAGATCGGCACCAATGCGATCACCTTGGGTGCGTGGGATGAGCGCCAGGTCAGCGGCGTGTCGGCCAACGCATCCGCACTCACACCTCAAGGCAATGTGCCCACGCTGGAAGGCTATGCCGGCCATGGCGAACGCCGCTATGCCGATGGCCGAGTGGCTGATTCCTTGCATGCCAGCAGCGATGTGGCCGATGCAGGCGCTCGGGCCTGGATGGCGGCTCACGACCTCAGCCAGCGCGGCGCGCAAGGCCACAGCGCAGTGCGCAGCCTGAGTGAAGGCGCATCTTTTGCGATCACCGAGCACAGCCTGTACGAAGGCGCGGAGATGGGTGGAGCCGACAACCGCTTCAAGGTGATCCGCATTACCCACGAAGCGGCCAACAACCTCGGGGCTGAAGCGGCGCAGATCCTCCAAACATCCGATCTGGATCAAGGCAGTTACCGCAACCAGTTCAGCGCCGTGCCGGCCGATGTGCGCCTGGTGCCCTTGCCATCAATGGCACCGACCGCGCCTGGCCCCCAAACCGCCATCGTGGTGACCGCCAATGGTGACGCAGTGACGACCGATCGCGATGCTCGCGTGCGTGTGCAGTTTGCTTGGCAGCGCGGCGCAGTGCCATTGAGCGGTGGTTTGAATGCGCCTGACACGCAAGCTGCGCACGCCACAGGCCATGCCCCAGGTGATGCCAGCAGTGGCACCTGGGTGCGTGTGGCCCAAGGCGTGGCGGGGCCCAACTGGGGCGCGGTCTTCACACCG
>JAGWTE010000164.1 GCA_028869095.1 Burkholderiales bacterium
ACCACGCCTTTCTTTTCATGCGTGGGCGTGGTCAGGATCGAAATGGGGGTGACTTCAGAGCCGGTGCCCGCGGTGGTGGGCACTTGGACCAGCGCCAGCCGTGGCCCTTGCGCCAAGCCCACGCCATAGATCTCAGGCAGCTTCTGGGGCGTGCGTGCCAGCAGGGCCACCAGCTTGGCGGTGTCCATGGAGCTGCCGCCCCCGATGCCGATGACGCCATTGGCTTCAAAGGCGGTAGCAGCTTGGGCCGCGGCCTGCACGCTTTGCTCCGGCGGGTCGGCCTGAACATCCGAGAACACGTGGGTGTCGATGTGCCAGGCGGCCAGAGACTCCAGCGCCCTGTCCAACACCTTGGCCCGGATCAAGCCCGGGTCGGTGACCACAAAGACGCGGCTGATGCCCAGGTTGCGGGCGACCTCACCCAGCCGCTGGATGCCGCCTTGTTCACACAGGATCTTGGGGACGGTTTCAAAGACAAAGCTGGACATGAAGAGCCTCGGCAACGATGTGAATGCGCGTGAATGACATCCTAATGCGCCATTTGTCAGGGTGTGTTTGAAACGACGGTGTTAACCCTTGGTCTGAGTTGTCATCGTTTTGTCAAACATTTGACATGTAGCCGGGGCTAAACTGGAACAGGGTTTGTTTTGTCGTCCTGCAGTAAGGGTTCATCAGGTGTCAGGAGTTGCGCGTTTGAAATTGTTAAGCCGTGAACAGGCCATTCTCGAATTCAACCGCCGCGTGTTGGCGCAAGCCCAGCGGGATGACCTTCCCCTGTTGGAGCGTCTGCGCTACATCTGCATCTTGTCGTCCAACCTCGATGAGTTTTTCGAGGTGCGTTATGCCGATCTCTTTGAGGCGTCCAAAACCCGGGGCACCGGCATTGGCCCGCAATACCTGATCGACGTTGCCAAAGAGGCGCACCAGTTGGTGCACGAGCAATACCGGATCTTCAACGAAGAGTTGGGCCCTCAGTTGCGCGTGGCCGGCATCGTCATCCTCAACCATGACGAGCGCAACAACCCGCAGCGTGAATGGGTGGCCAGCTTTTTCCAAAAGCAGGTTCAACCCCTGCTGGTGCCCATTGGGCTGGACCCCTCGCATCCCTTCCCGCAGGTCGCCAACAAGACCCTGAACTTCATTGTTCGCCTGGGTGGACGCGATGCCTTTGGCCGCGACAACGACATTGCCATCGTCCGCATTCCCCGGGTCTTGCCGCGGGTTATTCGCTTGCCCGACGAAGTCAGTGAAGGGCAACAAGCCTTTGTGTTGCTGTCCAGCGTCATCCGGGCGCATTTGCATGAGCTGTTCCCGGGGCGTGAGATCAAGGCGTTTTCGCAGTTCCGCCTGACACGGGATTCGGAAATCGACGTTGACGAAGACGACGTGACCGATTTGCGGGTGGCTTTGCGCTCCAAGATGAGCACCCGCCAGTTCGGTCAGGCTATTCGTTTGGAAGTGGTGCGCAGCTGCCCCAAGGACCTGTCTGACTTCTTGTTGGAGCAGTTTGACCTGTCTCACCACGCGCTGTTCCATGTCAATGGCCCGGTGAACCTGGTTCGACTGTCGCAGGTGGTGGATCAGGTCGAAGGCGACCATTTGCGTTTTCCAGCCTATCTGCCGGGGTGGCCTGAAGGCCTGCCGCAGCACGGCGGCATGTTCGATCACCTGCGGCGCACCGACGTGATGCTGCACCACCCCTTCGAGTCGTTTGACGCCGTGGTGCAGTTCTTGCGCGAAGCGGTCTACGACCCCAATGTGCTGGCCATCAAGCAGACCATCTACCGTACTGGCAGCGAGTCCGTGCTGATGGACCTGCTGCTGGAGGCGGTGCGCCGAGGCAAGGAAGTGCTGGCCGTGGTGGAGCTCAAAGCCCGCTTTGACGAAGAGGCCAACATCAACTGGGCCGAGCGCCTGGAAGCCCTGGGCGCCCAGGTCGTGTACGGCATCGTGGGCTTGAAAACCCACGCCAAGATGATGTTGGTCACCCGCCGCGAAGGCGGGCGCCTGCGTCGCTATGCCCACTTGTCGACCGGCAACTACAACCCCCGGACGTCCAAGCTCTATACCGACGTGGGTTACCTGACCAGCCACCCCGACATCACCGCTGATGTCGACATGTTGTTCACCCAGCTGTCCAGCATGGCGCAGTTGAAGGCCGCAAGGCAGTTGTTGCTGGCGCCGTCCAATCTGCAAAAAGCCCTGATCCGCCAGATCGGCCGGGTGGCCCAATCAGCCCGAGAAGGGCAAGTGGCGCGCATCGTGGTCAAAGTCAATGCCTTGACGGACGAGCCCTTGATCCATGCCCTGATTGAGGCCGGACAGGCCGGTGCCGAGATCGATTTGATCGTGCGGGGCGCCTGCGTGCTGCCACCTGGCGTGCCTGGGTTGACGGATCGCATCCGAGTGCGATCGGTGGTGGGGCGCATGTTGGAGCACACCCGGGTCATCTACTTCCGCTGGGGCCCACACGAGCACGACGAGGCCTTGTATTTGTCCAGCGCCGACTGGATGAACCGCAACATGACACGTCGCATCGAGCTGGCCTGGCCGGTGCGGGACAACGCCTTGCGCCAACGCGTCATCGATGAATGCCTGGTGCCCTATCTGATGGACGGGCGCGACGCCTGGGTGCAAAACAGCGAGGGCTTTTACAGCCGGGCGGGCAGCGATGGCCTCAGTGCGCAGCAGGCCCTGATGGCGCGTTACCGGGCCCCCATCTGACAACCTGACAGGAAGGCCTGAAGGCATGGATCTGATCTTGTGGCGTCACGCTCAGGCTGAAACTTTGTCTTTGGACGCGGATCAGGCCGATGCGGCCGAGTCGGGCCAAACGGTGACGGTCCACATCGATCCGCAGCGGGATCTGGCGCGTTGCTTGACGCCCAAGGGCCAGCGGCAGGCCGAGCGCATGGCCGCCTGGCTCAACCAACGCTTGCCTGAGTCGACCCGGGTGCTGGTCAGCCCGGCACAGCGCACCCAACAGACCGCGTTGGCGTTGGGGCGATCGTTTAAGACGGTTAAGGCCCTGAACCCCTTGGCTTCCGTCGATGACTTGTTGGCCGTGGCCAAATGGCCTCAGTCACGGGATGCGGTGCTGGTGGTCGGCCATCAACCGATCTTGGGCATGGCGGCGGCCCGCTTGTTGACCGGCTATGACCTGGCCTGGTCCGTCAAGAAGGGGGCCGTGTGGTGGCTGCGCTTGCGCGAGCGCCAGGGTGAGCGACAAGTAACTTTACAAGCCGTGCAATCCCCAGACTTGGTCTGACCTCATTGGCGCGACGTCAGAAGTCGCGATAATCAGGGTCGATGAATGCCAATCTCACAGCAGGGCCGGGCACCAGCGCGCCGGCGTATCAGATCCATGTCAGGGTGTACTGGGAAGACACCGATGCCGGCGGCATCGTGTTCTACGCCAACTACCTGCGCTTCATGGAGCGGGCCCGCACCGAATGGCTGCGCAGCCTGGGCCATGGGCAGGAAACCGCGCGCAACTCCGGTGGCGGCATGTTTGTGGTCAGCGAGACCCAGGTGCGCTATGTGCGCCCCGCCAGGCTGGACGATTGGCTGACGGTCACCGTCTCGGTGGCCGAGGCGGGCCGGGCGTCCATGGTGTTTGACCAAAAGGTGCTGCGCGGCGACGAGTTGCTGACCGAAGGGCGCATTCGGATTGGCTGGGTCCAGCCCGGCGCCGACGGTTTCCGCCCGGGCCGGATTCCGGCTGAGATGTTGGCCGCCCTGATGGGCGAGTCTGGCGACGTGGGTGGCGCGCCCATCGATCACAATTGAATTTCGGAGGTTGACGTTCATGAATCAAGATTTGTCCATCATCACCCTGGTGTTGCACGCCAGCTTGCTGGTGCAACTGGTGATGGCCTTGTTGCTGACCGTGTCGCTGGCCAGCTGGACGGTGATCTTTGGCAAGCTCATTGGCCTGCGCCGGGTCAAAACCGACAACGAAGAATTCGATCAGGAATTCTGGGCAGGCCGCACGCTGCAAGAGCTCTATCAGGACGCGCAGCGGGGCGAGGGCCCCGTGTCGCCGCAAGAGCGCATTTTTGCGGCTGGCATGCGCGAGTTCATGAAGATGCGCGAGCGCCGTGTGACCGACGTGGGCGCTTTGCTGGAAGGCTCGCGCCGCGCCATGCGCGCCAGCTTTCAGCGCGAAATGGACCTGATCGAAGCCAAGCTCGACTTCCTGGGGTCGGTCGGTTCCGTGTCGCCCTACATCGGCCTGTTTGGCACCGTCTGGGGGATCATGCACGCCTTCACCGGCTTGTCCAATCTGCAGCAAGTGACCCTGGCGACTGTGGCGCCCGGTATTGCCGAAGCCCTGGTGGCCACCGCCATCGGCCTGTTTGCGGCGATTCCGGCCGTGTTGGCCTACAACCGCTTCTCGCGTGACATCGACCGCATCGCCACGCACATGGAGTCCTTTGTCGAAGAGTTCTCCAACATCCTGGCGCGCAATGTGACGCCAGCCGAGCAAGGTCGTCCTGCACAAGGGCACTGATCGTGGCACAGCTCATCGGACGTGGCGGCCGCCATCGCCGCCGAACCCAAAGCGAAATCAACATGGTGCCGTTCATCGACGTCATGTTGGTCTTGCTGATCATTTTCATGGTCAGCGCACCCTTGTTGCCTACCGGCGTGGTGGACTTGCCCACCATGGGCAAAGCCCAGAAAGCGCCTGAAAAGGTCGTGGAGCTTGTGGTTCAGGACGAAGGCCGCGTGAAGCTGCGCGTCAACAGCCAGGACGCCGGGATCGTGATGCTGGCCGATCTGGCCCGCAAGGTCAAAGAGGTGCAGAACAGCGCCGAAGGGGGCGCCGCTGCCGTGCCGGTGATCATTTCCGCGCGCAAGGACGTGCGCTATGAAGCCGTGGTCCAGATCATGGACACCTTGCAGCGCGCCGGCGTGGCCCGCGTGGGCTTGTCGGTTCGCACAACAGGTGGCGGTGCTTGACCATGTTGCAAGGCACGGCTTCTCCGGCTGATTTCTCCCAGTTTCGCCCGCAAGACGCGGGTGGCTGGAAGCCGGGTCTGGCCATGGCCTTGTTTGTCCACCTTTTGCTGGTGGGCGCGCTCGCCTTGGGCGTGCACTGGAAGATCCAGCAACCCGCTGCCGTGGAGGCCGAGGTCTGGACGAGCGTGCCCAAGGTGCAAGAGCCTGTCCCACCCACGCCCGAGCCCCCCGCAGAGGTGACGCCGCCGCCTACACCGGCCCAGCCGCCCGAGCCGGTGGTTGAAAAGCCGGTGGAGAAACCGGCTGACTTGGCCATCACGCCGGTCAAGCCCAAACCGCCCAAGAAAGAGCACAAGAAGGAGCCCAAAGAGGTCTTCTTGCCTGATCCGCCCAAGAAGGCGCCCCCCAAGGCCGAGGTCAAGCCAGAAAAAGTCCCGCCCAAGGTGGTGCCGCCGGCCAAACCCGTGGTGGACCCCAAGGCAGAGGCCAAAGCCAAGGCTGCCGAGGCCGCGCGTGCCAAAGCCGAGGCCAAGAGCCTGGCCGAGCAACGCCAAGCCAATCTGGACCGCCTGATGCGCAACCTGGCGCAGGACCAGATCTCATCCGCCGGCCCCAGCGACAGCTACATTGGCCGCATCGTGTCTCGCGTCAAGGCCAACATCGTCTTTCCGCGAGACGGCGTCACGGGTAACCCGGCTGCTTTGGTGAAGGTGGAATGCTCGAAAGACGGTCGGATCACCCGCAGCACGGTGATCGCGGCATCGGGCAACAAGCAATGGGACGAGGCCGTGATCCGCGCCCTGGAGCGCACCCAGGTGCTGCCGCTGGACGAGAACAAGCGCGTGCCGTGTCCCTTTGAAATCAACTTCCGGCCGCAGGATTTCTGAGCCTGAATGGGGCGCCGTGGGGTTCCGTTGGGGCCCGACGCTCATTAGTAGGGCAATCGCCCCCCTGATGACTGGATCAGAAGGGGTGTCTTTTCATAAGATGGTAGGGGTTCAATTGGATCGCTCGCCCCGCCATGCCTGACCAACCCTCGACGCCTCTCACCCTGGTCGACCCCGATGCGTCAACGCTTGATGCAGGGGCCTTCCGTTGGCCGACGCCGCCTTACGCCTGCTACCCGCAGCCGGAGCCGCAGACGGATCACGAACCCTGCGAAATCGTGGGGCTCAATGGCCGGGTCATGCGCGGGCGACTGGTCTTTTTCGTGCCCGACCAGCAGGTTGCCCAGGTTCAGGTGCCGCCGTCTCGCACGACCATGCCACTGCGATTTGGGCAGTTCCGGTCTCTGCTGTTGACCCGTCCCTTTGCTGCGTCCGTGGTGACCGAAGAGCTGGACCCGCACGCCGCCGTGCTGGACCATCGCCTGAACACCAAATACCGTGTCTGGCTCAAAGATGGCACCCAGATGCAGGGGCACACCATGGGGCACATTGAAACGCCCTGTGGTTTGTTTCTGTTCCCCCCGGTGGATGCCGATGGCACCGTGGCGCGCCTGTTCATCCCG
>JAGWTE010000165.1 GCA_028869095.1 Burkholderiales bacterium
AGGACATTGCGCAGGTTGTAGCGCGAAGTCATGTCCTCCACCTTGCCAGACAGGAAAGCCTCCGGCGCATCGTCCGAGTTATCCTTGTCCGTGGCAAGAAAGCTCGACAGGCGCGCTTCGGCCAAAGGGATCGCCCACGGCTCACCCAAGTGGTCAGGTCCACCATTGCGCTTGTCTTCTTTCAGAATCAAGCGCGCCCAATCCAGCGCGCCCAGCAACACCCACTGTGATTGGGACTGCACGCGCTCAGCCGCCTCGATCTGCACGGCACGCCACTGCTGCCACACCATGGAGGCAGAAAAAGTCGCCACCAGCGTCACAATGACCATGGCCATCAGCAAAGCCGCACCCCGCTGCTGATGCCGGGGCGAAGACGCTGGAATGGGTTGCCAACTCATGCTCAGCTACCTTAGTTGGGTTGCGGCGGCATGATCACATCGCGGGTCACCGCCCCTGAAAAGCCGCTGTCGGCCCCCAGGGTCAAGACCAGCCGGATCGCCTGAGGCAAGATTTCACGCGTGCTCACAGTTGGGGTGCGAGCGGGTGACGGAGTCACACCTGGGGCCCCTGGCACCACTGCAGTGGCGCGCGTCACGTCGTTAGAGGACTGGCAGTTCGACCAACTGCCATTGCGATGGCAATACACCTGCCATTGCTCCAAACCCTTCAACGCCACCAAGGTGCCCGGCTCTCGCCCCTGCAATTGGAAGGAGCGCATCCAATACTGCTGCAACTCACCCACGGTGGTCGTCGGCTCGCTCGCCCAGCGAACCCATCGACCATTACGCAAAGACCACACCACCATTTGAGCACCGGCCCCCGATCGGCGAGTCAGTCGCACACTGGCACCGTCGAATTGCCAAGCCGGCACCACCATGGTGTCCATGACAGCCGACAGATCCGCATCCCACTGTGTCACCACCGACTGCAAGCGCAAGGTCTGCTTGAGTTTGCCGTCCGCCACATCACGGGCCTTGGCAATACCATCCATGCCCTTCCAGGCCGTGGCGGACATGACGGCCAAAATCAACAAGGCCACCAACACCTCAATGAGCGTGAACCCTTGGACGGAGGCGCGCCTCGCGCGAGCTACCTGCCCCATCAGAACCTCGGCAAAATGGTTGACAGCCGCACAATCGGTTGCTGCTCTTCGTCCAAGACCTGCGTGTCCACCCGCCGAAAGTTGATGTTCGGCGTCGGCCGCACCACCATGTGTCCCGGCAGGTCTCGGCCCATTTGCTGGCAGCTGAAGTCGCTGTCGCCCACAGAAGGGTAGCTGCGCGTCAGCCGCAAAGCCGTCAATTGGTTTTCAGCACACCATTGGGCAATGGTCAGGTCCACCATGCGCTGGGCGTTCACCGTCAAGCCCCCTGCCGCCTTGATACCGGCGGACAAAGTAATGGCCACGACGGCGAGGGCCACCAGCACCTCGATCAGCGTCATGCCACGTTGTTCATGGGGCATTGCCACCCGCGCCCTCCGACTCAGAATTGGCCTCATCCACCTCGGGACGCACCACATCAAACGGCGCCAGTCCGTCGGTCCCAATGGTGATCTGCCGATCCCCCAGACTCAACACCACTTGCTGAGGCCCAATCACCGGCTCTGGCCCCAACACGACGCTTTTGGCGCCAACCACCTTGGCCGTCACCTCAGGCTCCATCCACTTCAGGCTGGGCAGCAAGGCCGGCGGCAAGCCCACGAATTGATAGTCCGCATCCACCCCATTCGACTGGGGCACCCACAACACCGTCATCGCGCCCGCACGCGCCTGCGTACGCGCCGCCTCCAACTGCGCGATCAGACGCGCCGCTTCACGCTCCAAGCGTGTCGCAGAGGGGTCAGGAATGGCCAATGAAACCACCGCCGTGGTGATGGCAATCATCGCGATCACCACCATCAACTCCAGCAGCGTGAAGCCGCCGAGACGCCGGTGTTTACTGCCAGGAACCGATGTCGGCATCCCGTCCTTCACCACCGCTTTGGCCATCCGCACCAAAGCTGAACACATCGACAGGCCCCTTGACGCCAGGGTTGGCGTATTGATAAGCGCGGCCCCATGGGTCATTGGGCAGCTTCTCCAGATACGGCTTCCAGTTCGGAGGGATCGGGCCCGTGGTTGGCTTGGCCACGAGTGCCTGCAAGCCTTGCTCGCCTGTCGGGAAGCGCATGTTGTCGAGCTTGTACAGCTTGAGCGCCTGCATCAAATTGGCCACGTCCGTTTTGGCGGCGGTCACACGGGCATCGTCAGCACGATCCAGCACATTGGGCACGATCAGTGCGGCCAGCAGGCCAATGATGACCAGCACAACCATCAACTCGATCAGGGTGAAGCCGCGCTGCACGGCCTTGACCGTGGTGCGAGCGGCATGCGGAAGTTTCACAATCAGTTTCATTTTCGATCCGTCTCAGTGCTGCAAAAGGACTGCTATCGAGGCCTTTGACCAACGAGGGCCAAGCATGCCCGACAGTTGAGGCGCTCGGATGAGGGATCTACCCGGGGTCCCCCTAGCTGTTTCGCCCCTCAGCCACGGTGTTCTCCCATCATAATGGGCTCACCATGGCATCTCGTATCCTCGCACTCATCATCTGGGCCGCTGTTGCGGCCAGTCTGGCGTTCTGGGGCCTGCGCTGGTTGGCGCAACCCACCGCGGTGCCGCCCAATGCCAGCGCCGTCTCGCTCGACAACGCGGGGAAAGGCGACCCTCACAAACTGCTGGCGGGCCCCACCAAAGCCTCCGGCCCCGCCGCACCCGACAACGGCCAAAATGCCATGTTGGCCGGGCGCATCAAACTCATTGGCGTCGTGGCGCCCAAACACCCCGAAGATCAAGGCGGCGTGGCCCTGATCAGCGTGGACAACAACCCGCCTCGCGCCATTCGTGTGGGCGGGGTGGTCGATGGCCAGAATGTCCTGCGCAGCCTGACCCAGCGCGGCGCTGAAATTGGTCCCGTAGAGGGGCCCACTGCCTTGACCTTGGACCTGCCCTTGTTGCCGGCCCCTGCGACTGGGGTCATCCCCCCATCGGCGGCTTGAGCACCGCTTCTGCCGCTCAACCGCCAAACGGCATGCCCCCGCCACCCCAAAACGGGATGCCCTCGCCGCCGCCCGGCGATGCCATGCGAGGCCAACCCGGCGACATGCGTCGCCCCCAACTGAATTAACGCAAGAACAAGCGGTAGACCGGGTTGCGCGTTTCATCCACATACGCGTAGCCCAGTGCATCCAGAAATGGCTTGATCGCCTTCGTGTCGGCCTTGGGCACTTGCAAACCGACCAGGATGCGACCGTAGTCCGCACCTTGATTCCGATAGTGGAACAAGCTGATGTTCCACCCCGGCGGCAAGCTGGTCAGGAACGTCATCAGAGCACCCGGACGCTCTGGGAAAATGAAGCTGTACAAACGCTCCCCCTCAGCCAGGGATGAACGTCCGCCGACCATGTGGCGAATATGCGTCTTGGCCAACTCGTCCTGCGTCAAATCCACGGTACGGAAGCCTTGGCCTTCAAACTGCTTGGCGATCTTTTTCGATTCGCCTCGCTCTTTGGTGCTCAGCCCCACAAACACATGGGCTTGCTTTTCATCCGAGATGCGATAGTTGAATTCAGTGACGCTGCGCGGGCCGATGGTTTCGCAAAAGCGCTTGAATGAGCCGCGCTCTTCTGGAATCGTCACCGCCAACAAGGCTTCGCGCTCTTCACCCACTTCCGCCCGCTCGGCCACAAAGCGCAAGCGATCGAAGTTCATGTTGGCGCCACAGTTGATGGCGATGTAGGTCTTGCCCTGACCGCCATGCCGCTCGGCATACTGCTTGACCGCAGCCACGCCCAATGCCCCGGCGGGCTCCACTATGGAGCGGGTGTCTTGATAGATGTCCTTGATGGCCGCGCACACAGCATCGGTGTTGACGATGACGAAGTCGTCCACCAAGGTCTTGGCCAAGCGCATGGTTTCCTCACCCACCAACTTGACCGCTGTGCCGTCCGAGAACAAGCCCACGTCGCTCAAGGTGACCCGCTTGCCCGCCTTGACTGAGCGCGCCATGGCATCGGAGTCATTCATCTGCACACCAATGACCTTGATCTCCGGCCGCACGGCTTTGATGTAAGCCGCGACCCCGCTGATCAACCCCCCACCGCCAATGGCCACGAACACTGCGTCAATTGGCCCCGAGTGCTGGCGCAAGATCTCCATGGCCACCGTGCCTTGACCGGCGATCACATCCGGATCGTCAAAGGGATGCACAAAGGTCATGCCCTTCTTCTTCTCCAGATCCTTGGCGTACAAAGCGGCGTCGGAGTAGCTCTCTCCATGCAGCACGATCTGGACATTGTCGCCACCGAAGTGCCGAACCGCATCGATCTTAACCTGGGGCGTGGTCGTGGGCATCACGATGGTGGCCTGGCACCCCAAACGGCGCGCGCCCAATGCCACACCTTGGGCATGGTTCCCCGCAGAGGCGCAGATCACACCTTTGGCCAACTGCGCTTTGGTGAGCTTGGCCATCTTGTTATAGGCCCCGCGCAGCTTGAAGCTGAACACCGGCTGCTGGTCCTCTCGCTTGAGGTACACGTGATGCCCCAGACGGCGGGACAGATTGCGCGCTTCATCCAGCGGCGTCTCAATGGCCACGTCATACACCCGGCTGGTCAGGATCTTTTGCAGATAGTCCTGCACGGTCAAGGGACGCGCTTTGGCCTGGGTGGCGCTCTGAGCTTTTTCCTTGACCGATCGGCTACGGGGGGACGAGGCGGCTTGGCGCGCTGTGGACATCGATCGGGCTCCGGCAAACAAATCAAATGGGGAGCCTCACAGTCTACTAGCCCAATGGGCCCCAGAGCCCGACCTGATGCCGAACACATGCCCCAGAGCACCCCGAGCACCAAGAAAAAAACCCGCAGGGATCAGCTGCGGGCTTTGGGGTGATGCGTCCCGTTGCACAACGGGCGCGATCAGTCGGGAATCACTTCTTGCGCAAGCGCTGGATGGCAGCCAGTTGAGCAACCATGACAGCCAGTTCGCTCTGGGCCTTGGCCAAGTCCAGATCGCCCTTGGCGTTCTGAAGCGCCTCTTCAGCCAAACGCTTGGCTTCATTGGCTTTGGCTTCGTCCAGATCGGCACCGCGAATCGCGGTATCGGCCAGCACGGTCACACAGTGAGGTTGCACCTCCAAAATGCCGCCTGCCACGAAGACGAATTCTTCTTCGTTGTTGTCAGCACGTTGGATGCGCACAGCGCCGGGCTTGATACGGGTGATCAAGGGGGTGTGGCGGGGCAGAATGCCGAGCTCACCCACTTCACCTGGCAGCGACACCAGCGTGGCTTCGCCCGAGAAGATGGACTCTTCGGCCGAAACGACGTCTACGTGAATGGTGGACATAGGGCTCTCTCTGTTGGTTCAAGCGGAACGGATACCGAACACCAGTCCGGTACCCGCGGGCACTGATTAGTTCAGGGCCTTGGCCTTCTCGAAAGCTTCGTCGATGGTACCCACCATGTAGAAAGCTTGTTCAGGCAACGCATCGCACTCGCCGTTCACGATCATCTTGAAACCACGGATGGTTTCCTTCAGAGGAACGTACTTGCCAGGTGCGCCGGTGAACACTTCGGCAACGTGGAAAGGCTGCGACAGGAAGCGCTGGATCTTACGAGCACGCGCAACCAGTTGCTTGTCTTCAGGAGCCAGTTCGTCCATACCCAGAATGGCGATGATGTCGCGCAGTTCCTTGTAGCGTTGCAGCGTGTTTTGCACGGCGCGGGCCACAGAGTAGTGCTCTTCACCCACCACATGTGGGTCCAGCTGACGCGAGGTCGAGTCCAGAGGGTCCACAGCGGGATAGATCCCCAGCGAAGCGATGTCACGAGACAACACGACGGTGGAGTCCAAGTGAGCAAAGGTCGTTGCGGGAGAGGGGTCGGTCAAGTCGTCGGCTGGCACGTACACGGCTTGGATCGACGTGATCGAACCCACCTTGGTGGACGTAATACGCTCTTGCAGACGACCCATTTCTTCAGCCAGAGTAGGTTGGTAACCCACAGCGGAAGGCATACGGCCCAGCAGAGCGGACACTTCGGTACCGGCCAAGGTGTAGCGGTAGATGTTGTCCACGAAGAACAGCACGTCCTTGCCTTCGTCACGGAAGGCTTCGGCCATGGTCAGACCGGTCAACGCAACGCGCAGACGGTTGCCTGGAGGCTCGTTCATCTGGCCGTACACCATGGCGACCTTGGATTCAGACAGGTTGTCCTGCTTCACCACGCCAGCGTCCGACATTTCATGATAGAAGTCGTTCCCTTCACGGGTACGCTCACCCACACCAGCGAAAACCGACAGACCGCCGTGGCCCTTCGCGATGTTGTTGATGAGTTCCATCATGTTCACGGTCTTGCCCACACCGGCGCCACCGAACAGACCGACCTTACCGCCCT
>JAGWTE010000166.1 GCA_028869095.1 Burkholderiales bacterium
GTGGTGGCCGATTCGGTCCCTGAACTGGAATGGAAAGAAACCGAGGCCAAGGCCCGTGCGGTGATCCGCGCGGCCGAAATGGTCGAACAAGGTTTCTAAGCCATCCACAGGACACTGAAAGGACACACATCATGCTGCTCATGATCGACAACTACGACAGCTTCACCTTCAACCTGGTCCAGTACTTCTGCGAACTGGGCGAAGAGGTGAAAGTCGTTCGCAACGACGAAATCACCCTCGACGAAATCGCGGCCCTCAAGCCCGATCGCCTGGTCTTCTCCCCCGGTCCCTGCTCGCCAGCCGAGGCCGGCATCTGCGTGCCCGCTTTGCAGCGCTTCCAAGGCCAGTTGCCCATCCTGGGCGTGTGCCTGGGCCATCAAAGCATCGGCGCCGCACTGGGCGGCAAGATCATCCGCGCCAAAGAACAGATGCATGGCAAGACCAGCGTCATCACCACCGACCAAAAAGGCGTCTACCAAGACCTGCCCAAACAGTTCACGGTGATCCGCTATCACTCGCTGGCCATCGAGCGGGCGACCTTGCCCGAGTGCCTGGAGATCACCTCCACCACGGACGACGGCGAGATCATGGGCGTGCGCCACAAAGCACCGCAGACCGACCCCCGCTTTGCGCCGCTGGAAGGGGTGCAATTCCATCCAGAATCCATCCTCACGGAGCACGGTCACGCCATGCTCAAAAACTTCCTCAACATGTGAGGCCCGCCGCCATGAGCCAGTTGACCGATACCCAAGCCCTGCAACGCGTCGTCGAGCACCGCGAGATCTTCCACGACGAGATGCTCGGTCTCATGCGCCGCATCATGCGGGGCGAGATGTCGCCGGTGGTCATGGCGGCCTTCATTGCCGGCTTGCGCGTCAAGAAAGAAACCGTGGGCGAGATCACGGCCGCAGCCCAGGTCATGCGCGAATTTGCCACGCCCGTGGCCATTAACGACACCACCAACTTGGTCGACCTGTGTGGCACCGGGGGTGATGGCGCGCACACCTTCAACATCTCCACCACGGCCATGTTCGTGGCGGCCGCAGCAGGCGCACGCGTGGCCAAGCATGGGGGCCGCAGCGTCTCGTCCAGCACCGGCAGTGCCGATGTGCTGGAGGCCTTGGGCGCGGCCATCAACCTGCAGCCCGCCAGCGTGGCGCAATGTCTGGATCAAACCGGCGTGGGCTTCATGTTCGCGCCCAATCACCACGGCGCCATGAAGCACGCCGCGCCCGTTCGCAAAGAGCTGGGCATCCGCACGCTCTTCAACATCCTGGGCCCCTTGACCAACCCGGCTGGCGCTTTGAACCAGTTGATGGGTGTCTTCCATCCCGATCTGGTCGGCATCCAGGCCCGTGTGCTGCAGCGCCTGGGCTCCGACCACGTCCTGGTCGTGCACGGCTGCGATGGCCTGGATGAAATCACCCTGGCGGGCCCCACCTTGGTCGCCGAGTTGAAAAACGGCGAGGTCAGCGAATACACCCTCTCGCCCGACCAATTCGGCATGGGCGAGCACGATGGCTCCATGCTCAAGGCCACCACGCGCGAAGCCTCTTTGGCCATCGTCCAGCGGGTGCTGCACAACGAGTCCGGCCCGGCTCGCGACATCGTCTTGCTCAATGCCGGTGCGGCCATCTATGCGGCCAATGTGGCCGACTCCTTGGCCGACGGCGTGGAGCGTGCGCGTGAAGCACTGGCCAGCGGGCGTGCCCACGAGGCCATGCTCAAGTTTGTGCAGACGACCCAGTCTCTGGCGGCGGCTCAGGGTTGATCGCAACGCCATCAGGCGTGGCCTGACCTTGAATCGCACAGCGGTTGCGGCCGCTGCGCTTGGCCTGGTACAGCAGCTGATCGGCTTCGTGCAGCAGGTCCTCCACGCGATGGGATGCATGGCTCGGCTTGGCTTGGGCCACCCCAATGCTCACCGTCAGCGGGATGAGGTCGTGGCCCACGCGGCAAACCAGGTGGGCGACGCTCTGGCGCAGGTTCTCTGCGATATGGCAAGCCCCCTCCAGATTGGTTTGAGGCAGCACCACCAGAAACTCCTCTCCGCCATAACGCACAGCCAAGTCCCCTGGGCGCCCTAGGTGGCGCGCCAAGGTGCTGGCGACCAGCCTCAGGGCTTCGTCTCCTGCGGCATGGCCATAACGGTCATTGACCTGCTTGAAGTGGTCGATGTCGATCATGAGTACCGACAAGGTTTGATGCCAACGCTGGGCTTGGCGCCACAAATCGGGCAAGCGTTCGTTCAAGAACTGCCGGTTGTGCAAGCCCGTGAGCGCGTCGCGCACCGTCAGTGCTTGCAAGCGCGTATTGGCTTCGGTCAGCTTGTGCATGGCCCGATCCAGATCCGCCGTGCGGGCCTGCACGCGCTCCTCCAGTTCAGCCGCATGAGCCAGCTGCAAACGCGCGTTGGCCTCTTGCGCCAGCTTGAGTCGGTGCGCCAGCGCAAATGACAGCAAGGTGATCTCCAGCACCGATCCGATCTGCAAACCGTATTCGGTCAAAACGCTGGCCTTGACCAGGCTGTAAGCCTGCATGGCCGCCAGGGTCACGCCCACCAGCAGGCCACCAAAAGCCGCCAGGAAATACAAAGCCTGCCGGTGTCCCCGTCGCAGCATTTCCGCGGTGATCACCAAATGCAAAAAGGGCGCGAGGATGCTGGCCGTGGTCCCCACGCGAATCGGGATGGCGTAGTCCATCCACAGTCCCGCGACGGCCACACCCCCAAAAATCCACAGGGTGGCCCGCACCACACGGTCGGCGGTGGGCCAGTGCGTGGGCAGAGCCAGAAAGTCACGGCTGAACTGAGTCAGGATCCAGCCCGACAGACCCATGAAGAGCGGGGCAGCCCGGTTGCTCCATTCCGGCAGATCAGGCCACAGGTACTGAAACGCCATCCCGTTGAACACCATCTGCGTCAGCCCAAACAAGGCCAGGTAGGTCACGTAGTACAGGTAGGACCGGGTCCTCAGCGACACATACAGCAGCACGTTGTACACAAACATGGCCAGCAGGGCCCCGGCATACATCCCTTGCAGCACATGCTCATGCCCAATGGCTTGTTGCCAGGCCGTGGGCGTGGTCAGCACGAGCGGGGCTTGCAGCGAGCCCTGGCCTTGCACCCGCAGATACAGCGTTACCCGCTCGCCCGGCGGTAGTTGAAAGGCAAAGAAAAAATTCCGGTCATCAATGGGTCGGCTGCCGAAAGCGCGGCGGTCCCCCGTGGCATGGTGGGTCACCGCCCCATGCGTGGGCACCACATACACATCCAGATAGTCCAGCAAGGGGTAACGCAAACCCAACAGCCAGTCATGTTGCGGAACATGTTCATTGAGCAACTCCACCTTGAGCCAAAAGGCCGAGCGGCTGTAGCCAAAGTTCGGGTCCGGTGAAGTTTGCGGGCGCCAGGGTTGCCCTGCTTGAGAGACCTCGGCCAAAGACCAGCGACCTGACGGGTCTTCCAGCACCTGCCAGTGCTGTCCCCAGTGATCCAGGGGACGGGTGTCCTGCAGGACCAGGGCGTGGGCCCGTTCGGGGCTCAGGCAAAGCCACAGCAGCAGCCCTGCAGCCAAGCAGGCCAACCAGTGGCACACACGAGCGGATCGGCCCAAGACGGCCCCTCCTTGATCGACCAGATGCCCCCATTGTCGGCCGACGAAGTGCATTGCTGCGTACGTAAAAGCCCTTTTGCGTGGGGCAATGCGCACATCGGTCCTGCAGCATCGATAATCGACGTCCGGCATCTTCAACCGACTGTTCCCATGTCCGACATCCTGCAGAAAATCGTCGCCGTCAAACACCAAGAAATCGCGGCGGCCTTGCCCCAACGGCCTCTGAGCCTGGTGCGCGCCGAGGCCGAGGCCCGTAACCGCGACCTGCGCGATGTGCGGGATTTCGTCGGTGCCTTGCGCAGCAAAATCGCCGCAGGACAGGCGGGCGTCATCGCCGAGATCAAGAAAGCCAGCCCCAGCAAAGGCATCCTGCGCGAGCATTTCGCCCCTGCTGAGATCGCCGCCAGCTACGCCCGCCACGGCGCTGCCTGCCTGAGCGTGTTGACCGACGAGCAATTTTTCCAAGGGCATGCCACGTATCTGCAACACGCCCGTGCGGCATGCGATCTGCCGGTATTGCGCAAAGACTTCATGGTCAGCGACTACCAGGTCTATGACGCCCGCGCCATGGGCGCCGACTGCATCTTGCTGATCGCGGCCTGCCTGGATGATGCCCAGATGGCCGACCTGGAAGCCTGCGCCATGGACTTGGGCATGGCCGTGCTGGTCGAGGTGCACGATGGCGACGAGCTGGACCGCGCCCTCCAGCTCAAGACACCCTTGGTCGGCATCAACAACCGCAACCTGCGCACGTTTGATGTCACCCTCGACACCACCTTGGGCTTGCTCGGCCGCGTTCCAGCCGATCGTTTGCTGGTCACCGAATCCGGCATCCTGGGCGCAGCCGACGTGCAGCGCATGCGTGCCGCCAACGTCCATGCCTTCCTGGTCGGCGAGGCCTTCATGCGCGCGCCCGATCCCGGCGTGGCTTTGGCCGAACTGTTCGCTTGAGACCGAGCGCAGTGCTGTTCGACACCGCCCGTCCGGCGCATTGGCTGTCGGCCCAGTTTGACGCTGTGCCGCCATCTTGGCGTGATCAAACCGAGGCCTTTCGCCAGACGGCACAAGGGCAGCAACTGGTCCAGCGGGTCGAGTCCGCAGGCGAGGTCTACCCCGGTGAAGTCTTCGCGGCCTTGCACCTGACGGCCTTGCCCGATGTGCGCGTGGTGATCCTGGGCCAAGACCCCTATCACGGTCCGGGGCAAGCGCACGGCTTGGCCTTCTCGGTGCAAAAAGGCGTGGCCATTCCTCCCAGCCTGCGCAACATCCGCAAAGAACTGACGCGTGATCTGGGCTTGGTGCCGCCAGAGCATGGCTGCCTGCAAGCCTGGGCGCAACGAGGGGTGTTGCTGCTCAACACCGTGCTGACCGTCTCGCCTGGTCAGGCCGCCAGTCATGCCGCGTGGGGGTGGGAGACCTTGACTGATCGGCTGATCGCTGCCGTCGCCGCTCGCTCGCAGCCTGCGGTCTTCATGCTGTGGGGCGCACACGCGCAAAAAAAACGGCCGCTCATTGAAGCGGCCGCCGGTGAGGCCAGGCATCTGATCTTGCAGGCCAACCACCCCTCACCCTTGTCGGCCACGCGTGGGCCTGAGCCCTTCATTGGATGCGGCCACTTCGGTCAAGCCCAATCATTTTGGCGCGACCAAGGTCAGGCCTTGGATTGGGCGCTGAGCTGATGCCCTGCGCCCCAGGCATTCAGCGGAAGTAAAACAGCCCGAAGAGCCCAAAGTGGCTGCCGTCCACCTTGGGTTGTGATGACGGGAACTGAATCGTATAGGACTCGTTCACATACCGCGCTTGCAGGCCCACCTGCGGCGTGACCATGTACTCGGCCGTCACCAAAAAGCCCAGGTTGGATTTGAATTCGGTCGATGACCCGAAACCCGCTGACGTGGCCGATCCCGACGCGGTGATTTTGGCGCCAGTGGCCTTGCGCATGCCTACACCCACGCGCCATTGGCTGCCCAGGTCATACATGGCAATCAACTCAACAGGGATGCGCGCAAAGCGCAGATCGCCGTTCGTCGCGGTCGCATTGTCCACGTGGTAAGCCACCACACCCTGAATCGCAATGGGCTGCCCATTCAGGCGGTATTCCAGGCCCATGCGCAAATCCAGCAAGCCTCCCGTCGTGACGGTTTGCGAATTTCCGCTGGTGTAGTAAGCCGTGACCAGATCTTCGCCACCAAAGGTCAAGCCTGCGCCAATGAAAGGGGCCATGATGCCTGCTCCTTCCGCATGAGCGGGAGGCAGGCCACTCACCATTGTCGCAACGAGGGCGCACTTGGTCAGCAATAATTTCTTTTCCATGTTCAACTGAAGTGATAAGTGGTGATCAGGGCAATGTGATGACCCTTGCGTACCATGAGGTGCTTCGCCGTAGCGGGTCAATCCAAGGTCTATTTTCAATCGTGTTTTGAAGATGGGCAACGGATTGATGCTGGCGTCCCTTTGAATCCACAGTTGGCAACTTGATCTTTCTGTTGTGATCAGACTCTCGGTGGGGCAAATGGTGCTTCTTGCGCGCCTGGTATTCGGGGTTGGCGGCGAAGCGCAGAGCGGCCTTGAGCGTATCCCTCGTAGTCGTGGGTGGTGAAATAAACACAAAAACTTAGCCAAAGCATTATTTGTGTGCTAAAGTCTATGGCTTGCCTTGGAGGGGTGGCCGAGTGGTTAAAGGCAGCAGACTGTAAATCTGCCCGCTTACGCGTACGCTGGTTCGAATCCAGCCTCCTCCACCAGGCAAACCCATACAAATGGAATCGCTCCCGGGC
>JAGWTE010000167.1 GCA_028869095.1 Burkholderiales bacterium
AATCTGATCAGCCCCTGGGACTGGAACCTCAAAATCGGACATTAATTTTTATAAGTTCAGTACGTGTCGCTATAAATAGATGATCGAAAACCTAAATGGAGGAAATCAAAATGGCTACACAGGACTCTTCTCATACAAGCTCAGCGACGGAACAATCACGGACGTGCAGGTCGCTGATCCTGCGCGATGAGGTCGGCCACGTGGCCATCGGCAACCGCTGGTTCCATTACCTGTGCAAGGAACGCGGCCTGGATGGGAGCCAGCTGTACCCGCAACTGGTCAAGCAATATGACGCCCCACGCATGAAGCCCCCCTTCAACGAAGCCGCGCGCAAGGCGGCGGGCTTTACTGACGACAAAATCGCATTCTTGCTCGGCGTCGATTGAACGCCGCGCTGTCGCGCTCACGCGCGAGGGTGATGCTGCTCATGCAGTTGCCGCAAGCGCTCCCGCGCCACGTGGGTATAGACCTGGGTCGTCGAAATATCCGAGTGCCCCAACAGCATCTGCACCACCCGCAGATCGGCACCATGATTCAGCAAGTGCGTGGCAAAGGCGTGACGCAAGGTGTGCGGTGACAAGGGCTGCGTGATGCCCGCCTTGATCGCGTACTTCTTGATCAGCTTCCAGAACATTTGCCGCGTCATCGGACCGCCTCGCCCTGTCACAAACAAGGCATCACTGCTCTGCCCATCCAGGATATCGCCACGCGCGTAACTGGAGTACCGGGTCAGCCACTCGCTGGCCTGGGCACCAAACGGCACCATACGCTCTTTGCTGCCCTTGCCGGTGATGCGCAACACCCCATCGGCCAGGCTGACATACACGGACTTGAGTTGAACCAACTCGCTCACGCGCAGGCCGCTGGCGTACATCAACTCCAGCATGGCGCGATCACGCATGCCGATGGGCTCATCCACGTCAGGCGCGTCCAGCAAAGACTCGACTTGATACTCGGTCAAAGTCTTGGGCAAACGCTGGTGTTGACGTGGTGCATCCATGCGCACGGTAGGGTCGGCCTGAACCAGCCCTTCTCGGATCGCCCATCGGTAAAAGCGCCGAAACACGCTCAAGCGACGCCCCACGGACGAAGGCTGAGACTGCCCATGCCGGTGGATCATGTAGCCTTGCAAATCTAACTCTGTGGCCTCGACCAACGCGTGTCCGCTGGTCTGAACACGCATCCAGGCGGCCAGGCCGGACAAGTCTCGGCGATAAGCAGCCAGGGTGTTGGCACTGAGACCATCCTCCAACCAGATGGCATCCAGGAATCGATCCAGATGGGGATCGGTGCAGGGTTCAGAAGCCTCCACGCAACAGGCCCTCTCTCATGCGCTTGTCCACGGGACGGTCGCCCACAAAGATCTTCAGCACCACGCGGTACAGGTCTTCGCCAGGTACCGGTTGGCCCACAGGCTTGTCGTTGAGCCGCAATTGCACCCCGTGATCCGGCAAGTAGTCCAGATCCATGATGTCTCCGGGGTGGACTTTATCCAGGCTGTCGATCAGGTTAGAAAGCGTCTCCACCCGCTTGGCCAAAACCAGTTGGGCTTGATCGCTTTCATTGCTCGCGCCGTGTTGGAACGACTTGGTCAACTCGTGACTCGGAGCTTCGAGCATGACCTTCAAGCGCAAGCGCTTGGGGCCCGGCATGGTCAAGATCTGATTGGGATCTTTGCTCGCTGCGGGCAAATACAGCCCGGCCACAAAGGCCTTCACCCACAGGACACCGCGCAGCCCCAGACCGTTGAGGCGCAGTGTGCGTCCAGCCAAGACCATGGTGTTGTCAAACTGTTGTCCCTCCAGCGTGGCCGCACAAGCGGCCGTCCCACCAAAAGCCAACCATGAACCCAGGCAAATCACGCTCGCCGCGACCGCACCTCGTACACCCTTGATCACTCGACACTCCTTGTGTGTGTCAGCTCTCAACGCGCCAATAGAAGGATTGGCTGACAGGGTGACTGCGGGGGCACGATTGCGGACTTCCACATGCTCGGCGCGGTTACCCTTGGGTTCATGCTGGATCCCTTGCTGTTATTGCCGGATTTTTTGCTGATCCTGAGCGGGTTCGCGCTCTGTCGGTACACCTCGCTCCAACGACCAGTGTGGGAAGTGGTTGAGCGCCTGGTGTACCACCTGCTGTTTCCGGCGCTGCTGTTTGCGTCCATTGTCAAAAGCCCTTTGCGCCCGGCCGATGCAGCCAGCCTGGCCTGCGGCGGGGTGCTGGTTGTCGGCGGCGGCATGCTGCTGGCTTATGCCTTGCACTGGTGGCCTGGCGTCGATGCGCGCCTGCATGCCAGCGGTGCGCAAATCGCATTTCGGTTCAACTCCTACATTGCGCTGGCTTTGGCTGAGCGCCTGGGTGGCGCACAGGGTGTGGCCTGGATCGCCATCCTGATAGCCCTGTGTGTGCCGCTGTGCAATGCGGGCGCGGTTTGGTTCCTGGCTCGGCATGGCGGTCAGGACAGCTGGAAGGAAATGCTGCGCAACCCCTTGATTCTGAGCACCGTGGCCGGTTTGGCCGTCCAGATCAGCGGTGTGCCCCTGCCCGCCTGGTTGGTCGGCACCGTGTCACGGATCGGTCAAGCGGCCCTGCCGATGGGCTTGCTCGCCGTCGGCGCGGGGTTGAAGCTGGGCGGACTCACCGCCGCTCCCCGCTTGGCGGCCGCCTTGCTGGGCATTCGCCACGTCTTGCTGCCACTTTGGGCGCTGGTCTTGAGTGGCTGGCTGAATCTGCCGTCTGCGCAAGTTGTCATCTTGCTGGCGTTTGCCGCGCTACCGACCGCCTCCAGCGCCTACGTCCTGGCCGTTCGAATGGGGGGGCATGGCCCTTTTGTGGCTGGACTGATCACTTTGTCGACCTTGCTGGGGATGGCGAGCATTCCGCTGTGGCTGGCATGGGCGATTCATTAACAGTCAGTTACCACGCATCGGCTCAACCCGCGTTGACGCGTCCCCACCCCTCACGTAAGCTTTTGCAAAATATTAACGCTTAACGGAGCGGGTTCTGCCTGGTATGTAGCGGTTGTTCAGCGACAACGCTCAACCCGCCACATTTTGGGGATCGTTCTTCATGTCCGCGTATCAAAAATTGGGCCTCGCCGCCTTGCTGCTGGCACCTGTCATCGGCCAAGCAGCAACAGCACTGGCATCTGACACCGTCATTGACAGCCGACTTGTTGGTGAATGGCACGGGCAGCGTGATGACAAATCCAGCTGCCGCTTTCAGTCGCGCGCGGTCAAGCGCTTGCCCAACGGCCAGTATGTGATCAGCTATTTCAGTGATGCCGAGCAGACGCACAAGACGTCTGAAGTCAAAGGCCTGTGGTGGGCTGCTGACAAAACATTGTTCCTGCAGTCACCAGGCACCAGTGGCAAGCCAGAGGCTTACCACTACTACATGATCGACAAGAACACAGTCCGACTGGAGAACGTCGAGGTGGACCTCAGCGCCGACTGCCCTGAGGACAGCACACTCATCGACAATCGCGTGGTGCAGGAGTAACCCGAGCTTGCAGTTTCATGGCGATGACCATGGCCAACAGGCCACAGGCCATCAACCAGATGGACTGCACCTCTGGCACCGCTTGCACCACCACCCCCATGTCTTGAATCATGGCGACGTCAAGGGGTGAAATCTCATAACGGGATCCGCGATAAAACGCCACGCCGTTCATGATGTCCGGGACCAGGTCGACACCTGGCCCGTTGGCATTGCCAATGTGGTAATTGCTACCAACCGTCACGGGCACAGCGCCACCGTACAACTGCTCGGCGCGCGCGCCCACGAAGTACAGATTGGTGCCGTCAAAGTGGGTGTTGATGTCCCAGGTCGAGGCGTAGTCGGCCGGCAAGGCACCATTGATGTGGTTGCCCCAGCCATTGAATGCCAAGGCGTGTCCCACCTCGTGGATGAAAAGCGACATCGCATCGACCTTGTCCAGCGGCACCAGATCGTGCCGGGAAAAGGGCTCCGGATCGAACCACAAGTCATTGTGCAGATAGGCCGGGTTCAACAAGATTTCAATGTCAGGGGTATCACCATTGACATCCACCCCTTGGTTAATCTTGAAGGCCATCCCCGAGCCATAAACGCTCAGGCCAGATTGAGTCCCCACATAACCACTGGCACGCGAAGAAGCTGCGGCCTCTGGCACGCTATTGGTCACTTGAACTTCAACGTCGATTTTGGCGCTGCCAGCGACATACCGCCCCCAGTCAGCCAGGGCCGCCCCGACGTGATCCACAATCTGGCCGGTCAGATCAGACACCGAAGCGACATCGCCCACAAAGCTCACTGAGTAGTCCAGCCTGGCATGTGCCACAGGCGCGACGCACACCATCGACAAGCCCAGCACCGACATGCGCGCCGCTTGAGCCACGGTGGCTTTCGGCCACGATCTTGTCAAAGAGGACACAGTCAAGCTTGTCATAGGATCACGTTCATTGTTATCCGATCGAGCATCCCCCAAATTGACCACAATGGCAATCCCATACCTTAGGCCTTTGACAACAGATGACCTACGGTCAGTGATGCAGATTCAGTCCCTGTGCTATGGACCCGCCTTTCATGAGCCAGCGTTGTCGTTCGCGACCAAACTGGCGGCAGCGCCACAGGCGGCTTGGTTAGCACTAATAGATGACCAGCCTGCGGCTTATCTGATCACCCTGCCCATGCAGACCGACGACAGCGCCCCCCAATTGCCCACGCTTTCAGACACAGCCGCACAGCCTGTGGCCACGAGCCCCAATTGGCTTTACATCCATGACATGGCGGTGGCCGCCCCCTATCGCGGCACAGGCGTGGGCTCGCTGTTGTTCCAACAAACCATCGCGTACGCCACGGCTCGCAACATCACGCAGATGGCGCTGATCGCCGTACAGGGCTCCATGCGCTATTGGCAAGGCATGGGCTTTGCCACAGACTGTCAGCCCGCACCCCACATCGCCGCCAAGTTGCGCACCTTTGGTGAAGACGCTGTCTTCATGACGCGCCACTTGATACCCTGACCCGCGCGGGAGCCGCCATGAACGCCCACATCACCCACCCTCAATCCGATCAAGACATCCTGGGCTGCTTTCCGGTCATATCCATCTTGCGACCCCACATCGCATTTGATCAGTTTGTGCCGCAGGTGCGCAGGCAGCAACAACAGGGCTATCAATTGGTCGCACAGGTCATCGGATCTGACGAAGACAAACGCGTGGTCAGCGCTGCAGGTTTTCGGATCTGTGAGTTTCTGGCCTGGGGCAAAGTCTTGTATGTGGACGACCTGATCACGCTGCCAGACCATCGGGGCCATGGCCATGCGAGTGCGTTGCTGGACTGGCTGATCGAACAAGCACGATCACAAGGCTGCCAGGCCTTGCATCTGGATTCGGGTTATGCCCGCCACGATGCCCATCGCCTGTATCTGAACAAAGGGCTGCAGCTGGCCTGCCATCACTTCTCCATCACGCTGTGACACGCACCATGCCAAACACCACCGCCTACGCCCGACTCAGCCTGCACGTCAAACGCGCCAGCATCTTGCTGATGCTGCCCCTGTGCGCTTGCACGTCTCAACAATGGTACGGCGCCAGCCAAGGCTGGCAAAAGAACGAATGCCACAAGGTCATTGACGCCACCGAGCGGTCCCGTTGCCTCAAGAATGCGGACACCAACTACGACGTCTACCAGCGCCAGACAGAAGAGGCCAAGACGCGTTCGCCAAAATGATTGCGGGCTTCTTGCGTCAGATCAAATCATACGATTGACTGATTAACCCGCAAGCGGCATGCTCGTGGCTCATTGACCGCCCCGGATCATGCCGTGAACGCCCGAGCCCACACGCCGCCAGCCGAATCCGCTGAATTGCGCAAAGGCGCCCTTGCACGCGAAAAAATGCTGCAAGCGGCCTTGGTCGTGTTTGGCGAGTACGGTTTTGATGGCGCCACCACCCGCATGTTGGCCCAAGAGGCGCACATGAACCTGGGCGCCATCCCCTATTACTTCGGGTCCAAAGAAGACCTGTACGCGCAGGCCGCCGACTACCTCGCTGGCTTCATCGAAGTCAGGCAGGCCGAGCGCTTGCGCCAACTCCAAGACAATGCGGATCAGGTGACGGGCAAAGAAGCCCTGTGCAACTTGGTGGTGGATTTTTTGGTCGGTCAGGCCAAGATCGTCTTGACTGAAAACATCCCCACCAGCTGGTTGCACTTCTTCTTGCGCGCACAGGCTGAGCGTGGCCAGGCCTTCAACTGCCTGAACCAACGCGTGATTGAACCCGCCCAATCCATTCTCACCACCCTGATCGGGCGCATCATCGGGCGCACCGGTGACGATCCTGTGACACGCACAGTGG
>JAGWTE010000168.1 GCA_028869095.1 Burkholderiales bacterium
ATCCTGTCCCCTTTGCCAAGATACAGCCATAACAAGATAACGTCATGGTAAGTGTCTGGCAAACCGTGGTGTCAGATGGTAAACACCATGCTCACTGCAGGTTGATACCGGTATCTTTCTGAACTAACAGTGGTGGACTAGGAGACTTGTCCACCACTTCCGCAGACCCATTTTGCCCCCAGCCCTGCACGTCGTTGCTCCCTAGCAGGATAAGTGCATGACCGTTGACGACAGGCGACGCAGCCAAACTCTGAACCATTGCTTCCTTAGGGATAACCGATCTTGGCGTGATACCCGCATCGCGAAACGAGTTCACTTTAGCAGGGCCATCCTGTAAGCTCCACCCATACAAAGTGCCAGAGGCCGCGAGGGCATAAGCCGTGCCATCTTGCGTCATCAATACATTGCTGATCTTTGCTCCGAAAACATCGATCACAAAAGGCGTTGGGGCGTCGACTCGGGTGCCATCGCCCAACTGTCCCAAATCGTTCTTGCCCCAAGCCCATACCTGACCGGTGGAATCCACAGCCAGGCAACTTGATGCCGCACAGGACGCCTGAGCGACTTTGCTCAGCCCCGATTTAGCCAAGCCCTGCGCTTGAGTCGGGACGCCCGCGACGCCGCCGGCGACGTCTGCAGGGTTGCGAGCTTGCAGTTGCCACACGCCGCCATCCTTGTCGATGGCCAACATCGACGAACAGGTGGCATCTGCGCCATCGCCCAGGGCTTTGGCCTGGCCCACACCGGTCACGGCAAAGCCTTTGGTCGAGTCCGTCAGATCACGAGCGGGCACCCCCCATACCGAACCATCCGTTTTCAAAACGTACAGCATCGCACCGTTGCCTGCCCCACAAGCGCGGGCCGCAGCCACATGCCCCAAGCCACTCAAAACCACGGCGTTGGCGGTCAGCTTGCCTGCGGCGTCATCGCCCCAATACAGCAGGTCGCCACTGGAGGTCACCGCCCAGCTGGCGTTCAAATTCGTGCCCCAACTGGCCGTGCCGACCGCCGCCACGGTTGACGTCGTGGACAGCGCTCCGTGCATGCCCGAACCCCAAGGCTGCACCTTGCCAGCAGAGGTCACCCCAAGCGAATAGCCCACACCTGCAGCCAACTTCTGGCCTTGCACAGCCACCACGGCCGCCGGTGCCACTGGCGTGCCATCGCCCCCTGTGCTGGATGTTGTCGCCGCGGCGCCGCTGCCCCCACCACCGCCACCGCATGCCGTCAAAGACAACACACTGGCGGCTACCAGAACCGTCAACAACCGTTTCGTTTGCACCATCGACTTCATGCCATTCCTTACCGCGGCGGACCGCTTTTCTGTCGCCTCTCACACCATCCGATGTGATCATCTGGGCTGACGTTTCCATGACAACGCGCACAGCCCGCTTGTCTGGTGTCAAGAATGATGTGAAATTGTTACGACCACATGACCGCCGGTTTCCAAATCGGCATCCTTGCCTGCAAACTGGTGTCAGCCCCCTCCATTTCGGGGAGACAGGTGACGCCAACCATGAGTTCTGAATCGATCAAAACCTCGCCCGTGACACCGCAACTGCAGGTACGACGAGTGGCCATCGACACCTATCGCGAAAACGTGGCTTACCTGCACCGTGAGTGCGAGGTCTACCGGGCCGAGGGGTTTCAGGCACTGTCCAAGGTGGAAATACGCGCCAATGGCAAGCGCATCCTGGCCAGCTTGAATGTGGTGGACGACGACCGCATCGTCAGCTGCCAGCAATTGGGCTTGTCGGAAGACGCCTTCGCCCAACTGGGCGTGGAAGAAGGTCACGCCATCTACATCAACCAGGCTGAGCTGGCCACGTCCATCCCTGCCCTGCATCGCAAGATCGCGGGCGAGCGGCTGACTCAGGATGACTTCCGAGCCATCGTCAAAGACATCGCCGATCACCGCTATTCCAAGATTGAATTGACGGCCTTTGTCGTCGCCTGCAACCAGGGCCAACTGGATCGCGAAGAGGTCTACTACCTGACCGAGGCCATGTCATCGGTCGGCCGCAAGCTGGACTGGCGCGAACACCCGGTAGTCGACAAGCACTGCATCGGCGGTATCCCCGGCAATCGCACCTCGATGTTGGTGGTCCCCATAGTGGCGGCGCACGGCATGCTGTGTCCCAAGACCTCATCACGAGCCATCACCTCGCCCGCTGGGACGGCCGACACCATGGAGGTGCTGGCCCAGGTCGAGCCGCCCTTTGAGCGCCTGTGGGACATCGTGCGTGAACATCGCGCCTGTCTGGCCTGGGGCGGCACCAGCGAACTCTCCCCCGCCGACGATGTGTTGATCGCCGTGGAGCGCCCTCTGTCCATCGACTCCCCTGGGCAAATGGTCGCCTCCATCCTCTCCAAGAAAATCGCGGCAGGGTCGACCCATCTGTTGCTGGACATCCCCGTGGGCCCCACAGCCAAGGTCCACAACATGCCAGCGGCCCAGCAGTTGCGCAAACTCTTTGAGTTCGTGGCCGGTCGTCTGGGGCTGACCCTGGATGTGGTCATCACCGATGGACGCCAACCCGTGGGCAACGGCATCGGCCCGGTTCTGGAAGCTCGCGATGTGATGCGCGTCTTGCGCAACGACCCACGCGCACCGTCAGACCTGCGACAAAAAGCATTGCGCCTGGCAGGGCGCATGCTGGAGTTCGATCCCGATGTGCGCGGCGGTGAGGGTTACGCCATTGCCCGCGACATCCTCGACTCAGGCCGGGCCCTGGCCAAGATGCAAGCCATCATCGAAGCGCAAGGTGCCAAGCCTTTTGATCCCGATGCGCCTGCTCTTGCCCCTTTGAGCTTTGACATCGCCGCCGACCGGGATGCCGTGGTTACCAGCGTCGACAACCTGCAACTGGCTCGCATTGCGCGGCTGGCTGGCGCGCCCAAAGTGCAGGGATCTGGCGTCGACCTGCTGCGCAAACTGGGCGATCCGGTCGCCGCCGGTGAAGTGCTGTATCGTGTCTACGCGGCCTACCCGGCCGACCTTGAATTTGCCCGGCAGGCCGCCCAAAAGCAAAGCGGCTTCCAACTAGGGCAAGCGGAGGATGTGCCCAAACTGTTTGTGGAGTTCTGATGGCCGCAGCGCTACTGTATTTCGACGACGAGCGCGCCGCCGCTTTGAATCTGGCCACCACCTGCTTGATACCGGCACTGGAAGTCGAAGTCCATCGCTTCCCGGACCAGGAAATGCGTCTGCGCTTGCCGGTCAGCCGCACGGGCACCGTGCCCCACACATTGGTCATCTACCGCAGCCTGGACCGGCCCAACGACAAGCTGATCGAATTGCTGCTCACGATTGAGCAAGCTCGCCAACTTGGCGCGCAACGCGTTCTGTTGGTCACCCCCTACCTGGCCTATATGCGCCAGGACATGGCCTTTCATCCGGGTGAGGTGGTCAGCCAGCGCATCGTGGGCCCGTTCCTGGCTCGCATGTTGGATGGCTTGATCACCGTGGACCCCCACCTGCATCGCATCAAGCAGCTGACCGAGGCCGTCCCCCTGGACTACGCGATCAGCTTGTCCGGCGCCCCCGCTTTGGCAGACTGCATCGCCCAGCATCACACCCACCCGCTCCTGATCGGCCCGGACGAAGAATCTGCCCAATGGGTCACCACGGCAGCCAAGCGGCAGGGCTGGGACCACGGCGTATGCACCAAGACCCGGCTGGGTGATCACACCGTCGAGATCACCTTGCCGGCGCTGTCATTCCAAGACCGAGCGGTCGTTTTGCTGGACGACGTGGCCAGTTCCGGCCAGACGCTGGCCACGGCCACCAAACTGCTGCTGGCAGCCGGCGCGGCGTCAGTCGACGTCGCTGTCACACATGCCCTGTTTGCCGACCAGGCCATGGCGGTGATCCAGGCATCGGGTGTGCGCCACGTTTGGAGCACAGACTGCATCGCCCACAGCAGCAACGCCATCGCGATGGCGCCCATCCTGGCACCAGCCGTATCAAGCTGGCTGCGGCAAACGGCGCCACTTCCACGACAATAAGCGCCTTGTCCTTTCTGTATTGTTTTTGAATTGACCATGGCCTTCGCAGACAACCTCAAACAACTGCCCACCGTTGCCCATCTGGCTGCACTCCAATTGCTGGATGCCCAAGGCCAAGTGAGCGCCACCATTGAGAACAAGCCCGGCCAAGCCGGCTCGCTGGCCGTGTATGCAGCCTTGGCAGCCAAGCATGGCGCCATCAACGCCGCCGCAGCGGCCGAAGGCATGGAGATCTATGCCGAGCACACCGCCGATGCGGTCGCGTTTCCCGGCAAGCATCCCAATATTGACCGCCTGATCGCCATTCGAGACGGCGGCGTGGCACTCACTGTCAAATTGCTGGCAGCATAAAACGACAAAGGGAGCCATCGAGCTCCCTTTTCGTTCTGGCGGCTGCCTGGCTTACATCTGACGACGCCGGCGCCAAGCCGTCCCGCCAACCACGCCCAAGCCGGCCAGCACCATGGCCATGATTTCAGGTTCAGGCACTGCTGGCCGAATGATGTCCTTGCTCACAAAGATCCCGTCTTCCGGTTGAGCCGGGAAGGTCCCAATTTGGGCCACGGTATAGGTGCCCAAACCCACGTCGTAGGCCACGTCCCAAACCTGATGGCCTGTTTCGCCTGTGATCACGGCATGCCCCTTGTAGGGAATGAAATCCGCGGCAGCAGCCTTCTGGACGTCAATGGCGTAGGACGCTGCATAAAACCCTTCCACCGGATCACCACTGGTGCCTAAGTTCAAGGGCACAAAGCTGACCATTTCGGCACCATAGAGGCCAGACATCACCGTGTTCACGGTGCCAGTGGGCGAGATCGCGCGCAGAGAGCCCGAGCCTTCAGAAGCCACAAACAGCGTCCCCTTGGCGTAGGTGCCAAAGTTCTGGGGGGCAAAACTCAGCCCTTCAGCGTCTTCGCCCACATTGGCCAGCACGCTTGCCGTGCCTGCCGAATCAACGCGGTACACCATGCCCGCATTGGTGGCCACGATCATGTTGTTGCCATACAAGCCGTACGGGTCAAAGGCAATGCTGCGCACGCCCCCCGCCAAGCCGGAGGTAAACAACCCTTGGCTGCTACCGTCATGCGCGACCCGATAGACCGAGCCCATCGCCTCGGAACCCGCAAAGATGTCTCGGGGGCCATAGCCACCAATGCCGAGTGAGCTGCTGACATAGACCTCGCCCGAGAAACCCGGAATGGGCGAGCCAAATTTGGCCACGCTGCCACCCGTCAGATCGGTTGAGTACAGCTGGTTGTTGTTGGCGCCGTAGTAAACCGAGCCCACAAACTTGTCGCCAGCATAGGCAAACCCAATGGTCGCGTTGTTTGACAGGACAGAGGCCAAGTCGCCCCCGCTCACAAACGTGGAGAACGTCACCGCCTGGGCTTGCCCCACCGCAGCAGCCAGGGCCACCGCGGTCAAGGAGTATGCAAAGTGTTTCATAAAGCCACCTGAGGAACGACTAGGTGAGCCAATGTCCCACTTATGCGGACACCATACAAGATGCTCCCCCTATGGCTAGGGAGACCTAGGGAGAGTCCTTACCCCACGTTTATCCAACCCACTTGCGTGCGTTACGGAACATGCGCAGCCAGGGGCTGGCGTCGCCCTTGTCGCCACTGGTCCAGCTCATCTGGATGTTGCGGAACACGCGCTCAGGGTGCGGCATCATGGCCGTGAAACGCCCGTCTGCCGTGGTCACAGCGGTCAAGCCTGCCGGCGATCCGTTCGGGTTGAACGGATACATCTCGGTCGCCGCGCCGCTGTTGTCCACAAAGCGCAGGGCCTGGTGCACCTTGGCGGCATCACCACGTTGCGAGAAGTTGGCAAAGCCCTCACCGTGGGACACGGCAATCGGCATGCGGCTACCGGCCATGCCTTCAAAGAAGATCGACGGGCTTTCCAGCACTTCGACCAAGCTCAAGCGCGCTTCAAAGCGGGTGCTTTGGTTGTGCGTGAACTTGGGCCAGTCGTGAGCGCCCGGGATGATGGGGCTCAGTGCCGCCAGCATCTGGCAACCATTACAGATGCCCAAGGCAAAGGTGTCCGTGCGACCGAAGAAGGCCGCAAATTGCTCGGCCAACTTGGGGTTGAACATGATCGAACGGGCCCAGCCTTCACCGGCGCCCAAGGTGTCGCCATAGCTGAAACCACCGCAGGCAATGAAGCCCTGGAACTGATCCAAACGAGCGCGGCCCGCTTGCAGATCGCTCATGTGCACGTCAAAGGTGTCAAAGCCACCTTGTGCCATGGCGTACGACATTTCCACATGCGAGTTCACGCCCTGCTC
>JAGWTE010000169.1 GCA_028869095.1 Burkholderiales bacterium
CACGCGAAGCTGGTCAAGATCCCGCAACCCGCACCTTTCAAGCTCTTCGGATTCACGTCAACCGCGAACTCGGCGAGCTCGAAGACGCCCTGGAAGGCGCGCTGACCATGCTGGCTCCAGGCGGTCGTCTGGCGGTGATCAGCTTCCATTCTTTGGAAGACCGCATCGTCAAAACCTTCATCGCGCGCCACAGCCGCGATGAGGTGGACCGTCGTGCGCCCTTTGCGGCGCCCAAGCCTTTGATGCTCAAGGCCATTGCCCGCATCAAGCCTTCTGAGGCCGAGATCGCCGGCAACCCTCGTTCGCGCTCGGCTGTGCTGCGCATTGCTGAGCGCACCGATGTGCCTTGGTCGGCTGAGTTGGTGCGCGGGGGCGCTGCTGGTGCCGCTCGTTCGCGTGCTCCGGCGCGTGCACCTGTGCGCAAGGGGGGGCGTCGCTGATGTCCCGCCTGAACGTGGTCCTGGCTGTGATGTTGCTGTTGAGCTGTTTCTGGTTGATTCGCTCCAGCAATGACGCGCGCCATTTGTTTGTGGACCTCGAAAAGGCGCAATCGCAATCGCACGAATTGCAAATTGAGTATGACCGTTTGCAGGTCGACAAACGCGCTCAGGCCACGCCTTTGCGCGTGGAAAAGCTGGCGCGCGACAAGCTGCACATGTCTGTCAACACGCCCGCAGTGACGCATTACGTCACGGGTGCGTCGGCGCCCGCTGCGGTGGTTGACACGGCTGCCGCGTCGTCGGGCGGAGAGGCGCCATGAGCCGCCTCGGTGATCTGATCCGCCGCCTGCGTGGGCAGCCGCGCCGCCAGGCCTCGGGCGCCATGCCCACGGTGCGTTACGCGACCAGCCCTTTGCTGGCCTCGCGCACGCCGCCCTGGCGCGTCAAGTTCCTGATCGGTGCCATCGGCCTGGGCTTCATGGTGCTGATTGGTCGTGCGGCGTGGATCCAGATCATTCACAACGACTTCTACCTGCAGCAAGGTGCCAGCCGCTATGAGCGCCGCATCGAGTTGCCGGCTGCACGTGGCCGCATCACCGACCGACATGGCGAATTGCTGGCTTCCAGCGTGCCGGCGCCTTCCTTGTGGGCGATCCCCAAGGACATGGACGCGTCTGACGCCGACCTCAAGCGCCTGGCCAAGCTGCTGAACATGCCCTTGCCGGACTTGAAAAAGCGCCTGGGCACCAACCCCAACTTTGTCTGGTTGCGCCGTCAGGTTGAAGACAGCGTGGCTCAGCAAGTGGCGGCGCTCAAGATCAATGGCGTGTACGACCTGCGTGAGTCCAAGCGCCAGTACCCTGAAGGCGAAGCGGCGGCCCATGTGGTCGGCTTCACCAACATCGAAGACCAGGGCCAAGAGGGCATTGAGCTCGCGTATCAAAAGCAGCTGTCCGGCCACGATGGCGTGCGCCATGTGATCAAGGACCGCTTGGGCCGTGTGGTCGAGTCGGTGGGGGATCTGGTGCCTGCTGAAGACGGCCAGCCCGTGCACTTGTCCATCGACGCCAAGATCCAGTTCTATGCCTACCAGTGCATCCGCGATGCGGTGATCGAGCACAAGGCCAAGGCCGGCAGCGTGGTGGTGCTGGATGCGCTGACGGGCGAAGTGCTGGCGCTGGCCAATGTGCCCAGCTACACCCCGGATGACCGCCGCAACCTGACGGGCGCCCAGTTGCGCAACCGCGCCTTGACCGACACCTTCGAGCCCGGCTCGACCATGAAGCCGCTGGTGATCTCCATTGCGCTGGAAACCGGCCGCGTCAAGCCCAACACCATCATCTCGACGGCGCCGGGCAAGTTGACGATTGATGGCTCCACCATCTCCGACTCGCACCCCCACGGTGACTTGACGGTGGAAGAGGTGATCCAGAAATCCAGCAACGTGGGCACCGCCAAGATGGCGCTGCAGATGCAGCCGCGAGAGATGTGGGACATGTTCACCGCGGTCGGTCTGGGGCAAAAGCCCCAGTTGGGCTTTCCGGGGGTGGTGACGGGGCGTTTGCGCCCCTACAAGAGCTGGCGCCGCATCGAGCAAGTGACCATGAGCTATGGCTATGGCTTGTCGGCCAGCCTGTTCCAGTTGGCCCACGCCTACACCATCTTCGCCACTGACGGCACCTTGACGCCGGTGACCATGCTCAAGCGCGGCGGCCTGGAAGACATCAAGGCCACCAAGGCTGCGGCCGGATTGATGAACGCCAGCTACTCAAGCAGCGACGAGCCGGAAGGCAATCGCTACGCCGGTGGCGACCCCGTGCCGGTTCAGGGCGCGCGCGTGATTTCGCCCGAAACGGCCCGTGAGGTCCGCAAGATGCTGTCGATGGTGACCGGCCCCGGCGGCACGGCGCCCAAAGCGCAGACCATGGGCTACAGCGTGGGCGGCAAGACCGGGACCGCGCACAAGCAAGAAGGCCGTGGCTACGCAGGCAACAAATACCGCGCCTGGTTTGTGGGCATCGCGCCCATCGACAAGCCACGCATCGTGGTGGCCGTGATGGTGGATGAGCCGGGCAACGGCATCTACTTCGGTGGCGATGTGGCTGCGCCGGTCTTCAGCAAAGTGGTGCAGCAAACGCTGAACCGCTTGGGCGTCTTGCCTGATCTGGCGGTTCAGCCCAAGATCGTGCAAGCAGAACCGGAGAGCTTCTGATGCGAGGCGATCTGCAATCCCCCCTGATGTTGGCCTCGGTGGCTGAAGCGCTGGACTGGCTGCGCCAGCACGGCGTGAGCACGCTCACGGTAGACAGCCGCGCCATCGCGGGGCGGGCCGCCCAAGGCGTGGGCTTCATCGCCTGGCCGGGTGCCGCGCGCGATGGCCGTGGCTATGTGCAGTCCGCGCTGAACGACGGCGCACGCGCCTGTCTGGTCGAGGCCGATGGCATCGAGGCGTTTGGTTTCAAAGACGCCCGCATCGCTGCTCTGAAGGGCTTGAAGGCCGCCAGTGCCGAGATCGCGCATGGCTTCTATGGCGAGCCCAGTGCCCAACTGCAAGTGGTGGCCGTGACGGGCACCAACGGCAAGACCTCGACCTCATGGTGGACGGCGCAAGCGCTGACCCAGCTGGGTCAACCTTGCGGTGTGGTGGGCACTTTGGGTGTGGGGCGGGTGGATCAGGGCGACATCTTGTCGACCGGTTTGACCACGCCCGATCCGATCACCTTGCACGCAACCTTCCGCCAGTTTGTGGACCAGGGTTTGAAGGCTGCGGCCATCGAGGCCTCGTCCATTGGCATCGAAGAGTTGCGCTTGCATGCCACGCACCTGGCGGTGGCCCAGTTCACCAACTTCACGCAAGACCACCTGGACTATCACGGCGACATGGACGCCTATTGGGTGGCCAAGCGCGAGCTGTTCAACTGGCCTGATCTGCGTGCCGCGGTGATCAATCTGGATGATCCCATGGGGCTGGTCTTGCAGGACCAGGCTCAGGCGCGTGGCTTGGCCATCTGGACCTATGGCGTCAAGCAAGTCGCCCGATTGCAGGCCGGCGACATTCGCTACGAAGGCGATGGTGTCTCCTTCAAGGTCAGCGAGCGCGACGCCGCTGGTGCTGCCGTGGTGGCGCAGGTCGAGATGGTGGCGCCTGTCATCGGCACCTTCAACGTGTCCAATCTGTTGGCCGTGGTCGGCGCCTTGCGGGCCTTGGGCGTCTCGCTGGCTCAGATCTCGCAGGCTTGTCGTCACCTGAAGGCGGTGCCCGGTCGCATGCAGTTGGTGCGCCTGCCAGAGCCCGTTGCCCAAGAGGCTTTGCCCTTGGTGGTGGTGGACTATGCCCACACGCCGGATGCCTTGCAAAAAGCGCTGGAGGCCTTGCGCCCGGTGGTGTTGGCGCGCCAGGGCCGCCTGTGGTGTGTCTTTGGCTGCGGCGGCAATCGCGACCCGATCAAGCGGCCCTTGATGGGTGCCGTGGCCGATCAGTATGCAGACCAGGTGGTCCTGACCAGCGACAACCCGCGCGATGAAGTGCCGGCCTACATCCTCTCGCAGATTCTGGCCGGAGTGGCCCGCCGCGAAGGCGTCGATGTGTTCGAAGACCGTCGCGAGGCCATTGCCCATGCGGTGTCTGACGCTGATCCTTGCGATGTGGTGCTGATCGCGGGCAAGGGTCATGAGTCCACGCAAGAGGTGTCGGGCATCAAGCACGCGTTTTCGGATGAGGATGAATCCTTGATCGCTTTGCGTCTGCGTATGAAAGCCGGAGGTCAGTCATGACGAGCCACACCATGATGACGCTGGGCTTGGCGCACGAGCTCTTGTCGGGGGCGACTTTGCAGGGCGACGCCGCCACGCCGGTGACGCGCGTGCACACCGACACCCGCACCCTGCAGGCCGGAGACCTGTTCCTGGCTTTGCGTGGCGAGCGCTTTGATGCGCATGACTTCTTGCCCCAGGCTGCCCAAGCCGGTGCTGTGGCCGTGTTGGTGGAGAACGGTGCCACGGTGGTCGATCTGCCCGCGCTGCGTGTGTCCGATACGCGTGCGGCTTTGGGCCGTTTGGCTGCAGGTTGGCGCGCCCGTTTTGATCTGCCCTTGATTGCCGTGACGGGCAGCAATGGCAAGACCACGGTGACGCAGATGATCGCGTCGATCCTGCAAGCCTGGCAGGTGTCGCTGGAGCGACCCGAAGGGGCTTTGGCCACCCAGGGAAACTTCAACAACGACATCGGCGTGCCCTTGACCTTGCTGCGTTTGCGCGAGGGCGTGCACCACTGCGCCGTGGTCGAGTTGGGCATGAACCATCCCGGTGAGATTGCCGAATTGGCCGCACTGGCCGCGCCCACCGTGGCCTTGGTCAACAACGCCCAGCGCGAGCATCAAGAGTTCATGCACACGGTGGAAGCGGTGGCGCGCGAGAACGGTGCGGTGCTGCAAGCCTTGTCTCGTGTAGGAACGGCGGTGTTCCCCGCAGACGACGAGTACACCCCGATCTGGCGTGAACTGGCGCAGGGCTGCAAGGTGATGGATTTTGCGCTCAATGGCACCGCCGCAGTCACGGGTTCAGCCCAGTGGCAAGCCCAGCCTCAGCCCCATTGGGCCTTGACGCTGCACACGCCTGAGGGCGATGCGCAGGTGGATCTGCGCATGGCCGGTCAACACAATATGCGCAACGCCCTGGCCGCGACGGCCTCGGCCTTGGCGGCGGGTGTACCGCTGTCCGCCGTGGTGGCTGGTTTGAATGCCTTCGAGCCCGTCAAGGGCCGCTCGCAATTGCGTGGCATCACCTGGCAAGGCCAAGGCGTGACCTTGGTGGACGACAGCTACAACGCCAATCCCGACTCCGTGCGCGCGGCCATCGACATGCTGGCCGGCTTGCCCGCGCCGCGTTGGTTGGTTTTGGGCGACATGGGTGAGGTGGGCAACCAGGGGCCAGCTTTCCACGCCGAAGTGGGCGCCTATGCACGCGAGCGCGGCATCGAACACGTCTGGACGGCCGGTGAGTTGTGCCAACACACGGCTCAGGCTTACGGCCCTGATGCGCATCAATTTGACAACGCGGCCGCCATCGTCGCCGCCTTGCAGCAACACGCTGGCCCAGGTGCTATCGCCTCGGTGCTGGTCAAAGGTTCTCGATTCATGAAGATGGAACAAGTCGTTCAAGCCCTGTCCGGAGGTGCCCATGCTGCTTAGTCTGGCGCAATGGCTCCAAACCCTGCACCCCGAATGGGGCTTCTTGCGGGTGTTTCAGTACCTGACCTTCCGCGCGGTCATGTCGTCGATGACGGCCATGCTGATCGGTCTGGCCCTGGGCCCCTATGTGATCCGCCGTTTGACCGAGTTGAAGATCGGCCAGCCCATTCGCGAATACGCGATGCAATCGCACCTGAGCAAGCGCGGCACCCCCACGATGGGCGGCGTCTTGATCCTCTTGTCCATTGCGATTTCGACCTTGCTGTGGTTTGACTGGTCCAACCGCTTTGTGTGGATCGTGATGATCGTGACCACGGGTTTTGGCGCGATTGGCTGGGTCGATGACTGGCGCAAGGTCGTCGCCAAAGATCCCGAAGGCATGCCTTCGCGCGAAAAGTATTTCTGGCAATCGGTGATCGGTTTGTTGGCCGCTTTGTACCTGGCCTTCAGCGTGTCCGAGTCCAACAACCTGCGCGTGCTGGAGTTGTTCTACCGCTGGATCGCATCGGGCTTTTCCAATGACCTGCCGCCCAAGGCCGACTTGATCGTGCCCTTCTTCAAGACGGTGAGCTATCCCTTGGGTGTGTGGGGCTTCATCACCCTGAGCTACATCGTGATCGTGGGCACCAGCAATGCCGTCAACCTGACCGA
>JAGWTE010000170.1 GCA_028869095.1 Burkholderiales bacterium
GGTGTAGCCGGCGGCTTCGATGGCTTGCAGGATCAGCTGGATGGCTTCTTCGTGGCTGGCCACGGAAGGCGCGAAACCGCCTTCGTCGCCCACAGCGGTGCTGATGTGCTTGTCGTGCAGGATCTTCTTCAGTGCGTGGAAGACTTCGGCGCCGTAACGCAGGGCTTCACGGAAGGTGGGCGCGCCCACGGGCAAGATCATGAATTCCTGGATGTCCAGGTTGTTGTTGGCGTGTGCGCCACCGTTGATGACGTTCATCATCGGAACGGGCAACTGCACGGCACCCATGCCGCCGAAGTAGCGGTACAGGGGCAGGCCTGCTTCTTCAGCCGCAGCGCGAGCCACGGCCATCGACACGGCCAGCATGGCGTTGGCGCCCAGGCGGCCCTTGTTGTCGGTGCCGTCCAAGTCAATCAGAGTCTTGTCCAGGAAGGCTTGCTCGGAGGCGTCCAGGCCCAGCACGGCTTCGGCGATTTCGGTGTTGATGTGCTCAACAGCCTTCAGAACGCCCTTGCCCAGGTAACGGCTCTTGTCGCCGTCACGCAGTTCGATGGCTTCGCGCGAACCGGTCGATGCGCCGGACGGCACAGCAGCGCGGCCCATGACGCCGCTTTCCAGCAAGACGTCGCATTCAACAGTGGGGTTGCCGCGGCTGTCGATGATTTCGCGGCCGATGATGTCAACGATGGCACTCATCTGGGTTTCCTCAAAAGAATGGAAGGATAAAAAAAGCGAAAGGCGGCTTGCCAAAAGCAAACCGCCAAGTTTACGAGGTCAGTTGAAGTTCGACTCCAGGAAGCCGTTCTTCTTGGTGATGCGGTCCAGCTCAACCAGCGTGGACAGCAGCGCCTTCATGTGCTTGAGCGGCACGGCGTTCGGGCCGTCGGACAAGGCGCATGCGGGGTCGGGGTGCGTTTCCATGAACAGGCCCGAGATGCCCACGGCCACGGCTGCACGCGAGAGCACGGGTACGAACTCGCGCTGCCCGCCCGAAGACGTGCCCTGCCCGCCCGGCAGTTGCACCGAGTGAGTGGCGTCGAACACCACGGGGGCGCCGGTCTCGCGCATGATGGCCAGCGAACGCATGTCGGACACGAGGTTGTTGTAGCCAAAGCTGGCACCGCGCTCGCACGCCATGAAGTTCTCTTCATTCAAGCCCTTGGCCTTGGCTGCGGCACGGGCCTTGTCGATGACGTTCTTCATGTCACCCGGGGCCAGGAATTGGCCCTTCTTGATGTTCACGGGTTTGCCGCACTGGGCCACCGCGTGGATGAAGTCGGTCTGACGGCACAGGAAGGCCGGCGTTTGCAGCACGTCCACCACCGAGGCCACCAGAGGGATCTCGGCTTCGGTGTGCACGTCCGTCAAGATGGGCACGTTCAGCTCGCGCTTGACCTTGGCCAGGATCTCCAGACCCTTTTCCATGCCAGGACCACGGAAGGACGTGCCCGACGAGCGGTTGGCCTTGTCGTAGCTGGACTTGAAAATGAAGGGGATGCCCAGCTCGCTGGTGATCTCCTTCAAGGTGCCGGCGGTGTCCATCTGCAGTTGCTCAGATTCGACCACGCAGGGACCAGCGATCAAGAAGAAGGGGTGGTTCAGACCCACATCAAAGCCGCACAGTTTCATCCGGTGTCCTTGATTGATTTAAGAGACCTTGCGCGCCAGCGCAGCCTTGATGTAGCTGATAAACAGCGGATGGCCATCCCAAGGGGTCGACTTGAACTCGGGGTGGAACTGGACGCCCACATACCAAGGGTGAACCGTCTTGGGCAACTCCACCATCTCGGTCAGCTTTTCGCGCTGCGTGATGGCAGAGATCACCAGACCGGCTTCTTGCAAGCGATCCAGATAGCGCTCGTTGGCCTCGTAGCGATGGCGATGGCGCTCAGTCACGACCGGGCCATAGACGTCATACGCAATGGTGCCAGGCTTGACGTCCGAGCTTTGCGCGCCCAGGCGCATGGTGCCGCCCAGGTCAGACGAGGCATCGCGTTTTTGCACGGTGCCGTCAGCGTCCAGCCATTCGTCGATCAAAGCGATCACGGGGTGCTGCGTGTTGGGCTCGAACTCGGTGGAGTTGGCATCCGTCAGACCTGCCTTGTGGCGGGCGTATTCGATGGTGGCCACTTGCATACCCAGGCAGATGCCCAGGTAAGGAATGCGGTTCTCGCGCGCAAATTGAGCCGCGCAGATCTTGCCTTCCACACCGCGCTTGCCGAAGCCGCCGGGCACCAAAATGGCATCGTACTGAGCCAGTTGGCTGACGGTTTCAGGCGTCAGCACTTCAGAGTCCACGTACTCGATGTTGACACGAGCATGGTTGTGGATACCGGCGTGGCGCAGCGCTTCGTTGAGCGACTTGTACGAGTCCGACAGGTCGGTGTACTTGCCGCACATGGCGATGGTGACAGTGCTTTGAGGGTTCTCGACCTCATTGACCAAGGTGTCCCAACGGCTCAGATCGGCGGGCTTGGTCTGCAATTGCAGCTTGTTGCAGATCAGGTCGTCCAGGTGCTGCTCGTGCAGCATGCGGGGCACCTTGTAGATGGTGTCGGCATCCCACACCGAGATCACGCCAGACTCGGGCACGTTGGTGAACAGCGAGATCTTCTCGCGTTCATCAGCCGGAATCGCACGATCAGCACGGCACAGCAGCGCATCGGGCTGGATGCCGATTTCGCGCATTTTCTGCACGGTGTGCTGGGTGGGCTTGGTCTTGAGCTCGCCTGCGGCCGCGATGAAGGGCACGTAGGTCAGGTGCACGAAAGCGGCATTGGTCGGACCAGCCTTGAGGCTGAGCTGACGTGCGGCTTCCATGAAGGGCAAGGACTCGATGTCACCCACGGTGCCGCCGATTTCCACAATCGCCACGTCCACAGCATCAGGCGTACCCACGCCTGCGCCACGGCGCACGTAATCCTGGATTTCGTTGGTGATGTGAGGGATGACCTGCACGGTCTTGCCCAGGTAATCACCCCGGCGTTCCTTCTCCAGCACCGACTTGTAGATCTGGCCGGTGGTGAAGTTGTTGGCCTTCTTCATCCGCGTGGTGATGAAGCGCTCGTAGTGGCCCAGATCCAGGTCGGTTTCAGCGCCGTCGTCGGTCACGAAGACCTCGCCGTGCTGGAAAGGCGACATGGTGCCGGGATCCACGTTGATGTAGGGATCCAGCTTGATCAGGGTGACTTTGAGGCCACGGGATTCAAGAATAGCGGCCAGTGACGCAGCGGCGATGCCCTTACCAAGAGAGGACACCACACCGCCCGTGACGAAGACAAACTTGGTCATTGCGCAAAAGCGTCCGACTTCTGGCGGGACGCTGCGGTGGTAAAGCGGCATTATAGGTGTTTACGAGACCGGTACGCGCGCTTTCTGTACAACCTTCGTCACGGCTTCCAAGGCTTGGCGCAGGTGTTTTTTCTTGATGTTCAAAGGCGGCGCCAGGCGAATGACCACGTCGTGGCTGTCTTTGGTCAGGATGCCATGGATTTTCAACTCTTCGACCAAAGGACGCGCGCCGATCTCTGGCGCCACTTCCACCCCGATGAGCAAGCCTTTGCCTCGGATGTCACGCACGACCTCGGCGCCCGCCAGATGTTTGCGCAGGTAGGCCAGGGCCCATTGGCCCAGCCGGTCGGCCCGTTCAATCAGTTTGGGATCACTCAAGAGTTGGAGGGCCGTCATGCTCACCGCCGCCGCGATGGCATTGCCGCCGAAGGTGGAGCCGTGATCCCCCGGGCGGAACACGCCGATCACATCCCCTCGGCCCACCACGGCCGACACCGGGTAGACACCGCCGCCCAGGGCCTTGCCCAAAATCACCAGGTCGGGCGTCAAGTTATCGTGCTGGTAGCAAAACAGTCGGCCCGAACGCGCCAAGCCGCACTGGATCTCGTCCACGATGAACAGCACATTGTGTTGGCGGCACAAGGCCTGCGCCTTGGCCAAAAAGCCGGGTGGCGGGACGCGAATGCCGGCCTCTCCCTGGATGGGCTCGACGATGAAGGCCGCCGTTCTGGGGGTGATGGCCTTGGCCAGCGCCTTGGCGTCGCCATAGGGCACCGTTTTCATGCCCGGCAACAAGGGCCCAAAGTTGCGGCGGTATTGCGGCTCGGTTGACAGGCTGATCAGCCCCAGCGTGCGCCCATGGAAATTGCCTTCGCAGCCGATGATCTCGCAACGGTCTTTGGGGATGCCCTTGACGGTTTCACCCCATTTGCGGGCCAGTTTCAAGGCCGATTCAACCGCCTCGGCACCCGAATTCATGGGCAAGGCCTTGTCCATGCCGGCCAGAGACGTCAACAGATCCAGCCAAGGCGGCAATTGGTCGTTGTAGAAGGCTCGGCTGGTCACATCCAGCTTCTTGGCCTGCCGAGTGAGCGTCTTGATGATCTCGGGGTGACAGTGCCCTAGCGAGGCTGTGGAATACGCACCCATCATGTCGATGTAGCGCCGCCCCTCCACGTCCCACAAAAAGCTGCCCTTGGAGCGGGTCAGCACCAACTCGATCGGGTGGTAGTTATGGGCCCCCTTATCCAGTTCGAGATCAATCAATTGACGGGTTTTGCTCATGGCCGCTCCCTCTCATGACGCGACAGACCCAGTTTGTCAGCACTTGATCCGCCTGAAAAGGTCGAATTACCAAGGTAAGCGACATACAGGTGAAATACATCAAACGATTGAGCAATGGCCCCGCCTATACTGCGCCCTTTTCGCCTGCCCTTTGTTTGTGCCCTCCCGCGCGCGAACACCCTTGCTTGATCGCTTTTCATGAATCACGCCCTTCGCGCCCACCCCACGCCGAGCTTGCACGACACCCGGAAATCAGTCTTTGCTGATGTGGATACGGCCCTTTACGACCACATAGAGCGCGAGATGGAGGCCATCAAGCAAAAACACCGTGATGACCTGGGTGCGCGCGATGTGGACTACATCAAGGGCCTGCGCCGCAAGTCTCGCCTGTTTGAAAGCCTGGGACGCGGCCTGTTGTGGGTCAGCCCCGAGCCGATCACCTTCTCGCTGGGGGTGTTCTTTGTTTGGTTGCACCGCAACATCGAGTCCATCGAAATCGGCCACAACGCCTTGCACGGGCAATACGACTACTTCCCCGAGATCCAGCAATTCCACTCACACAACTTCAAGTGGAAAGCCCCGGTGGACGAAGAAGGCTGGCGCCGCGAGCACAACGCCATGCACCACGTGCACACCAATGTGTATGAGATGGACCCGGATCTGAACCACGGCATTTTGCGCACCAATGCGCAGACGCCTTGGAACCGCCGCCATTTGTTCCAGGTGCCGCTGTATTTGCTGGCCGCTTACCCGACCATGCTGTACCAGTTCAACTCGCAAAACCTGGGCTTCAGCCAGAAGTTCCGCGAACAGAACTTCCCGCAGGGCAATGAGGGCTATGCCGTGGTGGAAACGCCTGGCTCAACGGAAGCGGAACTGGTCAAACGCCATCGCCTGTCCATCTTGCGGGTGCTGGTCAAGGAATACGCTGTCTTCCCAGTGCTGGCACTGCTGACGGGCTTTTCGTTCTGGAAGGTGGCCCTAGGCAATCTAATCGCCGACGTGATCAACAACTACTGGATCAGCCTGACGATCCAGTCCACGCACTTCACCGAGCCTTTGCAACCCGCCGATGCCATCAAGCACAAGGGCCGCTGGTACTTGTCTCAACTGGACTCGTCGGTGAACTTCAAAGGCAGCCGCCGCATGAGCATCTTGTGGGGCCACCTGAACTACCAGATTGAGCACCACCTCTTCCCGGACATTCCAGCTCACCGCTACCCGGACATGGCCAAAGAGGTGAAGGCCGTGTGTGCCAAATATGGCGTCACCTACAAGTGCAACCCCAACTGGGGCCGTGCGATCAAGAACTACCTGTCGGTGATGTGGAAGCACTCCTTCCCGCCTGCCAAGCCTGTCAGCCCATCGAAGGAGCAACATGCTTAAGAGCAGCCTGAACACCGTCAACCGCTGGGCCTTGAAGCGTCTGGGCCGCCAGTGGGTGGACTACATCGCCAGCAACACCATGACGGAATTCAACCGCCGTCACAACGACTTCATCTGGACGTACGAGCTCAAGGCCTTGATCGTCGGTGTCAAGGATGAAGCCGATGGGGTCAAAACCTTCACGCTGCTGCCCAACCAGCACTGGAAGCACATGAAGGCGGGCCAGCACATTGAGGTGTCAGCCGTGGTCAATGGCCAAACGGTGAGCCGCTACTACAGCCTCTCGCCCATGCAGCGCGG
>JAGWTE010000171.1 GCA_028869095.1 Burkholderiales bacterium
TTGATCTGACCGAGACCCAGCTCTACCTGCTGGGCATGAAATGGCATCTGGGCATCGATGCCTTGATGCAAGGCCAGGCCACCCCGGCCCAGACCGCGCTGCAATTGCTCTTCAAGGGCTTGATCCCCATCCTGCTGTTCATCGTCGGGGGCCTGACGATTGCCTGGAAGTACGGTCGCTTGTATTGCGGCTGGCTGTGCCCGCACTTCTCCATCGTCGAACTACTCAACGGCGTCTTGCGTCGCGCCAGCGGCAAGTTCAGTTTGTGGGACAAGCACCCCTTGCCCCCCACCCTGCCAAACGGCAAGCCGGTGCAGCAATCGCGCTGGTGGTGGCCGGTCTTTGGCCTGGGTGCGGTGTTGTTCGCAGGCCTGTGGGCCGTGACCCTGCTGACCTATTTGCTGCCGCCCACCCAGATCTGGCACAACCTGCTGCATGCCTCGCTGACACCCAATCAGGCGCGCTTCATTGGCGCAGGCACTTTGGTGTTCAGTGCGGAGTTCTTGTTTGCCCGCCACCTGTTTTGCCGCTTTGGCTGTGCGGTGGGCTTGTTCCAAAGCTTGGCCTGGATGGCCAATGACAAGGGCATGGTGGTGGCGTTCGAGCGTGAACGGGCCCGCGACTGCCGCACCTGTCACGTGCCGTATGGCAGCGCGTGCGACAACGCCTGCCCCATGCGCTTGCACCCTCGCGATATCAAGCGCATGATGTTTTCTTGCGTTCAATGCGGGCAGTGCCTGGATGCATGCGATCAGTCTCAAGCTGTCCACGACAAGCCCCCCTTGCTGACCTGGAAGGTGGATGCCGACGCGGTGCGCGAGACCATTCGCCAACGCAAGTCGGCCATGGCACAAGCTTCGGCTGAGCCCCCATCCGCCGCGGGCGCTTGCCCTCAGCCCAATCGGAGCGTCTGATGGAAGAGTTGGTCGGACGCCTGTGGCACCAGTTCATCACCCGCGCAGCCAGCGTGGAGCATGAAGCCGCTCGCGTCCAACTGACCGACATGCGCCGCGCCATCGAGTTGTTGTTTCGCGCGGCAGGCGGCAGCGCCACCGTGCGCCTGCGTGAAGCCACTGCACAACAGCGGGGCGGCCCACGCAGTTGGCTGCAAAAAATCGCCGGTAGCGCCACGCATGACACCTTGCCCGCGCTGGACACCGACAGCCTGTCTTTGCCGACCTCCATCGCGGTATTCACGCAGCGCGAGCTGAATCGGGATCTTTATCTATGGCTGGCCACCTTGGCCGCCTGCCATGTGGACACCGGACGCTGGATCGATGACAACCAATGGGCCACCCAGTGTGCCTTGCAAGTTTTCCCTGGTCTGAAAGACCGCTATGAGCGCCTGCTGGCCACCCATCTGGCTCAACGCCCGGACGGCACGCAGTTGCGAGGCCCTGCTGCTTTGGCAGAAGGCGCCATCCAGACCGCGCTGAAAGCCGCCTTGCAAACCGACCCGCAGGTCCCTGTGGTGCCCTTGGCCTGGCCTGGCCAGCCTTTGCGCCCGGCAGATGTGGCGCCGGTCTGGTTGTGGCTCAGCCCAACCGGACAGAGCAGCGCGCCCGGCTCACGCACCACCCCATCGGCCCCCGCCGAGCCTGATCACCGGCAAGGCCAAACCCAGCAAGACAAGAAACGCCGTCGCGCTCACCACACCGAAGACGCCTCGGACCGCAGCGGCATGATGATGTTCTTTCGGGCCGAGTCGATCATGTCCTGGAGCGAATACGTCAAGGTCAACCGACAGACCGATGACGACGATGACGGCAACGCCATCAAAGCGGCCGACGACATGAACAGCCTGGCCATCACCCCCGATGGTCAAACCAGCGCAGCCCGGGTCAAATTCGACCTGGACCTGCCAGCCGCAGCCCAGGACGACCAACCCTTGGGGCCCGGCGTGCGCTTGCCCGAGTGGCACTGGAAAAGCCAGACCCTGGTGCCCAATCACTGCGCGGCGCAATTGATGGAAGCGCGCCAGCCCGAGCCGTATCAGCCCCCCGAACACCTCAAGCTGACCGCCCGACGCATTCGTCGCAAGCTGGAAGTGTTGCGTGCCCTGCCACGCCATCTGCATGCCCAAAACCAGGGAGAAGAGCTGGATCTGGATGCCTGGGTGCAATGGCGCACCGATGCCCTGGCCTGCCCGCAGCATGAAGGCGACGCCCGTGTGTACTCGCGTCGCCAGGCCATCGAGCGCAGCCTGGCCTGCCTCGTGCTGGCCGACCTGTCTTTGTCCACCGACGCCTGGGCCAACAACGAGCAGCGCGTGGTCGATGTGATCCGCGAATCACTGTATGTGTTTGGCGAGGCACTCACGGCCTTGGGTGACCCTTTCGCCATGCTCGGCTTCAGTTCTGTGCGTCGCCAGAACGTGCGCATGCACCTGCTCAAGCGCTTCAACGAGCCCTGGAATGCCATGGTGCAGGCCCGGGTGGGCGCCATCCGCCCCGGCTACTACACCCGCATGGGTGCGGCCATCCGCTACGCCATCAAAGGGCTGGAAGACCGGCCTGAACGCCAGCGCCTGCTGTTGTTGCTGACCGACGGCAAGCCCAATGATCTGGACGTGTACGAGGGCCGACACGGTTTAGAGGACACGCGCCAAGCCGTGCTCGAAGCCAAGGCCGCTGGCCTGCACCCCTACTGCGTCACGATTGACCACGAAGCGCATGACTACCTGCCCAGCCTGTTTGGCCATCAGGGTTTTGCCGTGGTGCACAACCCCACCGACCTTGTGTCTAAATTGAGCACGGTCTACGCCCGGCTCGCTACTCCGAAAGGATGAGGCTGGTGGTGGATCTGGTAGTAACCCGATCGTTCTGAAGAATAGGCAAACCCGAGGCGACTGGTCGGACTTGATGTGTGTCAACACACATCCATCCGGGGTTTTCAAAATGACCCTCAGTTCCTTGTTTTTGTCCCCCGGTGCTCGGCCGGTATCGGAGTCCCGCCATGAATCACCAGTGCTCGTTTGCCATCGCCCCTTACCTGCGCGAATTGCCCTTGTTTTCGGACATGCAGCCCGCAGAACTCGAACGCCTGGCCGAAGGCTGCATCGTGCGCCGCGCCTCGCGTGGTGAGATGCTGTTTCGCGTGGGCGACCCGTGTGACGAGCTGCACGCCGTCATCACCGGTCAGGTCAAGCTGTTTGCCCTGGCCCCCAACGGCCAGGAAAAAGTGATCGAGTTGATCAGCCCGGGGCAGGCCTTTGCCGAAGCGCTGATGTTCACCAACCGCCCCTACATCGTCAACGCACAAGCGCTGGCCGAGACCTCTCTGCTGACCGTCAAGCGCCAGGCCATCATGCGCGAGATCGAAGCCGATCACCGCTTTGCCCTGCGCATGCTGGCCGGCATATCCCGCAAGCTGCACGGCCTGATCCACGACGTCGAGTCTTACGCCCTGCGATCAGGCATGCAACGCGTGATTGGCTACCTGCTCAATGACGAAACCCCAGCCCTGCCTTGCGCCTTGGATGAACGCCCCGGTCGTCGCACGGTCACCCTACCCGTCAGCAAGGCGACCCTGGCTTCGCGCCTGTCCTTGACCCCCGAATACTTCTCGCGTGTGTTGCATGAGTTGATCGAGGAGGGCCTCATCGAGGTCGACAAACGTCACATTCACATCGAGGACACCGAACGCTTGTCTCAGTATCAGATGCAGGCAGCGTGACCCGTTGACCACAAAAGGCCACAGTCTGTTTGATGTGGCTCATGTCAGAAACAACTGACTTGCGGTCTTGATCTGCTTCAAGGGGCACTCGGGTTTGCCCGAGCACGATGGTTTCGGCACAGAGGGAAAGCAGCAACCTCCCAATACGACACCTGCAACTGCAGGATTTCGCTGCGATAAGGAGAACCAGGCATGTAAAGATCCGTAGCACGGCGCGCCACCACTCTCGCGCTGGCCGCCTTTGCCGCGATGGGCGGTTTGGCCCACGCCGCCGACAAGGGCGTGACTCAGCCCGAGATGAACTACCAGGCCGGCACCTCGCCGCTCGCCGACGAGCCGATGTACCAAAGCACGAACCCCAAAGCGCCCAAGATGACGCAAGCGGAATTCGACAAGGCTCGCAACATCTATTTCCAACGCTGCGCAGGTTGCCACGGCGTGCTGCGCAAAGGCGCGACCGGTAAACCGCTGACACCCGACATCACTCTGGCCAAGGGCACCGACTACCTGAAGGTGTTCATTGCTTATGGCTCGCCAGCCGGCATGCCCAATTGGCAAACATCGGGCGAACTGTCTGAGCAAGACGTCGACCTGATGGCCCGCTACATCCAGCAAGATCCTCCGCAGCCACCCGAATTCGGCATGGCTCAGATGAAGGACACCTGGAAGGTCTTGGTCCCGCCTGATAAGCGGCCGACCAAGAAGATGAACAACTACAACATCGCCAACATCTTCTCGACGACCTTGCGTGATGCCGGGCAAGTGGCCTTGATTGATGGTGACACCAAACAAATCATCAACGTCATCAAGACCGGTTACGCCGTTCACATCTCGCGCCTGTCCGCATCGGGCCGCTATCTGTTCGTGATTGGCCGCGATGCCAAGATCGACATGATCGACCTGTGGATGGAAAAGCCCGATACCGTGGCTGAAATCCGCGTCGGCCTGGAAGCCCGCTCGGTGGAAACATCGAAGTACAAAGGCTACGAAGACAAGCTGGCGATCGCTGGCAGCTACTGGCCACCCCAGTACACCATCATGAATGGCGACACCTTGGAGCCGCTCAAGATCGTGTCGACCCGCGGCGTGACGGTGGACAAGCAGGAATACCACCCCGAGCCCCGCGTGGCTTCGATCGTGGCGTCCCACTTCAAGCCTGAGTTCGTGGTGAACGTGAAGGAAACCGGCAAGACCTTGTTGGTGGACTACTCGGACATCAATGCCCTCAAGACCACAGAAATCGGCACCGCCCGCTTCCTGCATGACGGTGGACTGGACTCGACCCAGCGCTACTTCATGGTGGCGGCCAACCAAAGCAACAAGATTGCAGCCATTGACTTGAAGGAAGGAAAACTGGCCGCTTTGATCGATGTGGGCAAGATCCCCCACCCTGGTCGCGGCGCCAATTTTGTCCACCCCAAGTTTGGCCCGGTCTGGTCTACAGGTGACCTGGGTGATGACCAAATCACCTTGATTGGTACCGATCCTGTCAAGCACAAGGCCCAGGCCTTCAAGGTGGTCGACACCATCAAGAGCCAAGGCGGCGGTTCGCTCTTCATCAAGAGCCATCCCAAGTCTCAGCACTTGTATGTGGACAATCCTTTGAACCCCGATCCAGTCGTGTCTCACAGCGTGGCGGTGTATGACATCAAGAACCTGGCCAAGGGTTACACCGTGCTGCCGATCGCTGATTGGACTGGTATCAAGGACGGTGGTGCGATGCGTGTCGTCCAGCCTGAGTACAACAAGGCCGGTGACGAAGTCTGGTTCGCCGTCTGGTCTGCCAAGGACAAGCAGTCCGCCATCGTGGTGGTGGACGACAAGACCTTGAAGCTCAAGGCTGTGATCAAGGACCCACGTCTGATCACCCCAACCGGTCACTTCAACGTCTACAACACACAACACGACGTGTATTGAACAGGAGCCTCACATGAAACGTTTGACTTTCATCCTGTCGGCCATGGGTCTGGCTTTGGCTGCCACCAGCAGCTGGGCCGCCACACCTGACGAATCCATGGGCAAAGCAGGCTGCGTGGCCTGCCATTCCAAGGACAAAAAGATCGTCGGCCCCGCCTTCAAAGACATCGCTGCCAAGTACAAGGGCCAAGATGTCGCGGCCAAGCTGACGGACAAGGTCCGCAAGGGTGGTTCGGGCGTGTGGGGTCCCATCCCCATGCCGCCTCATGGCGCCGACAAGATCAGCGATGCCGATCTGAAGGCTGTGATCGAGTCCATCCTGAAGTCCTGATCTTGCACAAAGGCTTGATCAGGCTGTGTGCGGTGTCCAGCTTGTTGCTGGGCAACGCATGCAGCACCGCCCCGCCCCCTTCGTCAGTCGTGACGAACAGCCATGAGCAGCACCTGGTGCGCATGGTTCGGCAAGACTGCGGTTCTTGCCACGGCATGAAACTGACGGGTGGGTTGGGGCCCCCTTTGACCCCTGCCGCGCTGGCTGGCAAACCGCTGGACAGCCTGGTGGCCACGATTTATCACGGACGTCCGGGAACCCCGATGCCAGGCTGGAAGAGCATGATCTCTGAAGCCGACGCCCGCTGGATCGCCGAGCAACTGAG
>JAGWTE010000172.1 GCA_028869095.1 Burkholderiales bacterium
ACTGCCATCACTTTGGCAGTGCCGATGTCCAGCCCGACGACCAGATCCTTGTATTCCTTAGCCATGGTTTGTGTGGGTAAGTCAGGTTAATTCAATGAGATGGTTTGGCCTGCGGCTTGGCGGGCTTGATGACAGGCGGCTTGTTGCCGTCCTGCCATGTGCTCAAGCCTTTCAAACGCACGGCGTAACCTTCGGGATAACGTAAGTCTGCGTATTGCAGCGGCGCCGAATACTGGCGCTTGAATTCGGGCAGCGTGCGCACGAAGCGCTCGGTGCGAGCCAAGACCTCATCGGTGGTGCCACGGCCCAATTCAATGCGGGCGTCATCGTCCAGCACCACGCTCCACGAACCGCGATCGGTCAGACGCACAGTCTCGATTTCAGCACCCAAGGGGGACAACACGGGCCGCAGTTTTTGCAGCATGTCCAGCATGGTCTTGGCATCTGACGCCGTCGCTTTGGCCGGTGCTTGTAGAGTGGGCAATCGCTCGTCCTCTACGTCACCAATATTCGCGTCAAACACTTCGCCAAAGGTGTTCACGAGTTGGTCATCACGGTCGTCGTGTTCCCAGTATGCCGCAGGGCGATGTTCTTCCAAAGTGATGCGTAGTTCATTTGGCCACACTCGACGAACAATCGCTTTGCGAACCCATGGCACCGACTCAAAAACCTCTCGGGTTTTCATCAAGTCGACGCTGAAAAAGCCACCCGCCAAACGCGAGACCACATTGGCGCGAACCGTGGCCACGTTGTTGCGTTGCAGGTCGCCCGCCAGCTCCACACGCTTGAGGTTGAAGAAGGGTTGACGCGTGATCATCAACAGCACTGCGGCCAACACCATGGCCAACACCACCCACACCATGAAGGCGGAGGCAGCGTTCATCCACCGGACGTCTTCAGGCGTCTCGGGGGCGGCGCGGTAGGGGTTGAGGGCAGCGGCGGCGAGCATGTTGATGAGGTTGACTGTTGGGTCTTAACGTCCTTAACGTCCGGCTGAATCCAGGCTGGCCGCAGCCAGCAGATGCACACACAACTGCTCGTAGCTCAAGCCGGCCACACGCGCAGACATCGGCACCAAAGAGTGACTCGTCATGCCGGGAGCCGTGTTGATTTCAAGCAGGAAAGGTTGACGGTCGCCACGACGGATCATCACGTCGGCACGGGCCCAGCCACGGCAGCCCAAGGTCTTGAAGGCACGCACCACTTGGCGCGCGATTTCGGCCTCTTCGTCGGCGTCGAGCTGGCTGGGGCACAGGTACTTCACGTCGTCGGTGAAGTACTTGTTTTGGTAGTCGTAGTTGCCATCGGGCGCGACGATGCGAATCAGCGGCAGAGCCTGCACCTGACCGTTGACTATCAAGACCGGGCAGGTGGTTTCGTCGCCATCGATGAACTGCTCGCACAGCACTTCAGGGTCATGTTGTGCAGCGGCAGCGTAAGCGGCGGCGCACTGGCTGGGATCGGTCACCTTGGTCAGGCCGATGGACGAGCCTTCGCGCGCAGGCTTGACGATCATGGGGGAGCCGAGCACCGACAGCGCATGCACGCAATCTTCGGCACTGGAGACCATGCGCCAATCCGGCGTGGGCAAGCCTTCAAAGCGCCAGATGCGCTTGGTCATGATCTTGTCCATCGCGATGCTGGAGGCCATCACGCCCGAGCCGGTGTACGGAATGCCCAACAATTCCAGCGCGCCTTGCACGGTGCCGTCTTCACCGCCACGGCCATGCAGGGCGATGAAGCAGCGATCAAAGCCTTCGGCTTTCAGGTCTTGCAAGGGACGCTCAGCGGGATCAAAAGCATGCGCATCCACACCTTGCGATTGCAAGGCCTTGAGCACGCCCGAGCCCGACATCATGGACACGTCGCGTTCTGCCGAGGTACCGCCGAACAGCACCGCGACCTTGCCCAAAGAGCGTGGGTCGAGGGTGGGAGCGGGCAATTGAACAATGCTCATGGTTTGACTCAATCTTTCAACAACTCGACGACCTTGGCCGGTACTGCACCAATCGTGCCGGCGCCCATCGAGATGAGGACATCCCCATCGCGCGTGACCTCGGACAAGGCCTGGGGCAACTCATGGATGTCGTCGACAAAAATCGGTTCGACCTTGCCAGCCACGCGCACCGCACGGGTCAATGCACGGCCATCGGCGGCCACGATCGGCGCTTCGCCCGCAGAATAGACTTCGGTCAGGACCACGGCGTCGGCTGTGCCCAAGACCTTGACGAAGTCTTCAAAGCAATCGCGCGTGCGGGTGTAGCGATGGGGCTGGAAAGCCAGGACCAGGCGACGGCCTGGGAAGGCACCGCGAGCGGCATTGATCACGGCCGCCATCTCCACCGGGTGATGGCCGTAGTCATCGATCAAGGTGAAGCGACCGCCATCGGCCGCGCGCAATTCGCCATAACGCTGGAAGCGACGCCCCACGCCGGTGAACTCGGCCAAGGCCTTGGCCATGGGCGCATCGGGCAACTCCAACTCGGTGGCCACGGCAATGGCGGCCAGGGCGTTGAGCACGTTGTGCTCGCCAGGCAAATTCAGAGTGATGTCCAGATCGGGCATCACCACGCCGTTGCGGCGCTGCACGGTGAAGCGCATCTGGCCGCCGGGCAGCGCCTGCACATTGACCGCACGCACTTGCACATCGTCACTGAAGCCATAGGTGATGACGGGGCGCGAGATCAAGGGGATGATGGACTTGACGCCCGGATCATCGGCACACAGGATGGCCGCGCCATAGAACGGCATGCGGTGCAGAAACTCCACGAACGCCTGCTTGAGACGCGCGAAGTCATGGCCATAGGTGTCCATGTGATCGGCGTCGATGTTGACGACCACGGACAGAATGGGCAGCAGGTTCAAGAACGACGCATCAGACTCATCGGCTTCGACTACGATGTAGTCGCCCTTGCCCAATGCGGAGTTGGCACCCGCGCTGTTGAGCTTGCCGCCGATCACGAAAGTGGGATCGACACCGGCCTCGGCCAGGATGGAGGTGACCAGGGACGTCGTCGTGGTCTTGCCGTGTGTGCCGGCAATGGCGATGCCCTTGCGCAGACGCATCAACTCAGCCAGCATCACCGCACGCGGCACAACCGGAACACGGCGCGCACGCGCGGCGATCACCTCGGGGTTGTCGCCCTTGACTGCGGTTGAGGTGACGACGGCTTCGGCGCCTTCGATGTGCGCCGCATCATGGCCGACGTGGACCTGAATGCCCAGCGAGGCCAGACGGCGCGACGTGGCGCTGTCGGACTGGTCGGAGCCAGACACCACATAGCCCAGGTTGTGCAGGATCTCGGCAATGCCGCTCATGCCCGCACCACCGATGCCCACGAAGTGAATGTGTTTGACGGCGTGCTTCATGCGGACGCCTCTTTCTTGGAAGGTTTGACGAGTTGCTCGATGGCATCGGCCACCGCAGCCGCCGATTGAGGGCGCCCCAGGCCGCGCGCACGCTTGGCCATGACCAGCAGGTCGCGGCGATTGAGTTGGCGCAACTGGTCTGCCAGCACCTGCGGATTGAGCTTGGATTGCGCCAGGTGCACGGCCGCACCGTGCTGCGCCATGTACTCGGCGTTGTCGCGCTGGTGAGCGGTGGTCGACACGATCAAGGGCACCAGGATGCTGGGCACGCCCGCCGAGCACAACTCGCTGACGGTGATGGCACCGGCGCGGCACACGATCACATCGCAGGCCGACAAGCGTTGCGACATGTTGTTGATGAAGGGCACCACTTCGGCATCACGCGCAGGATCGAGTCCGGCCTGGACATAAGCCGCCTTGACCTCTTCGAAGTTGGCCGTGCCGGTTTGATGGGTGACCAGGGGACGCTGATCAGCAGGCAGCAGAGCCAGCGCCCGCGGCACCGTTTCGTTGAGCACTTTGGCGCCCAGGCTGCCGCCCACGACCAACACGCGCAGCGGGCCTTGGCGTTCGGCAAAGCGGACGGCTGGCTCGGCAATGGCTTCGATGTCTGCACGCACCGGGTTGCCGGTCACGCGGGCCACCTTCGACTTGCTGGCGGCCGGGCCATCAAAGCCGCAAGCCAGCACATCGGTGATGGGCAAGAGCGCGCGGTTGCTCATCAACAAGGCCGCATCGGCATTGACCAGCACCAGGGGCAAACCACGCGCGGCGGCCATCACCCCACCGGGAAAGCACACATAGCCGCCCATGCCCAGCACCGCGCTGGCTTGACGGGTCTTGAGAATCTGGAAGCAGTCGGCGAAGGCCTTGAGCATGCGCAGGCCGCCGGTCAAGGTGTGCAGCAAGCCCTTGCCGCGCAAACCACTGAACTGCACTTTGTCGAGCGGAATGCCGGTTGGGGGCACCAGGCGGTTTTCCATGCCTTGCTCGGTACCCAGCCAACTGACAGTCCAGCCGCGCTTTTTCATTTCATCGGCCACGGCCAGGCCAGGCATGATGTGCCCACCGGTGCCGGCTGCCATGATGACGAGGTGCTTCGTCATGCGCGGCCTCCGCGCATCAACGGGCGCTGCGCGCCCTGCCCCTGCTTCGCAGTGGCTTGTCGGTTTTGGTGAAACAGGCAGTTCATGCGCGGCCTCCGCGCATCAACTGTCTGTTTTCAATATCCACCCGCAAGCAAATCGCCAGCGCCACGCAATTGAGCATCACGCCCGAGCCACCGTAAGACATCAGCGGCAAGGTCAGTCCCTTGGTGGGCAACACGCCCAGGTTCACGCCCATGTTGATGAAGGCTTGTCCGCCCATCCACACCGCCACGCCTTGGGCCACCAGACCGGAGAACACGCGGTCCAGCGCAATGGCCTGACGCCCGATGTTGAACAAGCGCACGATCAACCAGAAGAAGGTCAGGATAACCAGGCCCACGCCCACAAAGCCGAACTCTTCGCCGATCACAGCCAGCAAGAAGTCGGTGTGCGCTTCGGGCAGGTAGTGTAATTTTTCCAGGCTGGAGCCCAAGCCTTCACCAAAGATTTCGCCACGACCAAAGGCGATCAGCGAGTGCGTCAACTGATAGGCCTTGCCCAGTGCGTTCTTTTCGGTCCAAGGGTCCAGGTAGGCAAAGATGCGCTCGCGCCGCCAGGGGCTCAGCGTCACCATCAAGGTGAACGCGCCAATCAGCACCGCCGTGATCAGGGCAAACATCTTGCCGTTGACCCCACCGAGGAACAGGATGGACATGGCAATGGCCGCGATCACCATGAAGGCCCCCATGTCGGGTTCGGCCAGCAACAACAGGCCGACCACGCCCACGGCAACGGCCATCGGCGCCACCGCGCGGAAGAAGCGCTCTTTGACGTCCATCTTGCGGACCATGTAGTCCGCGGCATACAAGGTGATCGCCAACTTGGCCAACTCGGAGGGCTGGAAATTCATCACGCCCAATGGCAGCCAGCGGCGCGCGCCATTGACCCCCTTGCCCACATGCGGAATCAAGACCAGGATCAACAGGATCAGCGAGGTCACAAACAACCAGGGTGCCCAGCGCTCCCAAACGGCCAAGGGGATTTGGGTGACCACCGCCGCCACGCAAATGGCCAGCACGATCGAGAACACGTGGCGCGAGAAGAAATGCGTGGTCGCGTAGTTCGCAAACTTGGGGCTGTCAGGCAGGGCGATCGAGGCGGAATACACCATGACCAGGCCCAAAGCCATCAAGGCCAGCACCACCCAGATCAAGGCCTGGTCAAAGCCCATCACGGTCGACGGTTGCGCATTGACGTTCACATAGTCACGCACCGGCAAAGGCCCGGTGATGGTGTCCCCCGAGGCGCCCTTGCCGCCACGCAGCGACGGAATCCAGTTGGACCAGAAAGGACGGGCTGCAGCGTCGCTCATGCCACCTCCCCTTGGTCCAGCCCCAGTTCACGCACGGTGTTGACGAACACCTCGGCGCGATGGGCGTAGTTGCGGAACATATCCAGGCTGGCGCAGGCGGGGCTCAAGAGCACGGCATCGCCAGGGCGCGCTTGTGCGAAGGCCCAACGGGTGGCCTCTTCCAGCGTGGCGTGGCTTTGCGTGGGCAAAGCCTCTCCCTGCGGGTTCGTGGTGTGGGCCAACACGTGCCCAATGGCTTGTGCGTCGCGCCCAATCAAAGCGACCGCACGGGCGAAGCGGCCGACGGGCTCAGCCAGGGGCGCAAAGTCTTGTCCCTTGCCATCGCCACCGAGGATGACCACCAGCTTGCCGGGTGACAGGTCC
>JAGWTE010000173.1 GCA_028869095.1 Burkholderiales bacterium
CCATAACGCAATGCAACTTTCAACTATCCCAATTAGCGACGTTGCGGCAGTGGCAAAAGAACTGGCTTGAGGCGGCCTCAAGGAGTTGCATGCCAAGATCGGTCAGCGTTGGGGCGCGATCTCAACAACGTAATCGATCACAGCACAGAAATCCGAGCCTTTGCCTCTTGCCAAGTCGAGGGTTTCGATGCGCCGCTAGCCAGCAACGCAAGCCGCCGATGAGCCTCGGCCATCCATGCGCGCTCAGCCGCAGCATCATCCGACGAATCGCCCTCGATGCTGTCGAGCAAAGCCAACGCAAGCTGCGACCGCTCCTCCGGGCCGAGAAAACGGGCTTCGTCAAACAGCTGGTCTACGCGGGCATTCATGGGAATGACTCTAACACTCGCCAAGGTCAGGCGCCACCAGTCTACTTTGCGGAATTGCTCGCTTTTGAAGTCAAATGCCAGCCGTTTTGGTGGAATTGCCATCCTAATTAGAGCAAATGCTCTGGGGGCTAAACTTTGTTGCCGCACCAACTGATGAGCGCCCATTGATGGGCGATGGCGGCATCGATCGCGGCCATTGAACCTTGCTGATCCACCCAGCGCAGCAAATGGGCTTGCTCTGACGCGCTCAGTGGCCCCAGCCCCGACACCACCAAGTCGATAAACGCCTGCGCATCACGGGCCCCGCTGTAACGGTTGGTTGACGTGATGTAGTCCAGCGTGGGCCGAAGCCCCATTTGGCCCAGGATGTTGATGACGTAGAGGTGGCCGGGCAAAGGCTCGACGCGCTTGCGTTGAATGATGTTCAACAGCCGGGCATCGGCAAACTGGCCGCCCACCAAACTGGTCAGGTAGACCCGCTTGCGTGCTTTGCTGTGCAACTGGGTCAGGGCCTGTTCCATGTCCATGACGGCGGTTGACCGCGAGGCCAGCACCACATCGCAAACCGGCACATCGTGCCAATCGTCTTCCCATGACTTGAGTTGGCAGGTCACGTTGTGGATGGACTGGGATTGCGCCAATTGCTGCAAGTGCTCCAGCATCTTGGCGCTGAAGTCGATGCCATGCACCCTTGGCAGTCGCCGGGCCAACTCAAGGGTGATGGCGCCTCCGCCGCATCCCACATCCAGCAGCGATTGGCAGTCTGACAGGTCTATCTGGTCCACCAAGGCTTGGCCGTACTGGCCCAGGCGTGGGTCTACGCCCAGTTCGGCGGCGCGGGCGTCCCACACTTCAGATGACTTGGGGCGGCCGACTTCCGCCATGTGCTGGCGGTACATCTGGGCAAAATCAAGATCGGTCAGTCGCATGGTGGATCAGGTCGGAATGCCCAAGATGACGCTGGAGGCTTTGAACAGCGCCGACGCAGGCTGGCCCATGGCCAGGCCCAGGCTCTCGCAGCTGTCGTTCGTGATGACGGCGGCAATGCTTTGCCCGCTGCCCAAGTCGATCAGGACCTCGGTGTTCACCGCGCCGGGCACGATGCGCGAGACCACGCCCGTGAAGCGGTTGCGGGCCGATAACTTCGCTCCCGCATCGTCGGTCATCACGATGATGGACGATGACTTGATCAAGGCAAAAGCCTGCTCGCCGACCTGAAGGTTGAGGTTCTGCGTGCTTTCATGCGTCACGATGGCGACCAAGGTGTGCCCGGTCGGGAGCGTCAGCTCGATTTCATCATTGACCGCACCGGTTCGAATGGCCGAGACCGTGCCCAGGTACTGATTGCGTGCGCTGGTTCTCATGCCCATCCTTTTGATCAACACATAGTCTTCGGTGAGCTTGTCTGCCTGTTGGGCGAGTTGCTCGATGAAGCGGCGGTGTTCTTGTTCAATGACACGGAAGTTGTCGACCAGTTGCGAGCCTCGGGCTGTCAAGCGCGTACCGCCTCCGCCTTTGCCGCCAGCCACCCGTTCGACCAGGGCTTCTCCGGCCAGGTTGTTCATGGCGTCAATGGCATCCCACGCGCCCTTGTAGCTCATGCCCACCGCTTTGGCCGCTTGCGTGATGGAGCCGCATTGGGCAATCTGTGCAAGCAACGCAATCCGCGCTGCGCCGCCCAGGCTTTCGCCGCCCACCGTCAACCAGACGGAGCCTTGCAAGGCGATTTCGCTGCTGGAATCACGCATGGCTCAGCAGCCCATCACGCATGTGGAACACCGCGTCACCGAAGGTGCGGATGTCTTCGGGATCATGCGTGATCAGAATCATGGGGATGCCCAGCTGTTGTTGCAGTTGATGGAGCTCTTGGCGCAGCTGCGCACGCAGATCCAGGTCCAGTGCCGCGAAGGGCTCGTCGAGCAGCAGCAATTGTGGATGGGTGACCAGCGTGCGCGCCAAGGCGGTGCGCTGGCGTTGGCCGCCGGACAGCTCGGCGGGGCGTTGGTGTTCCAGGCCTTCCAGCGAAAAGGCCTTGAGCCAATAGTCAATGCGATCGTCGACCATCGCGTGACGAGGGTTGGTCCAGCGCGTGGTCAAGCCAAACCCGATGTTTTGTCGCACGGTCAAATGCGGGAACAGGGCGTAGTCCTGAAACAGATAGCCCACTTGCCGCGCCTGGGGGCGTTGGTTGATTTGGGCCGCCGAGTCAAACCAGGTTTGGCCCGCCACCCGCAGGTGGCCGTGATCGGGTTGGTCCAGCCCGGCAATCAGCTTCAAGGTGGCACTTTTGCCGGACCCGGAAGGGCCGTGGATCACAATGCGTTGCGCTTGCGACTGCAGCCGCACGTTCACCTCAAAGCGTCGGGGCCCTGAGCGCAGCGTCTTGTGGAGTTGAAGGTCAATCTGCATGGCGGGCCTTTATGACTTTTGACGGCCCGTGGCGCGCGTATCACGCGTATCCCCCGTGTGGCCGGGCGCCAAACGATTGGCCATGAGCAAGACCGTCACGCACACCCCCGAGATGATCCACACCAACTGGTTGGCCACATCGTCTTGACCGGCCTGCACGGCTTCATACACGGCCACCGACAAGGTTTGCGTCTTGCCAGGAATGCTGCCCGCCACCATCAAGGTGGCGCCAAACTCGCCCATGGAGCGGGCAAAACCGAGCAAGACGCCCGCCAAGATGCCGCGCCAAGCCAAGGGCAAGGTGACACGGAAAAACACCGCCGCTTCAGACAAACCCAGCACCCGTGCGGCGTCTTCCAGTTGGGTGTCAACCGTTTCAAAAGCCGCGCGGGCTGGCTTGACGATCAAGGGCAGTGCCACCACCGATGCGGCGATGACGGCGCCTTGCCAGGTAAAGATCAAGTTGATGCACCAAGTCTGCTGCAACCAGTGCCCGATCACACCGCGTCGGCCCAACAGCACCAGCAGGTAGTACCCCATCACGGTGGGGGGTAACACCATGGGCAAGGTCAGCAGGGTGTCCAGCACATTGCGCCCGGGGAATCGGCCGCGAGCCAATCCGTATCCCAGAACGATGCCCAAGATGCTGGTGATGCCCGTTGCCCAACCGGCCACTGTCAGTGACAAGGCGAGTGCGGGCCAGACTGCTTCCATGATGGGGACTGCTTGAGGTCAGATCAGGGTTTGAAGAAGCCGAATTTGGCCAGGATAGCTTGCCCTTCGTCCGACAAGACAAAGGCCACAAAGCGTTTGGCTTCCACCGAGTGGGCCGAGTTGGCCAAAGGGGCAATCGGGTAGTTGATGGCCTCTTTGAGCGGCACTTGGTAGGCGATCTTGACCTTGTCCTTCATCACCAAGGCATCGGTGGCATAGACAAAGCCAGCTTCGACCTCGCCCCGGGCCACATAGTCCAATGACTGCCGCACGTTTTGGGTGTGGACCGACTTGGCTTGCACGGCGGGCCAGAGCTTGGCCGCTTCGAGTGCGTGCCGGGTATAGCGCCCAACGGGCACGCTGGCTGGGTTGCCAATGGCGACTTTTTGAACGCTTGGCTGTGTCAGGTCTTTCAAACCGGTCAGCTTCAAGGTGCTGTCGACGGGCTGAATCAGCACCAACGAATTGCTGACGAAGTTGCGTCGCCCGCTGGCGAGGATCAAGCCCTGCTGCTCTGCCTGGTCCATCGTCTCTTGGTCGGCAGAGGCAAAGACGTCCACAGGCGCGCCCTTGGCGATTTGCTGCAGCAAGGCCCCCGAGGCGCCAAAGTTCAACAACACCTTGGTGCCGGGGTGTTGTTTTTCAAAACTCTGCGCCACGTCCTTGAAGGCATTGGTGAGGCTGGCCGCCGCCGAAACGGTCACCTCGCCAGCGCAGGCCAGGCTGTGTGCAGCCAAACAAGCGATACCAATCAGGATGTGCCGAAACGTGGAAAGGAGTCGCATGAGGATGAGGGGCAGATTCGTCGTCATGGATCGTAATGTATTTGACTATATAACGCTGGTCCATCCTCCAAAGGAAATAGGGCGGCATCTTGCAGACCGCGCCGGGGCGCGTGCTCGAGTCACCCCGCCGACACGGCACGCCAGGCCGCCAGGGCCAACTCTTCGCGATACTTTTTGGGCGACGCCTGGACACGGCCTGACAGCCAGGCCCGGCAATAGTTTTCTGCCGGCCCGATGATGAGGGAGGGCATCAGCTCCCCGGGCAGCTTCTGGATCCCGGCTTTCCGACCCGGCTCGGACAACCACTTCAGGATGTGGCGGTTGCGTGCGCGATTGCGGGCGGCCAACTCTTCGCCTTGCGGGCCCTTGGCCACGGATGCGCGCGCCTGGAATTGGAACCGCGCCAGCTCAGGCTCGGCCGTGACCCAGTCGACATAGCTGTAGACCAGGGCGCTGACACCTTCTTGCGCTTGTGTGGCGGCGGCCAGATAGGCCTCCAGCAATTGCGCCTGATCTTGCTGGGCGCAAAAGAACAGCGCGGCGATCAAGCCTTCTTTGCTGCCGAAGTGGTGATAGATGTTGCCCACGCTGGTGTCGCACTGGACTTTGATCATCTCGATGGTGGTCAGCTCCAGGCCGTGCTCGTTGAAGCAGCTCAGCGCGCTCAAGAGGATGTCGCGCTTCAACTGCGCACGCTTGCCGGGGTGGTTGCGCTCAAGGACGTCGATCGTGGCCATGTGCCGATGATAGCTTGACACCGAACTTTATTCTGGAATATTCTTCGCAAACAGAATAATGTTCTGTTTTGCAATGAAAGGAAATCCTGTGAGTCAAGTTCTCGAAATGTTCAAAACCGCTGGTGCGGATCAGTTCAGCAAGATGGTCTGCCAGATGGCGCCGTACTTCAGCACCATTGAGCCCAAGTTGGTCGTGCTGCAACCGGGTCAGGCCGAGGCCCATGTGCCCTTCCGCCGCGAGGTCACCAACCACCTGGGTACCCTGCACGCCATTGCCCTGTGCAATGCGGCCGAACTGGTCGCGGGCATGATGACGGACGTGTCGATCCCGCAAGGCGCACGCTGGATTCCCAAGGGCATGACGGTGGAGTACCTGGCCAAAGCCAAGACCGATGTGCGTGCCTTGGCAGACGGCAGCCAAGTGGACTGGAGCACGGCCGGAGACAAGGTGGTGCCCGTGGACGTGCTGGATGCGCAAGGGCAAAAAGTGTTCACGGCGCGCATCACCATGAACGTCAAACTGGCGGCTTGAGACCAAGCCCACCGCTTGTCATGGGTTTGCCCCCGTCTGGGGTGGACAATGGGTGGGCGGCGACCGATCAGGCTGCCGCCCACCCATCATTGACATTCAACACGTTCACACCATGTCTGAAGATCATTTCCACGTCCACGGCTTGCATGACCATGAAATGGAGCATGCGGCTTCCGAGGGGCATGCGGGGCAACTGGCCGTCATCACGGCGGTTCTAGCCACTGTCGGCGCCTTGTTTGCCTACATGGGGGGCGCCACCCAGGCCAACGCGGGCTTGTACAAAAACGACGCAGCCATCAAAAAGACCGAGGCCGCCAACCAATGGGGCTTCTACCAAGCCAAGAGCGCCAAACAGAACCTGGCGGAACTGGCGGTCGACATTGGCCCGGCGGACAAGAAGGGCTACTACACCGAGCAGGTCAAACGCTATCAGTCTGAAAAGACCGACATCAAGGCCAAGGCCGAGCAGTTGGAAGAAGAGTCCAAGGGCTTTGAAGAAAAGAGCGAGCAAGAGATGCACCAGCATCATCGCTGGGCGCAGGCCACCACCATCCTTCAGGTGGCCATTGCCATGGCGGCCATTGCCTTGCTGACCAAGCGCAAGTGGTCTGAGTA
>JAGWTE010000174.1 GCA_028869095.1 Burkholderiales bacterium
GCGACCTGTGGGCCACCACCGCAGGCTTGACGGGCGTGAGCAATGTCAACGCCATCACCGACAGCAGCAGCATCAGCCGGGGCAACCAAAGCCGTGCTGCGCAAGATCACCACACCTTTGCGCAGACCGATTACTCAGGCAAGGCGCAGTGGTTCGGCTTGCAGCACGACCTGTTGGCAGGCGCTGAGCTGGCACAAGAACGCACCACCACCTACAGCTACACCAGCATCCCAGGCAAGGCCACCATCACATGGGCCAATGTGGGCGGCACCAATGCGCTCGTTGACACACGCGTCAAACAGCAAACCGGCAGCTTCCAGTCACTCACCACCGGCCTGTATGCCCAAGACACGCTGCACCTGAGCTCGCAATGGAAGCTGTTGACCGGCCTGCGTCACGACATCTTTGATGGCCAATACGAGCGTGCCGTCGGCGGCCCCTTGTCGCGCACCGACCGCATGTGGAGCCACCGTGAAGGCGTCCTGTTCCAACCTGATGAGCAGTCCAGCTACTACCTCTCGCACGGCACCTCGTTCAATGCCTCGGGCGACTTGTATCAATACGACGCCAAGTCGGCCAACACGCCGCCTGAGCAAAGCCGCAACTACGAGCTGGGTGCCAAGTGGGACTTGTTGGGTGGCGACCTGAGCATGCGCACCGCGCTATTCCGCACCATCAAGTACAACGAGCGCAACACCGATGCGGCCGATGCCAGCCCCACCAACTACCTGCTCAATGGCCAACGCCACACCGACGGCATCGAGTTTGAAGCGGCGGGCCGCATCACACCCAAGCTTGAAGTCTTCGGCTCGCTGGCTCTGCAACATGGCGAAATCGACAAGGCCGGCAGCTCCACCGCGTCACAAGCCACGGTCGGCAAGACCTCGGGCTTGACCCCACGCTTGAGCGGCGCCATCTGGGCCACCTACAAGATCAACAGCCAATGGCGAGCCGGCCTCGGTGCCGATGGCATGAGCGGACGTGTGCCCGCCGCAGCCGAAGCCAGCGGCAACCGCGCGCCCGGTTATGTCAAAGCCGATGCCTTGATCGAATACGAAACCATGGACTACAAAGTCAAGCTCAATGTCGTGAACTTGTTTGACAAGGTCTACGTCGATGGCGTGTACCGTGGCTTCACCGTGTGGGGCCCCACACGCGGCGCGCAATTGTCTTTGACCCGTACCTTCTGATCCCTGCCATGCTTTTACATCTGCCCCAAGTGCTGACCTTTGATGAGTTGCAGCACATGCAAGCCACCTTGGCCCAGGCCCCTTGGGGCGATGGCAAAGTCACGGCCGGCACCCAGTCTGCACAAGTCAAGAACAACGAGCAACTGCCCCAGCAGCACCCCATCACGCAGGCCTTGCAAGAGGTGGTGCTGCAGGCGCTCAAGCGCAACAAGCTGTTCTTCACGGCCACCTTGCCCAAGGCCGTGTTCCCGCCCCTGTTCAACCGCTATGGGGGCGAGTCCAACTCTTTTGGCAACCATGTCGACAACGCCATCCGCTTCATCCACGGCAGTGGTGAGCGCGTGCGCACCGATGTGTCGGCCACCTTGTTCCTGGCCGATCCCGATGATTACGAGGGCGGCGAGTTGGTCATCGAAGACACCTTCGGGTCCAAGCGGGTCAAGCTGCCCGCTGGTGACATGGTGATCTACCCCTCATCCAGCGTGCATCGCGTGGAGCCCGTGACCCTTGGCGCACGCGTGGCTTGCTTTTTCTGGATTGAGAGCATGGTGCGCTCCGATGAGCAACGCCGCCTGCTGTACGACCTGGACATGACCTTGCTGAAGATGCGCAATGAAGCCGGCGACAACGCCCACACCATTGCACTGACCAGCACGTATCACAACCTGCTGCGCATGTGGGCCGATACCTGAGATGCGCCTCAGCCGTCCCTTTCGCGCCCTGTAACACAGGGGACACCCTGATCAAACGGCGCCCCCGGGCTGTCCTAGCGCAAATTTCATGACGTTCGAGGGCCACAAAGATGCAGAAAGCTGCATTTTCAGAGGGAAGAAGCATTACCATCTGCTACGCACCGCCTTAGAGGAACACTGGCACATAGACCAGCCGCCCGAGGCCTGCACAGATCTGACCCTTGATGGAGTGAATTCACATGGCAACTGCGAAAAAAGCCCCGGCTAAAAAGGCCGCCCCGGCTGCAAAGAAGGCCGCTGCACCTGCTAAAAAAGCTGCAGCTAAGCGCGCACCGAACGCCGCCTTCCTGAAGCCCCTGACCCCCAGCCCCGCTCTGGCCGCTGTGATTGGCGCAGCTCCGCTGCCCCGCACCGAAGTGACCAAGAAGGTTTGGGAATACATCAAAAAGCACAACCTGCAAGATGCCGCCAACAAGCGCAACATCAATGCAGACGACAAGCTGAAGGTGATCTTCAAGAAGCCTCAAGTCACGATGTTCGAGCTGACCAAGTTGATCAGCGACCAACTGAGCTGATGAGGCGATGGGATTGACGCTGACGAGTTGACATCCCATACCCACTGCAAACCCGGCCTTGTGCCGGGTTTTTTATTGGGCGATCACACCTCTTGATGCGTCACACCGGTGTGGCCCCGCTCGGCAGCCAGCCATTGCAAGACGGGAATGGTGCCCGGCAACACGGGCACCACGTCCACCGGCAAAGTCTGCCAAGCCATGTGCTGGCTTTCTTTCATCTCAAATTGGCCTTGCCAATCGTAGACCTTGCAAAAGTGCAGCCGCACGCGGGCATGGGGATAGTCCATGACCTCGACCTGCCAGGGATGGGCCTCGCCAATGGTGATGCCGATCTCTTCATGCAACTCGCGGCGCAAGGCTTGCTCGACCGTTTCACCAGCTTCCAGCTTGCCGCCCGGGAACTCCCAATGGCCCGCGTAGACCTTGCCCTCCGGGCGTGAGGTCAGCAAGAAGCGGCTCTCGCGCCCCTGTTCGTCGCGCTCGATGAGCACGCCCACCGCCACCTCAACCGGCGTGCGATCGGTGGCGTCCATCACGTGATACGACTTGCGCTCAGACATGCTGGGCTCCCGATGGCGCACGGCCGGCATAGTCCCGTGCGAACTGATAGGCCACCCGGCCCGAACGCGAGCCGCGCTCCAAGGCCCAGATCAAGGCTTCAGGCCGAGCCGCGTCCATGGCCGTGTCCGGCAAGCCAAAGTGCTGCAACCATTGCGCCACGATGGCCAGGTACTCGTCCTGCGTGAAGGGATAGAAGCTGATCCATTGCCCAAAGCGCTCAGACAACGAGATCTTTTCTTCCACCACCTCACCCGGATGCAACTCGCCATCGGCCGTGTGCTTGTAGGTCTTGTTGTCCGAATGGTATTCAGGCAGCAAGTGGCGACGGTTGGATGTGGCGATGATCATCACGTTGTCGCCGCTGGCCGAGACCGTGCCATCCAAGATCGACTTGAGGGCTTTGTAGCCAGGCTCGCCTTCGTCAAAGCTGAGGTCATCGCAGAAGATGATGAAGCGCTCGGGCCGCTCGCTGACCAACTCGATCAGGTCCGGCAGGTCGATCATGTCAGCCTTGTCGACCTCGATCAAGCGCAGGCCTTGATCGGCATGGGCATGCAAGCCGGCTTTGACCAAAGAGGATTTGCCCGTGCCGCGCGCGCCCGACAACAGCACGTTGTTGGCCGTCTTGCCGGCGACGAACTGGGCCAGGTTGCGCGCAAAGCGCTCCTTTTGCGTATCGACCTCCTGCAAGTCGGCATAGCGGATGAGCGCCACATGGCGCACCGGCTCCAGCCATCCCGTGGCCCAGGCCGCCGAGGTGCGCTTGCGATAGCGAAACGCCACCGAGGCCGACCAATCGGGCTCGGTCACTGCCGCATGGTGCGGCGAAGGCAGCAAGGCGTCCAGTCGAGCCACGAGGGACTCGGCGCGTTGCAGCAATTGAATCAGTGCGGGGTCAAGTGTCGACATGGGTCGCAGTGTAAAGCGATGCCACCCAGTCGGTGTTGAGGCGTCATGTCTGGCGCCATCGCTCAGCGCAACAGTTGCTGCAAGCTCGCATCCAGATGTTCCGTCGGCAAGCGCTTGAAGCCACTGCGGTTGAAGCGCTGCATGCGCCCCAGCAGCACGCTGATGGCCAGAGATGCGCCGGCTTGCGCGTCAACAGTGGGCACCTGCGAGCCCCGCGCATCGGCCAATGCTTTGTAGCTTTGGCGCAGCAAAGACTCCAAGCGATCCCAGCATTGGTTCATGCGCACGGTCAGGCGTTCGTGCTCCAAGACCAGGGCATCGCCCACCATGACGCGGCACATGCCCGGGTTCTTCTGCGCAAACTGCAAGGCCATGGACACGATGCGGGCCACTTGCTGGGCGGGATCGCTCTCGCGCTCCATGATCTGGTTGGCCAGCGTGAACAGGCTTTGCTCGATGAACTCGATCAGGCCTTCAAACATCTGCGCCTTGCTGGCGAAGTGCCGGTACAGCGCGGCTTCGCTCACATCCAGATGCGCGGCCAGGGCTGCGGTGGTGATGCGGTCTGCACCCGGTTGCTCCAACATGGCCGCCAGCGCTTGCAGGATCTGCACCCGGCGCTCACCGGGTTTGGGGCGTTTGCGAACCATTGCGGGCGCCGCGTCATCAGACCGAACTTCGTCATTCATCGCCACGGACCCTGTTGGTGATCAAGCTGCCGATCGGGGGCGCCATGCATGCAGCGCCTTGATTTTTTTGATTCTGACACACACCCATGGTGGGCGGCCGTGCAGCGCGATCCCCGCTTCAGGACCATGCGGGTTGTCTTTGAGGTAGTGCTGCATCCACACCGTGCGCAGCCCCAAGCGACGCGCGCTTTTGAGGTTGGCCACGGTGTCTTCCACCAAGACACAGCGGTGCGCCGGCAGCTTGTGCTTGGCCAAGACCACCCGCAGCATCCGCGCATCGGGCTTGGGCCGCAGGTCACCAAACACACGCATGCCTTCGATGGCGATGACGCCTTCAAAGCACGAGGCCAAATCCAGCGTGGTCAGCACGCGCTTGGCGTAATCAGCGGGCGCATTGGTCAGCAAGAACTTACGGCCGGGTAAGCGCTTGAGGGCTTCGCGGTCTACTGCGGGCATGTGCAGTTGCGCCTCCAAGCCCGGCAGCACATGGGTCTGCGCCAGAAAGTGTGCGGCCCGGATGCCGTGGTGCTTTTCCAGGCCCAGCAAGGTGGCGCCATAGCGGCGCCAGTAATGGATGCGCAAGCGGTCGGCCTCGTCCCGAGGCAGGCCCAGATGCTGCTCGATGTAGTCGGTCATCGAGCTGTTGAGCCTCCCAAACACCGCGCGACTGGCGTCGTGCAAGGTGTTGTCGAGGTCGAACAGCCAGATGGGACCGGACATCAATGGCGCATCAGTGAGATGGCATCAGTGCGAACGGATCATCGTGCCGTAGGCTTGCTCGGTCAGGATTTCGAGCAACATGGCGTGGGGCACGCGGCCGTCCACGATGTGCACGGCGTTGACGCCGCTCTTGGCAGCATCCAGAGCACCGGCAATCTTGGGGATCATCCCGCCGCTGATGGTGCCGTCGGCAATCAGATCGTCGATCTGGCGTGCCGTCAGGTCCGTCAGCAGATTGCCTTCTTTGTCGAGCACGCCCTTGATGTTGGTGAGCAGCATGAGCTTTTCGGCCTTGAGGACCTCGGCCAGCTTGGAGGCCACCAGATCGGCGTTGATGTTGTAGCTCTCGTTGTGCACGCCAAAGCCAATGGGGCTGATGACCGGGATGAACTGGTCATCTTGCAAGGCCTTGACCACGCTGGGGTCGATCGATTCGATCTCACCCACCTGGCCCACATCGTGTTCTTTGCTGGGGTCGTGGATGTCTTGCAGTCTGAGCTTGCGCGCACGGATCAAACCACCGTCACGCCCGGTCAGGCCCACCGCCTTGCCGCCCGCCGCATTGACCAAACCGACGATGTCTTGCTGCACTTCCCCGGCCAGCACCCACTCCACCACTTCCATGGTTTCTTCGTCGGTCACGCGCATGCCCTGGATGAACTGGCCCTTCTTGCCGATCTTGTTCAGCGCGGC
>JAGWTE010000175.1 GCA_028869095.1 Burkholderiales bacterium
TTGGCGGTGTACATGTTCTGCTCCATGGCATCAATTCAATACTGGGGTGACACGCGAGGGCAAGGCAGCCCCCGGCGACACCAGGTTGTCGAATGCAGTATCGCCCAGGGTTTGCGTCCAGGCGCACTGCAGCAATCCTGCCGCCAACTCCATGAACTGCGGGCTGGGGTCAACGGTCGCGGATTCATGCGGGTCCAGTCGCAAGCAACGATGCTGCGCTGCACCCAAGAAACTGTCGGCACACTGCGCCAGGCGCTGGGCCACTTCGTCGGCCTGCACCGAGATGGCCTTGGCACACACGATCAGGTCGTAGGCCATCCAGTGGCCGCGCTGCGTGATGGTCTTGACCGCGCCGTAGGCATCGGTCAGCCCTTCGGCCATGTCATTGCAAAACAGCAAGGGGCGCAGATTGCTTTGGCGGGCGCGGTGGCTGAAGATGCGCACCAACTCGCTGGCCGACGCATGGATCAGCACCACGTCGCTTTGGGGCGAGGCATCGGCCAAGGCGTCGAGCAAGGTGGCACAGGAGCCGCGTGCATCCACATGGCGCAAAGGCAAGCCACGGGCAGGCATGTAGCTGACCTGGCTAGACAGCACTTCGATGCCTTCGGACAAATCAAAGTCGGCCAATTCACTGGGTGGACGCGCCTGATCGCTGGCATCGACCACCAGGGTGTTGAGGCCAAAGCCCGCGTAGACGGCGCACAAGCGCTCCAGCACCAGGCCACCGCAGCCGGCGCTGGGATTGGCGACCACGGGAATGAAACGGATCACCCGCTTTGCGAACATCTGCCTCAGGCCGTGGGCCTGATCAGTCGGGCGACTGGCGCCGAGACTGCTTGAGGTTGTTGAGCGTTCAGAACGAATCATGTTTTGTTTTGATGGTTATCAGATCGATCCAGCTGAATCAGATGTCATCAAACAGTTCGTGCAGCCTGCTGAGTTTCGGCCGCGTTGACGGGCGGCATTGAAAACACCAGGCTAACCTCGTTGGGATCCAGGCGGTAGGCTGGATTGAGGCTGGCGCGCAGGGCCCGGTGAATCAAGGCCTGGGAGGACAGACGATGCCAATCTTCTGGCACTCTTTGGCCGTTGGCTACCCCCAGAACCCTCGATTTGTGACGAATTAACGCATCTAGCGCTGGACCGAGCTTCACGGCCTCATCCAGTTTGGACAGGATGATGCCGGCGCACTGGTTGCTCTGGTAGGACATCATCACGTCCTCAATCGCATCGCCTTGCGCTGCGGTGTTGACCACCAGCAATTTTTGGATGCTGGGATGGGCCAGCATGTCCAGCAATTCCTTGCAGCGGGCATCGCGCTGGGGCATCCCGGCGGTGTCGATCAGGATCAGCTTCTTGCCAGCCAGCAGTTCCAGCAGGTCTTCCAGAGCCGCACGGTCGTGGGCCATGTGCACGGGCACGCCCAGGATGCGGCCATAGGCGCGCAGCTGTTCGTGAGCGCCCATCCGGTAGGCGTCCAGCGTGATCAGGCCCAGGTTGTGCGCACCGTGCTTGGCGGCAAAGGTGGCGGCCAGTTTGGCGGTGGTGGTGGTCTTGCCCACGCCGGTCGAGCCGATCAGGGCAAACACGCCGGTGCGGTCTTCGATGCTGGCCTCTTGGTCAGCGGTATTCAGGTTGCGCTGCAGCACCTGGGTGGCCCACTGCACTTCGTCATGCGCACCCGAGGACACTTCAGCAGGCATGGCGTCCAGCATCTTGCGGATCAGCACGGCAGAGAAGCCACCGTCCAACAGCTTTTGCGCCAGGGCGGCTTGCGAAGGGGTACGGCCCAGCTTTTCGATGAAAGCCATGGTCTCGAACTGCTCCTTCATCATGGCGCGCATGGCACGCAACTCGCCCAGCATCGAGGCGTTGGCTTCTTGGGCGGACTTGAGCGCTTCCATGGTGGCCGCGTCAGGGCGGGACTCACGGGGTGGGTTTTGGCGGGCGGTCAGGCCTTGCAGGGTCAGTTCATTGTTCTCGGTGCGCAGGGGCACGACCTGAGCCGGGCGGCTGGGCACAGCGGTGGGCTTGGGCTGAGCAGGCTGTTGCGCCGCCTGAGGGCGGGCCGACAGCAGTTGGTTCACATCAGGCCAGGCTTCGGCTGGCTCGTCTTGCACGGCAGCTTGGCGCATCATGGGCTCGCCACCCAGATCCACCGAGGTGGACACAGCGGGACGCTGGGGCTTGGGTTGGGCAAAGCGTTGGTTCAGTTGCTCTTCAGGCGACACGGCCATCGCGGGCTCGGTGCGGGCCTGCATCGCAGCCTGGCGGCGTTTGAGCATGCGTTCACGCACATAGTCCTGGAAGGACAAGGTGCTCATGGCCAGTTGCTTGACGTCGTCTTGCACGCTGTTGGCCAGATTGGCCACGGCGCCGCCCATACCTTGATGAGCAGCCTTGGCGGCCTCTTTCTGGGCAGGGGATTCTTTGGCAGCACCACCGGCTGCGGCCTTGCCCATGGGCAGGTTCACAGGCTCGGGGCGAGCGGCCAGAGGCTCAGAGCGTTCGATGGGGTAGGACTCGATGGAGGGGACGCTGTCACCGGCCATGGCCAGGACTTCGATGCCACCTTCAGGAGCAGGCTTGGTGGACAACACGACCGCATCATCACCAAAGGCCGCTTTGACCTTTTGCATGGCTTCGCGAGAATTCCGTCCGATAAAGCGTTTGACGTTCATGCGTGGCCTCCGATCAGGGTACCGATGCGAATCGAATGAGTCTCAGGAATCTCGCTATGGCCCAGCACCTTGAGACGAGGTGCAGCACGCTTGAGCAAGCGGGCGACCATGGGGCGAATCGAATCGGGCACCAGCAAGCAAGCTGGATGGCCCAGGTTTTCCTGGCGTTGCGAGGCGTCTGCCGCCTGGCGGGTCAAGTGGTCGGCCACACCGGGGTCCAGCATGGGGCCGTTGGCGCCGGTCAGAGCCTGGGTCAGCAGGCGCTCCAGATCGGGTTCGATGGCGATGACATCGAGCTCGCGAACCGGGCCGTAAATCTGTTGGACGATGGCGGGGGCCAAACCGACGCGGATGCGGCGAGACAGCTCGGCCGGGTCGTTGACCACACCGGGGGTCATGGCGGCCTGCTCGGCCATCGTTTCGATGATCGAACGCATGTCGCGGATGTGCACCCCTTCTTCGAGGAGCAACTGCAACACTTTCTGCAATGTAGCGATGCCAACCATCTTGGGAACCACGTCTTCTATGAGTTTGGGGGCCAGTTTCGTCACATGCTCCACCAGCTGTTGGGTCTCTACCCGTCCCAGCAACTTGGCTGCATGAAGTTGCATCAAGTGTGAAAGATGCGTGGCCACCACGGTCGAGGGATCAACGACCGTGTAACCAGCCATTTGCGCGGCATCCCTTTGGCGTTCTTCGACCCACACGGCGGGCAGGCCAAAGGCAGGATCCACGGCCGAGGCGCCTTGGATCGGATTGGTGACGTGACCGGGGTTGATGGCCATCAACATGCCAGGGAAAACTTCTCCTTCGCCCACCACAGCGCCCCGCAAGGTGATGCGGTAGAAGCTGGGCCGAAGCTCCAGATTGTCCTTGATGTGCACAGATGGCGGCAGAAAGCCCACCTCTTGTGCAAATTTGCGACGCACGCCCTTGATCCGGTTCAGCAAATCGCCGCCACGGTCCTTGTCGACCAACTGGATCAGGCGGTAGCCCACTTCCAGGCCCAGGGTGTCCACGGGCTGCAGGTCTTCCCAGCTGGCTTCGCCGTTGGGGTTGGGGGCGTCGGCCGGTTTTTCGACCGGCTTGGGCGCATTGCGGGCGGCTTCCTGCTTTTCAAACATCCGCCAGGCTGAATAACCCAGGCCACCGGCAATCGGCAGGAAGACCAGAGACGGCATCCCGGGGATCACACCCAGCAAACCGATGATGCCAGCCGCAATCCCAATGACCTTGGGGTTGGCAAACATCTGGCCCATGATCTGCTGGCCCACGTCCTGGTCTTTGCCCACACGGGACACCACCATCGCGGACGCCACCGAGATCAACAAACCGGGAATCTGAGCGACCAGCGCGTCACCCACAGCCAACAGCACGTAGGAACTGGCCGCATCGCCGGCAGACATGTCATGCTGGGCCACACCGATGATGAAGCCACCAATGATGTTGATGAACAAGATCAAGATCCCGGCGATCGCATCGCCGCGCACGAACTTGGAGGCACCGTCCATGGAGCCGTGGAATTCAGCCTCTTCGCCCACTTCCTTGCGGCGGCGCTTGGCTTCCTTGTCGTCGATCAGGCCGGCGCTCAAGTCGGCGTCAATGGCCATCTGTTTGCCAGGCATGGCGTCCAAGGTGAAGCGGGCGCTGACTTCAGCGATCCGCTCCGAACCCTTGGTGATCACCACAAAGTTGATCACCACCAGAATCGCGAACACGATCAGACCGACCGCGAAGTTGCCACCAATCAGGAAGTGGCCGAAGGATTCAATCACCCGGCCGGCAGCACCCGTGCCCGTGTGGCCGTTCATCAGAACCACGCGGGTGGAGGCCACGTTCAGCGACAAGCGCAGCAAGGTGGTCAACAGCAGCACCGAGGGAAAAGCCGCAAAGTCCAGGGGACGCAGCATGGTGGCCGCCACCATCATCACCATCAAGGCCGTGGCGATGTTGAAGGTGAAGAAGATGTCCAACACAAAGGCCGGAAGCGGCAGGACCATCAAGGCCAGCACGAACACGACCACCAAGGGGGCGAGCATGGCCTGAGCCCCTTGGGCTTTGCCACTCATCACCAGTTGCAGTTTTTGAAGCCAGGGGTTCATCACTCAGTCTCCACGCTGCTCATCTCGTCGGATTCGGCCTCGACCTGCTCTTTGAGCTGGGCCGATTGCAAGGGGTCCAGGGCCGCAGGCACATCCAGGTCAGGCATGTTGCCGGGCAAGGGAGCCTGGCCAGCCAAAGCGGCTTTCAGTTGGTACACATAAGCCAAGACCTGGGCCACGGCGCTGTACAAGGCCATGGGCACTTCGGCATCGACTTCGGTGTTGGCATACAGGGCCCGCGCCAGAGGCGGGGCTTCGAGAACCGGCACGCGGTTTTCGGTGGCGATGTCGCGAATGCGGAAAGCCAGCAGATCCAGGCCCTTGGCCACCACGCGGGGGGCACCCATGGTGGCTTCGTCGTACTTCAGCGCCACGGCATAGTGGGTGGGGTTCATCACCACCAGGTCGGCCTTGGGCACGGCAGCCAACATGCGCTTGCGGGCCATCTCGCGCATGCGCTGCTTGATGCGGCCCTTGACTTCCATATTGCCTTCTTGCTGCTTGAATTCGTCCTTGACTTCTTGGTGGCTCATCTTCATCTTCTGAGCAAACAAGAAGCGCTGCAAAGGCCAGTCGATGATGGCAAAACCCGCCATCACCAGCAGCATCGAGCCCAGGACCTGAGCAATCGTCACACCCAGATCATGGATGGCCACAGGTAAGGGGCGATCCGTCAGTTGGGCCATGTCGGGCCAAACTTTGGACAGGAACATCGCGCCAGCGGCACCCAGGATCAAAGCCAGCAAGCAGGACTTGAGAGCGTCAATCAATTGCTGCTTGGAAAAGAGGTTGGCCATGCCCGAAATCGGGTTGAGCTTGCCAAAATTGGGGGCCATCACCTTAAAAGACATCACCCAGCCGCCCGCGATCACGCCTGCAGCAACCGATGCCAGGGCCACAGCCAGGCCAAAGGGCACGATCATCATCAAAGCTTGCCCCGCCCAGGTGCCCAGACGCTCCAACATCATGTCGGGCGCGGCCACGGTGCGCGCATCGAAACGCATGCCGGCGGTCAACTGGGCTTGCAAGCGCTCCATCCAAAGTGGCGTCAGCGCCATCAACACGCCAGTGGCCACCAGCACGACCAGGAAGTGCCCCAAGTCGCGCGAACGCACGACCTGCCCCTCTTCTCGGGCTTTTCTCAGTTTCCGCTCTGAGGCGGGTAACTGCTTGTCTTGTGAACTCTGTTCTGACATAAAAGAAAGAGGCGAAGTACTGCTGTGTGTGCTCCATTCTTGG
>JAGWTE010000010.1 GCA_028869095.1 Burkholderiales bacterium
GCGCAAGCCCGTGCCGACGGCGCCCGCAGTCGCAACGAACCCTTTGAGTTGCCGCGCATTGCCCAGACCTTGGCGCAGTTGCGAGGCTGGACGCTGGAAGAAACGGCGGCGATCACCGCACACAATGCCATGCAGGCGCTTCCTAAACTGCGTGACTTGGTCCTGCCAGCCTGAGCCCGTTGGGCTTGCTTCAAGCTATTTTTTTGGCGCCCCGCCATCGCCTTGCTCGGTGGACTCGATGTCCAGCAGCTGCTCCACAGCTCTAAACACCTCTGCTGGAGAATGGACCTGTTGAGCCCGATGTGCCACCTGCTGGCAATGAGCCTGCACAGACTCGGACATCACGGTGGAGCGCAAGGCACGGATCAACTTGCGTGCGCTCACACCTCGGCCAGGAATCACTTCGCCTACCCCCAATGCCTTGACTCGGGCCGCGTTGTCGAACTGATCCCATGCAAACGGCACCACCACTTGCGGAACGCCTGCACGCATCGCTTCGGCCAGAGTACCAATGCCTCCGTGGTAGATCAACCCTTGCGCCAGGGGCAACAGAGTTTGCAATGACACGTATGGTTGCCAGTGGATCGTGTCTGGCAACGAGGCGGGCAACTGTTCCCGGTGCGGTGTCAAGAAAAGCATGCGCAAGCCCAGCCGCTTAGCGGCACGCACAGCGCTGGCAAACAAGTCCTTGGCATGGGCATTGGCCGTACCGGGTGTGACCACCACGGGGCGAGATCCTTGGTCCAAGAAACGAGCGGCGTCGTCGGGCAAAGGCTTGCTGCTAGCAGGATCAAAGAGCGGAAAGTCGCCCACGCACAAAGGCTGGGGCCAATCAGCATAGGGGACGGCAAACCAGGCCGGAAACAGCGTGACGGACACGTCTGGCACCGCCTGCATATGCGGCAAGAAGCTCTGGATGGGGCTCAGGCCATGGGCCGTGCGAACAGCATTGACTTCGGAGACCGCGATGGGGTCGACGAGATACCGGTCGATCCAGTGCCAAAGCGTTCTTCGCCAAGACATGGGCACCCACGTTGGGATGTGGGTGGGGCCCATGTACAAAGGGTCGTGGCAGGTACGCAGATTCGAGGGGGCCAGGTAGGTACCCACCACTTGGACCTGGGGGCAGGTTTCTCGAACCATCGAAGCCAGAGGCAAGGCAAACGGGTGAGCTACAACCACGCATGGCCCCGATCCCACTAGATCTACGATGTCGCGGTAAGCACGATCCAGATTGGTTCGATAGTTTTGAAATAGCGCGGCAAACGATTTTTGGGGATGCCACAGATCAGGGTTACGGACCAGCTCGTGGTATTCGTCTACCGTGCCCACGCCCACGAATGAGAAGCCGGCCTGATGCACCAGATCGGCGTGAACGGCGGTGCCAACGAAAGTCACCTTGCGCCCACATTGCTGCAAGGTTTGGGCGACTTTCAGGAAGGGATGGATGTCCCCCATGGAGCCCCCGGTGACGATGACATAGTGCATCTGTGAAGATGTCATTGCGAATGAGCCTATTGTGTTCATGCGCCCCTGAGCGGGCGCTCCGAGCATACGCTGTGCCGTGTCCGCATGACTTGATTCAGATCGTCAGATCAAGCCCACTTGTGCGAACGCGTCGCGCCAGGCTGCCAGCTTTTTCTCGAACGACCACGTCGCATTGGCCGGGCTGCTGGAGGGCAACTTCAACACGGGCAAGCCGAACTGACGGGTGATCCGCATGTGCCGTGCCGACTCGCCCCCATTGTGGGCAATGGCCTGCAAAGCGGGCGAGCGTTGGATCAAGCCCGCCAAGTCATTCAACTGCGCACGCTGGATGTCGCTGTCCAGGCTGCCTTCGCGCTCGCATGAGGCATAGACATCCCAGATCCCCAGACCTTTGTCGCGCACCACGGCCAGCCTGTCTGCATAGGGCAGGGCGCTCAGGGCTTGCGGCCCACTCAAGCCCCAAATGGCCGACAGAATCGGCCAAAAATGATTGCGCGGGTGGGCGTAATACTGCTGCTGGGCCAGCGACGCCACACTGGGAAAGCTGCCCAGAATCAACAGCCGGATCTGGGGGGACCACACCGGGGCCAGGCCACTCAGCACAGGCGAGGTGGTTGGAGGTGAGGGCTGGGCGCGCATGGTGCCCATGATAGTCAAGCCTGGTCAAGTCCGCCCCTGTGCCACACTCTGGCCCCGTGAAACGCAAACCTCAACTCCCTGACGCCACCATCTCTGAAGAGCGTGGCATTCGCTACTTGCACCTGGACACCCCCTGGATTCAAGGCGCCATGCGCATCCGCCAGCCCACCAAGCTGGAGCTGGACTACATCCAGCGCATGATGGCCTGGATGCTGCTGCGCGACCCCGAAGCCATGGCCGAGACCCGTTGCCTGCAACTGGGCCTGGGGGCGGCCGCCATCACCAAGTACTGCCACAGCGTGCTGCGCTTGCCCACCACCGCGGTCGAGATCAACCCCGCCGTGATCGGTGTGTGCCGCGCCTGGTTCAATCTGCCAGACGATGATGAGCGTTTGACGGTCTTGAAGGCCGATGCCGCCAAGTACGTGGCCGATGATCGCCACATCGCCAGCGCCGATGCCTTGTGCGTGGACCTGTACGACCACGAAGCCGCCAGCCCCGTGCTGGACGACGAAGACTTCTACCGCGCCTGCTGGCGCGTGCTGGATGACGGCGGCATCATGACCGTCAACCTGTTTGGACGCGAAGCCAGCTTTGCCCGCAGCACGGCGCGCATCAGCGCGGCCTTTGGCGATAACCGCGTGGCCATGCTCAAACCCACCACCGAGGGCAACACCATCGTCCTGGCCTGGAAGGGCTTTGACCTGCCAGAGCGAGAAGTGCTGGCCGAACGCGCCGAAACTTTACAGACCAAGTGGTCCCTGCCTGCGCGAAAATGGGTCAAGCTCTTGTCGACTTTCACTCCGAAATCGGCGCCTCAATCCGCACCCCAATCCACCTCATCCTCCGCCCAAACCTGAGATGACTGCAGCAGCACACCCCAAACGTCGCGCCAAAACCCATCAGGGGCCGCTGGACTGGGTGATGCTGGTGGCCTGGTTGACCGAAGATGGGGTGTTGACCGAACACGACGCACAGCTGGTCAAACAACGCTTTGCCGCCGGCACCAGTTCGCAGCACCCCTTGGTGCGCCTAGCAGGGCTGGGCCTCAAGCGCGCCGACACCGGCGCCGCGCTGGAATTGGAGCCGCTGACCGAGTGGCTGGCCGCGCACCTGGGCTTGCCCTATCTGCGCATTGACCCCCTCAAGGTGGACGTGGGCCGGGTGGCTGAGGTCATGTCCATCAACTACGCCGAGCGGCGTTCGGCCTTGCCGGTGCAAGTGGGCTTGACCGACCTGACCATCGCCACCTGCGAGCCTTTGGATGTGGCCTGGATCGACGAGATCCTGTCCCACACCAAAAAGAAGATCCGCCTGGTGGTGTCCAGCCCGCTGGACCTGCAACGCTACCGCACCGAGTTCTACACCCTGGCCAAGTCCGTCAAAGACGCCAGCAAAAAGACCGGCGATGTCGTCGCGCACAACTTTGAGCAGTTGGTCGAGTTGGGCAAGACCAATCGCCAGCTCGACGCCAATGACCAGGGCATCATCCAGGTCGTTGACTGGCTGTGGCAATACGCCTTTGACCAGCGCGCATCAGACATCCATCTGGAGCCACGCCGCGAGATGGGCGCCATTCGCTTCCGCATCGACGGCGTGCTGCACACCGTCTACCAAGTGCCTTTGGCCGTGATGCAAGCCATGACCGCCCGCATCAAGTTGCTGGGCCGCATGGACGTGGTGGAAAAGCGCCGTCCGCTTGACGGCCGCATCAAGACCCGCAACCCCAGTGGTGACGAAGTCGAAATGCGTTTGTCCACCATGCCCACCGCCTTTGGCGAAAAGCTGGTGATGCGGATCTTTGACCCTGACAACACGGTCAAGTCTTTCGACGCCTTGGGCTTTGCACCCAACGAGATCCAGATCTGGGAACAACTGGTCGCGCGCCCCCACGGCATCATCCTGGTGACGGGCCCCACGGGCTCGGGCAAGACCACCACGCTGTACTCCACACTCAAGCGCGTGGCGACTGACGAGGTCAACGTCTGCACCATTGAAGACCCGATTGAAATGATCGAGGCGTCCTTCAACCAGACGCAAGTGCAGTCCACCATCGACCTGGGCTTTGCCGAAGGCCTGAGAGCCCTGATGCGGCAGGACCCGGACATCATCATGGTCGGCGAAATCCGTGACCTGGAAACCGCCGAGATGGCCATTCAGGCTTCATTGACGGGCCACCTGGTGTTCTCCACCTTGCACACCAACGATGCCGCCTCGGCCATCACGCGCTTGACTGACCTGGGTGTGCCGCCTTATCTGATCAGCGCCACCGTGATCGGTGTGTTGGCGCAGCGTCTGGTGCGCACCTTGTGCCCGGCCTGCAAGGCGCCCGACGAAGACCTCAAGCAAGAGACCCTGGCCGAGGCCATTCGCCCCTGGCGCATGAATGGCAAGATCAACCCCTACAAGCCGGTGGGCTGCCTGGACTGCCGCATGACGGGCTTCAAAGGCCGCGTGGGCCTGTATGAGTTGTTGCCCGTGTCAGAGGGCGTACGCGGCGCCATGCATCCCGCGATCGACATGCATGCCATGCGCAAAACGGCGGCTAAAGAAGGCTTGCGTCCCTTGCGTTTGTCGGGTGTCATGAAAGTGGCCGAAGGCTTGACCACGCTGGAAGAAGTCTTGCGCAACACCCCTCAGTGGGAGACCTGAGAGTCCGCGGGCAAACCGCCTGAAGCGGAGAAGGGCTCGACCACGACCTCGCAGCAAATGCCGCGAGGCTCGATCTGAGACCAACGTACCGCGCCTCCCAATTGCTTGACGCGTTTGCGCACGCCACCCAGGCCCAGGCCGTGAGCCCAGGAGCCTGGATCCGACCCATTGCCGTTGTCAGTCACGGTCAAGGTCAGCCGATCGCTGTCCAATTCGACACTGACCCGCACTTTGCTGGCCTTGGCATGGCTGATCGTGTTGTTGACCAGTTCGCGCAAGATGCGCGTCAAGGCCGACCACTGAACCATGTTCAGCACCACATCGACATCCACGCGCATGTGCCACTCCAACTCGCATCGTGCGACGCCCAGGCGTTGGCTGAGGTCTCGCTTCCATTCACCCGCCGCTTCGGTCAAGGCGTGCGACTGAGCGGCCAGTCCTCGCGTTAGGGTCTTGAGGTCCTGCAATGTGTGGCGGATGTACTCTTCCATGTCCGCGCTGGGGGCCTGGTACATCAGGGTCAACAAACGTGCGCCGATGTCGTCGTGCAAGTCTTGCGCAATGCGCAGGCGCTCTTCACTGCGACCCTGCTCGACGGCTTTGTCAAAGTTCAGGGCGCGGTGCAACTGCTCGGCAATGCGGTCGGCCAGGCGGGCATCCTCGCCCGTGAACAGGCGCTGCCCCTTCTTGGCATGTTTGAGGACCAGGACGTGGCCCGGCATGGAGTGGGGCGAGTTCAGTTGCGGCAAAGGCATGAGCAGGACCGAGCCATTGCCACGCAAGGCGGCCGATCCCACCACGCCTTGAACGAGTGTGATTTCCAGCGGGTCAAACAACTCGCGCATCAACTGCATCAGCAAGCCATCGAGTGCATCGGGCTGACGCTCGACCTCGCGGGCAATGCGATACAGGCGCTGAAACAGGCGCTCCATCGTCAAGGGGTCACGCCCTGGCAGGCGGGCCATCAACCAGCGGCGAATGGACAGGTACACGCCAAAGGACAAGAACAGCGACAGCGTCATGGATGTGAACTGCCCCAAGGAGAAGATCGCCACAAACAGCAAGTCCAGCGAGGCCGCCACGGTGCTCGAAGCCGCCAGCAAGGAGAACTCTTGCAGGATCAATTTGGAGCGCGACAAATAGGGCGACAGCAGCAACTGCGAAGCCGCAAACACCTGCCAGGTCATCACACCAAAGGTGGTCAGGTTCAATTGCATGTCCGCCCGGCGTACACCCATTGCAATGGACAAGCTCAGTGCAATCCACGAGACCAAAGTGATCAGCGTGAAGCGTCGCATCACCAGTGTGAATGGGTGTGGCATGGCATGGTTGGCGGCCGTCATCATGGCCACCGAAGCCAGTCCCAAGCCCAGGCAACCCGATTGCAGCCACCACCAACTCCACGACTCATCCACATTGGCCAACCCCATCAGCAAGCCAAGCAAGGCCAGCCCAGTCAGCCCCACATACAGGGGCCAGCGTTTCAAGCGGCGAGGATGCAAGGTGGCCACGACCACGATGGTGGCCGCGATCACCAGATCGCACACGGCGCGTGTGTAGCCATCCCAGATCAGAAAGCTTTGCGGCACAAACACATCCAGGCTGGTCGATGCTGCAATGAGTGCCAACTCCACGCCATGGCAAAGGGCCATGATGGCAAAGGCGACATTGCGCAATTGAGGACTGGCCAACAGAACGACTGCGCCCACGGCATACACCATCAACGCCAGCAGGCTCAAAATCCAGAACAAAGGGCTCAGGCCCATCAACCCGCGCGGGGCGATCAACACGCTTTCTTTGGGGCCGTTCTGGAACACCAGATCCACGGTCAGTCCCTTGTCGGCGTTCCAGTCCTGCTGCAGTTGAGCCAGGGCGCGGTGTTCTTGAAAGAACCGCCTGCGCGATTCCGCGTTGCTGATCCAGCGCGCAGAGCGTTGCAGCAACAACAACTCAATCGGGGCCACGTGCAACGGAGGGCTGGTCGCGTCGGTCTGCGGCGGATGCCACTCGACCCCGGTCAGGATGCGCCCCTCCAACCTTTGTAAAGTGGGGTAGTCGACCGCGTGAATGCGGACCAAGCCATCGGGCGTGCCCCGCAATGTCATGGGCAGTTTGGGCTGGCTGATCAGCCAATTGACCGCCATGAAGACCAAGGCGCAACCGAGCAACACCCAGACCACCAGCATTTTGAGCCGCCAGCCAATCCAGCGCGGCAACTCATGGGGGCCTTGCAGCACGGCCTCCAGCGTGGGCCACGCAGAAATGCCCATGAAGTCGCTGGAACCGGATGAGGTGGAAGGGGTGGACACAGGGTCCTCCGCCGCCCTTAGACCAGGCCTTGCTTGCTGGCCAGTACGGCGGCTTCAGCGCGGCTGGACACGTTGAGTTTCTTGTAGATCGACTTGATGTGGTCGTTGACCGTGAACCACTTGATGCCCATCAGCGCGGCGATCTCTTTGATCGTGAAGCCTTTGCTCAGGTAGGTCAACACTTCGCTTTCGCGCGGCGTCAGGCGCTCGTGATCAAGAGGGGCTGTTGGCGCCGTGCTTGATGCCGTTTGTGCCACGGCATGGCCATTGGCTTGACCATGGTTGGCATGAGCCAGGCCGGAGCCATTGCCAAAACCCGATCCGTCACCCGTGCGGAAGTGGGTCAACAAACGGCGCGCAATGGCAGGAGACAGCGGAGGCTGGCCGCGAACGATCTTTTGCAACTCTTCGACCAGCACTTCAAAGCGGTCTTCCTTGAGCAAATAGCCATCGGCCCCGCATTGCAGGGCGGGGAACAGGTGTTCGTCGTCCGAGTACAGCGTGGTGACAATGCGTGTGGCCGGATAGGTTGCCAGTTCCTTGAGCAACTCCATGCCGCTGCCATCGGGCAGTTCCAGGTCCACCAGGATCAATTGAAAGGGGTCTGTGCCCGTCGGCGCAGCACCACCCTGGTCGTGGCCCAGCAAGCGGCGCGCAGCCTCCAGATCACCCGCCTCAGTGATGCTGCTCACATCACTGAAACTTTCTCGCACCACGCGGCTCAAAAAGCCACGGGCAACTGGGTTGTCTTCAAGAATCAGAACCTTGACAGCCATGAAGCTCCTCCCGAAGTGGCTGTCTGCGCCACTTGGGTTGATTATTTCCCCTTCTGACAACTCTGGGGCACACAGTTCATCCGTTTGGATGAGGGTATCGGGCCATTATCGGGGGCGAATGGGTCGTCCGTCACGCAACAGACCCCCCTTGGTTTGACGGTGAGGAGACACCTGAAGGGCTTACCCTTATTTGTCGGGGGCGGACACGGTTGACTTCTACAATGTCAGCCATGCGTATTCTGATTGCCAACGACGATGGTTACCTGGCACCGGGCCTTGCCGCCTTGGTGAACGCCTGCGAGGGCCTGGGTACCCTGGATGTTTTCGCGCCTGAGCGCAATGCCAGCGGCACGTCCAACTCCCTGACCCTGCATCAGCCCTTGATGGTGCACACGGCGGCCAATGGGTTCCACTTTGTGACGGGCACGCCCTCCGATTGCGTGCACCTGGCCTTGACCTCCGGTCTGATCCCCAAGCCCGATCTGGTCCTGTCCGGCATCAACAACGGCGCCAATATGGGTGATGACACCCTGTATTCCGGCACCGTGGCGGCTGCGACCGAGGGCTATCTGTTCGGCATCCCCGCCATTGCGTTTTCGTTGACCGACAAAGGCTGGGCGCATCTGGATGCGGCGGCCCGCGTGGCGCGCCGCGTCATCGAGTCGGTGTTGGCGCGTCCCCCTGCCACAGGCCCCTGGCTGTTGAATGTGAACATCCCGGCCATCCCTGAGGCCGATCAGGCCCCCTGGCATGTGACCCGACTGGGGCGTCGTCATGCCAGCCGTCCGGCCATTGCGCAGACCAATCCGCGTGGCGACCCCATTTACTGGATTGGCCCCGCTGGTGAGGCACGTGAAGAGGGCGACGGCACGGACTTCCAGATCACCCGCGACGGCGGCGTGTCGATCACGCCTTTGCAGGTGGACATGACCGATCACGGCAGCATGCCCACCTGGCATGGCTGGTTGGGTGTCAAATGAGCCACGGACGGTCTGACGGCAAGCCGGCCCGCCGCTTCCCCTTGGGGCTTGACAAGGTGTCGAGCCAGCCGGGCGCAGGCGTGCGTGCTCGTCCGGCGCCGGCGGCCAACGCGCCACAGCGCGAGGTGTTGCGTCCGCAGGCCCACTTGCATCAGGTTGAACAAGATCGCCGCCGCCACACCGTGCCACAAGGCGTGGGGCTGGACTCCATGCCCGTGCGCCTGCGCATGGTCGAGCGTTTGCGTGCCGATGGCATCACCCACGCAGGTGTGCTGGAGGCGTTTGCCCGCATGCCTCGGCACCTGTTTGTCGACACGGCCCTGGTCAACCAGGCCTATGAAGACACCAGCTTGCCCATCGGTTTGGGACAGACCATCTCCAAGCCCTCCGTTGTGGGCACGATGATCCAGTTGTTGTGTTCGCGTCCCGGTTTGACCATGCCTCACGTGGACCACACGCGCCCCCTGGGCGCTTGCCTGGAGGTCGGCACGGGATGTGGCTACCAGGCCGCCTTGTTGAGCCTGTTGGCGCGCCATGTGATTTCGATTGAACGTTTGCGGGATCTGCACCTCAAAGCCCGTAGCAATCTGGATTTGATCCGCCGCCATTTGCCCACCTGGCCCGATGTTCGGCTGGTGTACGGAGATGGCATGATGGGTCACGCGCCTCAGGCACCGTATGACACGATCATTGCGGCTGCCGGGGGCTCTGCTTTGCCTCAGGCCTGGCTGGATCAACTGGCTCCGGGCGGACGCTTGATCGCGCCGACCGAAGACAGCCGGGGGCAGGGGCAAGTGTTGACCGTGGTCGATCGTCTGCCCGATGGCAGTTTGCAGCACACGCGGGCCGGCGCTGTTTTGTTCGTGCCCCTAAAATCTGGCATCACTTGATGTGGCGCTCATGCACATGACTCCTTTTTTCCGTCTGGCTGCCTCGGCGGCTGTGTTGTCCCTGGTGGCCGGTTGTGCCACCCAGCACCATCGTGCGCCGGTCGAAGATCGTGGTCGTTCCAGCTCTTCCGCAGGCGGCACCAGCGCGCCCACGCCCAAGCCACCTCCCGGTGCTGAAAATGCCGGCAAGCCGGGTTACTACACGGTGGTCAAGGGCGACACCTTGATCCGCATCGCGTTGGATGCGGGCCAGAACCACAAAGACATCGCCGCCTGGAACAACATCGAAAACCCCAATCTGATCGAGGTCGGCCAGGTCTTGCGCGTGATCCCGCCTGCCGCAGACGCCAGTGCCGTGTTGCCGGCCGCCAAACCCATCAGCGTGCCCAAGGTGGAAGCACGAGGCCTGGATAACAAGTCCAGTGCGGCCTCTGCAGCCAGCGGGGCGGCCAAAGCGGGCGCGGCTTCTGCTGCGGCCAGTGCCGCAGGGGGCGGGCCAGCTTCAGCGGCGGCAGCTGCCACGGCTGCCTCCAGCGCCAGCACCGCCGCCGCAGAGCCCAGCCGCGATGCAGGCAGTGCCGATGAGCCCGCCTGGATCTGGCCTGCCAACGGCCCCGTGATCGGTGCTTTTGAAGAAGGCAAACGCAAAGGCGTGGCCATTGGTGGCAAGGAAGGCGACCCTGTCGTTGCCGCCGGTGATGGCCGTGTGGTGTATGCGGGCTCAGGCCTGAGGGGCTACGGCAACCTGGTCATCATCAAGCACAGCGGCGATTACCTGACCGCTTACGCCCACAACAAGACTTTGCTGGTCAAGGAAGACCAGGTGGTGCGCAAGGGGCAAAAAATTGCCGAAATGGGCTCGACCGATGCGGACAAGGTGCAATTGCACTTTGAAATCCGCAAGCAGGGCAAGCCCATCGACCCCGCAAAACAGTTGCCGGGCCGTTGAAGCAGGCTCAGTCCCTGAGACAATCGGGGGATGAGTCAAGAACATGTTTCTCCTGAGGCGCAAGCTGTCGCGAGTCCTGCCGTGGTGTCGGCACCGGCGGCACCCGTTGCGCCCGTGCACCCCAGCCAGGAATGGCTGAAAGTCGAATCCCTCGACCTGGAAGCCCAGGGCGTGGCCCATCGTGCGGACGGCAAAGTCGTCTTCATCGAAGGGGCCTTGCCGGGCGAAGAAGTCCGCGTCTCCGTTTTCCGTAAAAAGAACAACTGGGAGCAGGGCCAGATCACCGAAATGCGGCAAGAAAGCTCGCAGCGTGTCGAGCCCGGTTGCCCGCACTTCGGCCTGTGCGGTGGCTGCAAGATGCAGCACTTCCATGCTTCGGCCCAGGTCGCCGTCAAACAGCGCGTGCTGGAAGACAACCTCTGGCACCTGGGCAAGGTCAAGGCTGAAACCCTGCTGCGGCCGATCGAAGGCCCCACCTGGGGCTACCGCTATCGTGCCCGCTTGTCGGTTCGCTATGTGGCCAAGAAGAACACCGTGCTGGTGGGCTTTCACGAGCGCAAATCGCGCTACGTGGCCGATATCCAGACCTGCGCCATCTTGCCGCCCCATGTCAGCCGCTTGCTGATGCCTTTGCGTGAGTTGCTAAACTCAATGGCCGAGCGCGAGCGCATGCCCCAGATTGAGGTGGCAGTGGGCACCCAGGTGACCGTGCTGGTGCTGCGCCATCTGGAAGCGCTGGGTGAGGGCGATCGCGAGAAGCTGCGCGCCTTTGCGCAAGAGCACAGCGCCTGGAATGGCGGCCAACACCTGATCTCGTGGTGGTTGCAGCCCAAGGGCCCTGAGACCGTGCATCCGCTGGATCCCAGCTTGCCGGGGCTGGACTACACCTTGCCCGAATTCGGCATCACCATGCCCTTCAAGCCGACTGACTTTACGCAGGTCAACCACGCGATCAACCAAGTGCTGGTGGGCCGCGCATTGCGCCTGCTGGATGTCAAGCGCGATGAGCGGGTCATCGACTGGTTCTGTGGTCTGGGCAACTTCACCTTGCCGCTGGCCACGCAAGCGCGCGAGGTGCTGGGCATCGAAGGCAGTGAGCAGCTGGTGGCGCGTTCACGCGAGAACGTGGTGGCCAATGGCATCACCACGCCCACCACCTTTGTGGCGCGCAATCTGTTCGAGATGACGCCGCAAGAGTTGGCGGCCTATGGTCATGCCGACAAATGGTTGGTCGACCCGCCGCGTGAAGGTGCTTTTGCCTTGGCCAAGGCCATGGCCGATCTGCATCAGGACCCGACCCTGGTGCCCGATTGGGTGCCGCCCAAACGCATCGTCTACGTCAGCTGCAGCCCGGGCACCTTGGCACGTGATGCGGGCTTGCTGGTGCACCAGGCGGGCTATCGTTGCGTGGCTGCGGGTGCGGTCAACATGTTCCCGCATACCGCGCACGTGGAAAGCATGGCGGTGTTCGAGCGGGCTTGACGCTGCTTACCCTCGTGCGCGTCTTTCGATGCGCACGGTCTGCGGTTTGGGCTGCATGGGCACGGCGGGCGAGGTCTCGCCCAGTGCTCGTGCGCGCAATTGACCACACCCCCCGTCAATGTCTTGCCCGGCGGAGTGGCGCAGCTTGGTCAACACGCCGCGTTGATGCAACTGGCGCGCCATGGCGGCAGCACGCTCCCAATCGGGGCGCTGATAGGGCGTGCCTTCAACCGAATTGAAGGGGATCAGGTTCATCAGCGCGTACTTGCCTGTCAACAAGCGCACGATGCCGTCAATCTCTTCCTGGCTGTCATTGATGCCGTCCAGCAAGGTCCACTGGTACTGGATGGGGTAGCCGGTGCTGCGGGCGTAGTGCTCGCCCATGTCCACGAGCTCATCGGGTGTGATGCGAGGCGCTTTGGGCAGCAGTTGCGCGCGCAAGTCGGCACGCGTGGTATGCAGCGACAAAGCCAGCGCCGGCTTGACAGGGCCTTGCGGCAAGCGTTCAAACGCACGCGGGTCGCCCACGCTTGAAAACACCAGGCTCTTGTGCCCGATGCCGCCAGCGGTGCCCAGCAACTCGATGGCTTCCATCACGTTGTCCAGGTTGTGGGCGGGCTCACCCATGCCCATGAACACGACCTTTTTGACGGGGCGACGCGTGCGGGCCAAGGCCACTTGCGCCACGATCTCGGCGCTGCCCACCTGACGCAGCAGGCCATCCTTGCCGGTCATGCAAAACACACAGCCCACCGCACAACCTACTTGGGTTGACACGCATAGGCCATCACGCGGCAGCAAGACGCTTTCCACCATCTGGCCATCGGCCAGTTGCACCAACAGGCGTTCAGATCCATCTTCGCCGGGGTGGGTCGATTGCAGGGAGACCAGACCTTGCAGGTCAGCGGTCAGTTGCGGCATCAGGTCGCGTACTTCCAGGGGCAAAAAGTCCTGAGGACGACGACGCCCGCCGTCATAAGGCAGGGCCTGCGACCATTGCCGCAGCACCCGTTGCTCGTGGCAGGGCTTGGCGCCGCTGTCTCGCAGGCGTTGCCGAATCTGTTCAATACGCATGGGACGCGAGTGTACGCAAGCTAGGCATTCAGGCGGGCACGGATGACACTGGGCGTGTCGCCGGTCCAGCGCTTGAAGGCGCGGGTGAAATGGGCCGGGTCCTCAAACCCGATTTGGAGGGCGATGTCGGCGATGGCGATGTCGGGCGAGGCCAGCAGCGTTTGAGCTGCGCGCAATCGAACGGCATCTTGCAGCGACTTGAAGGTGCAGCCCTCGCGTTGCAGGTGGCGTTTGAGCGTGCGCTCCGACACGAACAAGGCTTGGGCCATTTGTTCGATGGTGCGGGGCGTTGGCGTGGTGGCTTGAGCCTGGTCTTGCAGCCGCGCCATGACACGTTCGCGCCAACTGCTGGCCAAGCCCAGGCGCACCAGTTCCGCATCGCACTGCGCGCAGGCTTCACGCAAGGCTTCCGCATTGGCCGACGGCGGGCGTGCAGTCAAGGCTTGTACATGCATGGCCATGCGGTTGACGGGCCAATTGAACGCCGTGGGCGGCAGCTTGTCTTCGTATGCCTCAAAGTAGGGTGGCCTTGGGCAGTCCAAGTACAACTGCAATTGCCCTTTGGGGACGTGGGCCAGTGTTTGGATCAAGGTGATGATTTCGACCAAGGCCGAGGTCATGCCAAAGTGGCGCAAGCCCTCGACGGCCAGGCGCTCGTGCACATCCACCCAGATCCAGTCACCGTGCTGCTGGATGTGCATGTCGTAGTACGGCATGCGGGTGTGGTGGTAGCGCATGCCCAGTTGCATGGCCTCGGCCAAGGTGGCGCAGCTCATGAAGGCCACACCCAAGGGGCCGTGTTTGGTCGGGTAGCCCCTGAGCCCGGCTTCGACACCCAACGCCGGGCCAAAGGCCTCCAGCGCCAGCAAGAGCAAGGACTCGTAGTCCTTGCAGCGCAGTCGACCCGTTTGGCGGCCCAGGACCAGACCTGGGTGTTGGCTCATCCAGTCGCGCTCAATGTCGTGATCGCGCAGCACCGACTCGACCACGGACCAATAGGCCATGGACACCAGGGGTTTGTCTGAATCTCGATGTGGGGTTTCAATCGGCATGGCCCGAAATGGCTACCAAACTGGCTCGATTGTCTCTCACGGTTGGGTGCGCTGGGTTCCCAAAATGCCTGATCTCATCAACGAACAGGATGTGTCTGTGAATTTTGAGGAATACCGGCGGCTCGATGGTCTGGCTTTGGCTGATTTGGTTCGCAGTGGCCAAGTCAGTGCCGAGGAATTGCTGAACACCGCATGGGCGCGCCTGGAGGCGGTCAACCCGAAACTGAACTTCCTGGTGACGCCCTTGCGGGAGCGAGCCCTGCAGCAAGTCAAACGCCCGCACTCAGGGCCATTTGCAGGCGTGCCCTTCTTGACCAAAGACCTGTTTCAGGACATTGCGGGCGTGCCCAACTACAACGGTTGCCGGGCCATGCGCCAAGCTGGCCATGTGGCCTCAGAGACGGGCACCATCACCCAGCGCTGGTTGAATGCGGGCGTGGTGCTGATGGGAACCACCGCCACGCCAGAATTTGGCTCCAAAGGGGTGACCGAGCCCGCCGTATCGGGCGTGACAGCGAACCCCTGGAATTTGGCGGTGACCACGGGCGGCTCTTCTGGTGGCTCAGCCGCAGCGGTGGCGGCGGGCGTGGTGCCGCTGGCCGGCGCCAATGATGGGGGCGGGTCGATCCGCATTCCTGCAGCCTGCTGTGGACTGTTTGGACTCAAGCCGGGCCGTGGGCGCAACCCCTGGGGCCCACAGTTGAGCGAGTACATGCATGGTGGGGTCATGACCCATGTGCTGACTCGCTCGGTGCGTGACAGCGCCGCCATGCTGGATGCCACCCATGGCCCCGAGGTGGGCTCTCTCACGGTGTTGGCGCCGCCCGAGCGGCCCTTCCTGGCAGAGGTGTCGGGCCCACCCGGCACGCTGAGGGTGGCCTTCAGCACCCGCTCGCCACTGGGTTTGGGTGTCGATCCATCTGCCGTGGCCTCGGTGGAGCGAACGGTGGCCTTGCTGAAAGACCTGGGGCACACCGTGGAGGAGGCGCAACCCGACATCGACTTTTTCGATGCCGCACGACGGTTCATGATGCTGTGGTGCGTCCAGGTCGGGCAGTTCGTGCGTGAGGTGAAGAAGCAAACGGCTTGTGGCTGGGCCGGTTTTGAGCCCGACACCCGCTCCATGTGCCTGCTCGGTCAGGCTTTGACCGCCGCCGAATACCTGGACGCCCATACCGTCGCCAAGGCTTGCACCATGGCCATGGGGCACTTCTTTGAACAGCATGATGTTTGGTTGACGCCGACCTTGGCCACGCCGCCGGGCGCGCATGGCAGCACCGCCGTGCCAGCCTGGCAAGGTGCGGCGTTGAAGGCGGTGGCAACCATGGGCCTCACGCGGGCTGTGATTCGCGCCGGGGGCTTTGACCAACTGGTGCGCGACAACATGGCCTGGTTGCCCTTTACGCAATTGGCCAACCTGACGGGCTTGCCGGCCATGTCGGTCCCCTTGTTCACGTCTCAGGATGGCCTGCCCAGTGGCGTGCACTTCATGGGCCCCATGGGGCAAGAGGGCTTGCTATTCCGCCTGGCCGGGCAATTGGAGCAAGCGCAGCCTTGGGCCCATCGCTTCCCAGCCTTGTGACCGGGGCATAAAAAAGCCGAGGGGGATGCCCTCGGCTTGATGGACGTGTGAGCGACGCTTACGTCAGAGCACTTCAGAGGCGAAGTCCGCCAGGCGTGAGCGCTCGCCGCGTGCCAGCATGACGTGGCCGCTGTGTGGCCAGCCCTTGAACTTGTCCACCGCATAGGTCAGGCCAGAGCTGCCTTCGGTCAGATAGGGTGTATCGATCTGAGCCAGGTTACCCATGCAGATGATCTTGGTGCCAGGGCCGGCCCGGGTGATCAAGGTCTTCATCTGCTTGGGTGTGAGGTTTTGCGCCTCATCCAGGATCACGAACTTGTTCAAGAAGGTGCGCCCGCGCATGAAGTTCATGCTCTTGATCTTGATCTTGCTGCGCACCAGTTCATTGGTGGCGGCGCGACCCCATTCACCCGCACTGTTGTCGCTGCGGGCCAGCACTTCCAGGTTGTCGTCCAGCGCGCCCATCCAGGGTGACATCTTCTCTTCTTCCGTGCCCGGCAAGAAGCCAATGTCTTCACCCACGGGCACCGTCACGCGGGTGACGATGACCTCGGTGTAGCGGCGGTCGTCCAGCACCTGGCTCAAAGCCGCAGCCAGCGTCATCAAGGTCTTGCCGGTACCGGCCGAGCCCGTCAGCGTCACGAAGTCGCATTCGGGGTCCATCAGCAGGTTCAGGGCAAAGTTCTGCTCGCGGTTGCGCGCCGTGACACCCCACACGCCATGTTTGGGGTTGGTGTAGTCCTTGACGGTCTTGAGTACGGCGGTTTTGCCCGTGATCTCGGTGACCTTGCCGTACCAGGGCGACGACCCTGGTGCTTCCAGGTAGATGAACTGGTTGACCAACAAGGTGGACACCATGGGGCCGGCCACGCGGTAGAAGGTCTGGCCGCCTTGCGTCCAGCTTTCCATGCCCTTGCCATGGCGCTCCCAGAAATCAGGGGGCAGGGCGAGCACGCCGGTGTACAGCAGGTCGCCGTCTTCCAGGGTCTTGTCGTTGAAGTAGTCTTCAGCGGGCAGGCCCATGGCACGGGCCTTGATGCGCATGTTGATGTCCTTGGACACCAGCACGACATCACGGCCGGGGTACTGGCCGCGCAAAGCTTGCACGACACCCAGGATCTGGTTGTCGGCCTTGCCTTGAGGCAGCCCCATGGGCAACTGCACCGCCATGGCGGTGGTTTGGAAATACAGCTTGCCACCGGCCTCGATGTGGCCCGTCTTGGCCAGCGCGATGCCTTCTGTGGGGTTGAGCACCTGGTGGTGCCCGCCATCGGTGGCCAGGCCATCCAGCTCGCGGCTGACTTGGCGGGCATTGCGCGCCACTTCGGTCATGCCCTTTTTGTGGCCGTCCAGCTCTTCCAGCGTGATCATGGGCAGGAAGACATCGTGTTCCTCAAACCGGAACAGCGACATGGGATCGTGCAGCAGCACATTGGTGTCCAGCACAAACAGCTTGGCGGGGCCATTGTCTGTGGGTTTGCGTTTGCGGGTGGGAGCCGTGCTGGCCGTGGGGGCCTTGGCTTTGCTGCTGGCTGTCGCCGTTGGGGCCGCTGCAACAGTGGTGTCCTTTTCGTTGACGATCGGGGCGGGGGCTGGCGTGTGCTTGGGTTTGACCAACTCCAGAACAGGTGTCGAGACGGCTGGGGCAACGGGCGCCGCAGTGGCGCGTTTGGTGCCTTTGCTCGTTTTCTTGACCGGTTTGGGCTGAGACGAAAAGTCGTCAGCGGTCAGCATGTCAGCGCGTTTGGTGGGCGGCTTGGGCAGAGGCATGGTGTAGTCCGTGGCGGGGTTGGCACAAACAAAAAAGCCGCACAGAACTCTGTGCGGCCTGGGGCTGAAGGTCTGTGCAGACATCAGCAGGTCGGGATTCCAAAATAAGACTGAGTCGAGAAAAGCTCAGGTGCATGAAATTCATTATGCACACTCCATGCCCGATTGGTGAGGCTGTCAGTGTGATGCAACACGCAAGCAAGGGCAGTCCTCATGCGGGCTTTCCCGTCATGCGGGTGTCAACATCTCGTCATGCAAAACCTGAAGCCAAACAAAAGGCGCCCCGTGGGGCGCCCGATGCTGGTGCAAGGGTGTGCAAAAAATGCAAATCGATCAGGCTGCTTCCTGATTCAGGCCTTGCACAGCCTTGAGCACGTCATCGACGTGGCCAGCTACCTTGATGCCGCGCCACTCTTCGCGCAAGACGCCATCAGGGCCAATCAAGAAAGTGCTGCGCTCAATGCCTTTGACCTTCTTGCCGTACATGATTTTGTTTTTCACCACGCCAAACATGTGGCACAGTTTTTCTTCGGTGTCGGCAATCAACTCGTAAGGCAACTCCAAGTTCTGCTTGAACTTGTCGTGCGAAGCCAGGTTGTCGCGCGAGACGCCAAACACGACCGCGCCAGCGCTGACGAATTCGTCGTGCTTGTCACGAAACTGCATGGCTTCAGTGGTGCAACCGGGCGTGTGGTCCTTAGGATAGAAGTACAACACCACGGTACGACCCGCAAAAGCATGGGGTGTGAATTTCACGCCGCCAGTGGCGACGGCTTCAAATTCGGGCAAAGGTTTGTTCAGGGCGGGTGTCATGTTCTCGTGATCAGCCTGCAGGAATAGCCAGCAATTATAAAGTGCTTGTCAGACGACATCCGACCAGGGGTGTTGCAATGTCTGAACTCAACTTAATTTTGGGGTTCCACCAACAGCGCGGCCATCACCTTGCGCCCTTCGGCGACGAGGATGTTGTAGGTGCGGCAAGCTGCCGCGGTGTCCATGGTCTCCATCCCAATTCGAGCTGCCATCAAGGGTTGCAACAGATGGGGTGGTGGAAAGCGCAAGGTCGTCCCGCTGCCAAAGATCACCAACTCCGGTTTGCATTGCGCAATCTGAGAAAAATGAGCTTCTGTGAGGGCTGCCATGGACTGCACAGGCCAATCCACCATGTCGCCGGTAGGGGGCACCAGGATGCTGCGTGAGTAGACCTGGCCGTTCACCGAGACCGAATCTCGCGTGTATGCGTTGATGACATTGACGCCTTCGGCGCGGTCTGCGTGCAGTTTCATGTAGGGGTATGGATGGCTGTGGTTAAATTGTAGCTTTCCCCAAATTTCCCCGTTTGCGCCGCCGTGAAACCCTTTCAAGGCCGCAGGAGGGCCCAGGAGATCGTTTTGAAGCCCATCGCCAAGTCCAGCAAGCTCGCCAACGTCTGTTATGACATTCGTGGTCCCGTGCTGGAAAAGGCGCGCCAGATGGAAGAGGACGGGCACAAGATCATCAAGTTGAACATTGGCAACTTGGCTGTGTTCGGGCTGGAGCCGCCTGACGAGATCGTGCAAGACATGATCCGCAATCTGTCGAGCGCGGCGGGCTACACCGATTCCAAGGGCTTGTTTGCCCCGCGCAAGGCCGTGGTGCACTACTGCCAGGAAAAGAACATCCAGGGCGTGACGGTGGACGACGTCTACCTGGGCAATGGCGCCTCCGAGTTGATCGTGATGGCCCTGAACGCCTTGCTCAACGAAGGCGACGAGGTCTTGCTGCCCGCGCCAGACTATCCGCTGTACACCGCAGCCGTGTCGCTGTCGGGCGGCCGCCCCGTCCACTATGTGTGTGACGAGAAGTCCGACTGGAACCCCGACATTGCCGACATTCGCGCCAAGATCACACCGCAAACCAAGGCGATCGTGGTCATCAACCCGAACAACCCCACGGGCGCCCTGTATCCCGAAAGCCTGCTGCGCGAGATCGTGCAGGTGGCCCGCGAGCACAACCTGATCGTGTTCGCTGATGAGATCTACGACAAGACCTTGTTTGACGGCAACACACACACCTCGATTGCCTCGCTGGCCGATGACGTGCTGTTCATCACCTTCAACGGTTTGAGCAAGAACTACCGTTCGTGCGGCTACCGCGCTGGCTGGATGGTGGTGTCGGGCGAGAAGCGTTACGCCAAGGATTACATCGAAGGCCTGAACATGCTGTCGTCGATGCGCCTGTGTGCCAACACGCCGGGCCAGTTGGCCATTCAAACAGCCTTGGGCGGCTATCAAAGCATCAAGGACTTGGTGGCGCCCTCTGGCCGTTTGTGCAAGCAGCGCGACCTGGCTTATGAACTGCTCAATGCCATCCCGGGTGTGAGCGTGGTCAAGCCCAAAGGCGCGCTGTACATGTTCCCCAAGCTCGATTCCAAGATGTACCCCATCGCCGACGACCAGCAATTCGCCTACGAGTTGTTGGCCGAAGAGAAGGTGCTGATCGTGCAGGGCACTGGCTTCAACTGGATGCACCCGGACCACTTCCGTCTGGTCTTCTTGCCCAATAGCGATGACCTGACCGAGGCCATTGCGCGCATCGCCCGTTTCCTGGAAGGCTATCGCAAGCGCCATCAAACCGCTTGATCCCGCCTTTGTTCCGAATTGAATTGATCACCTGAAACCATTACAACGTCATGAGCCAAGATAACCAACACCTCGTTCGCGTCGGCCTGCTGGGCATTGGCACGGTCGGGGGCGGCACCTTCACCGTTTTGCAGCGCAACCAGGAAGAAATCCGCCGCCGTGCGGGTTGCGGCATTGCCATCACCATGGTGGCCGACCTGAACGTCGAGCGCGCCAAGCAAGTGGTGGGTGACCACGCCGAGGTGGTGGCCGATGCTCGTCAGCTCATCGCCAATCCGAACATCGACGTGGTGGTGGAGTTGATCGGTGGCTACGGCATCGCCAAGACCCTGGTGATGGAAGCCATTGCAGCTGGCAAGCACGTGGTCACGGCCAACAAGGCTTTGCTGGCCGTGCATGGCACCGAGATTTTTGCAGCCGCTCGCGCCAAGGGCGTGATCGTGGCGTTTGAAGCGGCGGTGGCCGGTGGTATCCCCATCATCAAGGCCCTGCGCGAAGGCCTGACCGCCAACCACATTGAGTGGGTGGCCGGCATCATCAACGGCACGACCAACTTCATCTTGTCCGAGATGCGTGACAAGGGCCTGGACTTTGACGTGGTGCTGAAAGAAGCGCAACGCCTGGGTTACGCCGAAGCCGATCCCACCTTCGACATCGAAGGCGTGGACGCCGCGCACAAGGCCACGCTGTTGAGCGCCATCGCCTTCGGTATCCCCGTTCAGTTCGACAAGGCTTATGTCGAGGGCATCACCAAGCTGTCTGCCGCCGATATCAAATACGCCGGCCAGTTGGGTTATCGCATCAAACTGTTGGGCATTGCTCGCCGTCAAGCCTCTGGTATCGAGTTGCGCGTGCACCCCACCTTGGTGCCGCAACGCCGTTTGATCGCCAATGTGGAAGGTGCGATGAACGCCGTGATGGTGCAGGGCGATGCCGTGGGCACGACCATGTACTACGGCAAGGGCGCGGGCTCTGAGCCCACTGCATCGGCTGTGGTGGCTGACTTGGTGGACATCGCTCGCCTGATTGATGCCCCGACGGATACACACGTGCCGCCGCTGGCCTTCCAGCACGACTCGATGTCCGCTGCGCCGATCTTGCCGATTGAAGAAGTCGTCACGTCCTTCTACCTGCGCTTGCGCGTGGCCGACCAGACCGGCGTGCTGGCCAAGATCACGGGCATCCTGGCTGAACAAAACATCTCGATTGACGCGGTGATCCAGCGCGAAGCCGATGAAGTCAGTGGTGAAGACGGCAACCAGACCGATCTGATCATCTTGACCCACGACACCAAGGAAGGCCGCATGAACACGGCGATCGCAGCCATGCAGGCCTTGCCCACTGTGCTGGCCCCCATCGTGCGTCTGCGCAAGGAAGAGTTGGCATGAAGTACATCAGCACCCGAGGCGACAAGACCGAGCGCCGTTTTTGCGAGATCCTGCTGGAGGGCTTGGCCCCTGATGGCGGCCTGTACCTGCCCACCGCTTACCCGCAAATCGACGACGCGACGCTTAACCAGTGGCGCGGCCTGAGCTACGCCGAGTTGGCTTACGAGATCCTGTCGCGCTACATCGACGACATCCCTGCCGCTGACCTCAAAGACATCACCGCTCGCACCTACAACAAGCAGGTCTATGGCTTTGACGAGATCACGCCGCTGAAGCCGCTGGAGCCCGGTCTGGCACTGGAAGCCTTGTCCAACGGGCCCACGTTGGCCTTCAAGGACATGGCCATGCAATTGCTGGGCAACCTGTTCGAGTACGAACTGGGTCGCCGTGGTGAGCAATTGAACATCCTGGGTGCCACCTCGGGCGACACCGGCAGCGCGGCGGAATACGCCATGCGTGGCAAGAAGGGCGTGCGCGTCTTCATGCTCTCGCCCAATGGCCGCATGAGCCCCTTCCAGCAGGCTCAGATGTTCAGCCTGCAAGACCCCAACATCCACAACCTGGCGGTCGAAGGCGTTTTCGACGATTGCCAGGACATCGTCAAGGCGGTGTCCAACGATCTGGACTTCAAGCGCAAGTACAAGATCGGCACCGTCAACTCGATCAACTGGGCCCGCTTGCTGGCCCAGGTCGTGTACTACTTTGCTGGCTACTTCTATGCCACCAAGTCCAATGCCGAAAAGATCAGCTTCACGGTGCCATCGGGCAACTTTGGCAATGTGTGCGCCGGTCACGTCGCCCGCATGATGGGCTTGCCCATTGATCAACTGGTGGTGGCCACCAACGAGAACAACGTGCTGGACGAGTTCTTCCGCACTGGCAGCTACCGCGTGCGTGGCAGCGCCGAAACGTACGAGACCTCGTCGCCCTCGATGGACATCTCCAAGGCGTCCAACTTCGAGCGTTTTGTGTTTGACCTGCTGGGCCGCGATGGCGCCCGCGTCAAAGCCTTGTTCAAGGACGAGATCGAGCAGCGTGGCGAGTTCCATCTGTCCGCCGACGAGTTTGCCAAGGTGACGCAGTACGGCTTCGTGTCGGGCACCAGCACGCACGCCAACCGCCTGACCACGATCAAGGACACGTTTGAGCGTTTTGGCATCATGATCGACACCCACACGGCCGACGGCTTGAAGGTGGCGCGCGAGCACGTTAAAACCGGCGTGAGCATGTTGGTGCTGGAGACGGCACTGCCGGCCAAGTTTGCCGACACCATCGTGGAAGCCACTGGCCGCCAGCCCGAACGTCCAAGCTGGATTGCCGGCCTGGATGGCCTGGAAGCGCGCCCCAAGCGTTTCACGGTCATGCCCAAGCTGACGCAAGCCATCAAGGACTACGTCGTTCAACATTGCGCTGATTGATCAGCAACGAGTTTCCCAGCGAGTTCCCTTATGGCACCCAAGCCCCTGATGCCTCTCGACGAGGCCTGGGCCCGGCTGCGCGATCTGGTCGCGCAACACGTGGCGTCGTATCCCCTGCAGACTGAAACGGTCGACAGTTTTGACGCCTTGGGGCGGGTGCTGGCCCAAGGGTTGAGTTCTGAGGTCGCGGTGCCGCCGCTGGACAACAGTGCGATGGACGGTTACGCCGTGCGTGCTGCTGACTTGGGCGCGCCAGGCACGGTGTTGCCGGTGTCTCAGCGCATTGCAGCCGGCCAAGTCGGCGTCGAGTTGGCGCCGGGTACGTGCGCCCGCATTTTCACGGGCGCGCCGGTTCCTGTGGGGGCCGATGCGGTGGTGATGCAAGAGCACACCGAGGTGGTCAGCGAGGGACAGGTTCGTTTCAACGAGCCCGTGTCTTGTGGTCAGAACATCCGCCGCGCGGGTGAGGACATTGCTGTCGGCCAGGCCGTGTTGGCCGCGGGTTTGCGCGTGACGCCCGCCGCCATGGGCGTGGCCGCGTCGGTGGGGGCCTCGGCGCTGTCGGTGTACAAACCGGCGCGCGTGGGCGTGTTGACCACGGGCAATGAATTGGTCATGCCTGGGCAGCCTTTGCCCGCTGGGGCGATCTACAACAGCAATCGTCATACCCTCAGGGGCTTGGTGCAGAGTTGCGGCGCGCAGGCCCGTGATCTGGGCGTGGTCCCCGATGACCTGGCCCAGACCCGTGCTGCCTTGCGCCAAGCGGCCGAGCAACACGATCTGGTCATCACCAGCGGCGGTGTGTCGGTGGGCGAAGAGGACCATTTGCGCGCGGCGGTCATGGCCGAGGGCGGACTGGAGTTCTGGGCGCTGGCGATCAAGCCTGGCAAGCCTTTTGTGTGCGGTTGGCTGAACCGCGCGGACGGCTCTCGTGCCTTGTACATGGGCCTGCCCGGCAACCCGGTGGCCAGTTATGTGACCTTCTTGATGCTGGTGCGCCCGGTGTTGGCGATGTTGTCCGGATTGCCTTGGTCCTTGCCGCAGGCGGTGACCTTGACGGCTCAGTTTGCCTGGCCAAAGGCCGACAAGCGCCGCGAATTTGTGCGGGCCCGTCTGGACGGGCAGGGCGGGGTCTCCTTGCACCCCCATCAAGGCTCGGGTGTGCTGAGTTCGGCCGCGTGGGCCGATGGTTTGGTGGACCTTGCCCCTGGTCAGACTGTGGTGCCTGGTGATCGGGTAGCCTACTGGTCATTGGCCGAGTTGCTGCAACCGGCCGCTCAGTCGCGTCAGGCTTGAATCATGAAAATCGCTGTTCGTTATTTTGCTTCGGTCCGTGAGCGCCTGGGTGCTGGTCAAGATCTGGTCTGGGCTGACGGTGCGGCCGATGTGCCGGCGACGGTGGGTGATTTGCGCCAGTGGCTGATCGCCCAGTCCGAGGCACACGCCGATGCCCTGGCCATGAGCCGAGGCTTGCGTGCAGCCTGCAATCAGACCATGTGTTCAGCCCAGGAGCCCTTGCTTGACGGGGCCGAGGTGGCCTTTTTCCCACCCGTCACGGGCGGTTGATGCCAATCCAATCCGCTCTGACCATGAAGGAGCGCACCATGCCTGCTACCAGTCCATCCTTGTCCTGCGTCACCGTGGGGCCAGCTGATTTTGACCAAAGCACCGAAGTGGCGCGATTGCGAGCGGGCAACCATCAGGTTGGGGCGGTCGTCAGTTTTGTGGGCACCGTTCGCGAATGGCGAGCCGATGCCCCCCCCAACGCCGATGCCATCCTGGAGTTGGAGCACTACCCGGGCATGACCGAGTTGAGCATCGCCCGCATGATCGATGTGGCCAAAACCCGCTTTGACATTCTGGGCGCGCGGGTGATTCACCGGGTGGGGCCTTTGCACATCGGGGATCAGATTGTGCTGGTGGCTGTGACCTCGGCGCACCGAGGGCAGGCCTTTCAGTGCTGCGAGTTTTTGATGGACTGGCTCAAGACCGACGCCCCCTTTTGGAAGAAGGAATTGGCGGCGGGCCAGGGGCAGTGGGTGGATGCCCGCGAGTCTGATAGCCAAGCCATGGCACGTTGGCAGCCCATTTGACCCCAGTCTTGGGGTGGATTTTCCCGACTTTTTCGGCTTCCGCTGCGGCGTGCTCGGTGGCATGCTGTCGGTATCCTCCTGCCGACAAAGGGTATCGTCCACATGCTCAATCCCGACATGTTCACCAGTTTTGCCGTGTGCGGTACGGCTTCGCTGCTGGGCTTGGGCATCATGTCGGCGGTACGCGTTGACCAGTCGCGCACGCAATATGCCTTGACCTTGTACCGCTGGGGGTTTCTGTTCATCGCGACGGCGCTGGGCGCTGCATTGGCGCCGGCCGAACGAGTGAGCCTAGTGGTTCAGGCTGTCTTGGGGTGCGTGGGCATGGGCGTGGTGCTCTTTGGATGGGCTTCGCGTCAACTTCAGGGGCGTCGTACGCCGCCCTGGGTGGGGTTGGGTATGACCAGTCTGACCGGCTTGGCTTTGTGGCTGGGGGCGTGGGGGCTGCAGGGGCAGGGTTATGTGTTGGTGCTGGATGGCGTCTTCACCTTGATCACGGTGCTCATCTTGGTTGATCAAGCCTGGGTCATTTTGCGTGGCGCGCGGGTCAGTTACAGCGAATGGGTGTTTCTTTTCCTGATGGCGATCCACGCCATGAATTGGCTCATCTTGCTGATTCATGCACTGGGTGAGCTGGGGCCGTATCCCACACATTGGCTGTATGGCCCAGCGTGGTGGATGCCCGGGTGCAATGTCGTGATTTCCTTGCTGCCGCTGACCACGGCCGCCGCCGTTTTTTCGATGATCAATGAGCGCCTGGTCGCCCAGTTGCAAACCCGGGCGCTGTCAGACGAATTGACGGGGGCCTTGTCCCGTCGCGGTTTGCGGGAGCTAGGGGAGCGCATGCTGATGTCCTTGCGTCGCCCTGCAACCCAAATGGCTGTGCTGATGCTGGATGTCGATCATTTCAAGCGGATCAACGACACATACGGTCATCTGGTCGGCGACGATGTGCTCCGGCATTTGGTCAACGTGATTCAGGACCGGCTGCGCGATGATGCTTTGCTGGCCCGCTACGGCGGCGAAGAGTTTGTGGTGTTGTTGCCCATCCGTCAACGCCATGAGGCTCAGATTGTGGCTGAGCGGTTACGTCATGCCATTGAAGCCACGCCTGCACAAACCACGGCGGGCTTGGTCAAGCTCAGTATCAGTGTGGGGGTGGCATTCCACCGCCCTGATCTGACTTTGGAGCAGACACTGGCCGCCGCTGACGCACGGTTGTATGAGGCCAAGCAGGCCGGGCGTAATCAAGTGGTGGTGGATGAGGCGGAGGAGGCCGCACCGACCTTACCGCCCTCGCAGGAAGTG
>JAGWTE010000176.1 GCA_028869095.1 Burkholderiales bacterium
GCCCGCACCCTGCGCGCCCTGTACAACGCCCGCGAAGTGATGGACAGCGCCTTCCGCCGCGACCCGGTCAACCGTCAGACCTTCATGGCCATCCTCAAGGCCCCCCAAGGCCTGACCCGCGTCATCCGCCTGATGAACCAGACCTCCGTGCTGGGGCGCTACCTGTGGGTCTTCCGCCGCATCGTGGGGCAGATGCAGCACGACCTGTTCCACGTCTACACGGTGGACCAGCACATCTTGATGGTGGTGCGCAATGTGCGCCGCTTCTTCATCCCCGAGCACGCCCACGAATACCCCTTCTGCACCCAACTGGCGTCTGAATGGGACAAGCCCTGGCTGCTCTACATCGGCGCGCTCTTTCACGACGTGGCCAAAGGCCGTGGCGGCGACCACTCCGAGTTGGGTGCGGTCGAAGTTCGGCGCTTTTGCAAAGACCACGGCGTCACCGGCGAAGACGCCAAGCTGGCCGAATTCTTGGTGGCCGGTCACCTCACCATGTCCAAGGTCGCCCAAAAGGAAGACCTGTCCGACCCTGAGGTCATCCATGCCTTCGCCCAGAAGGTGGGCAACGAGCGCAACCTCACCGCGCTGTACCTGCTGACCGTGGCCGACATCCGCGGCACCAGCCCCAAGGTCTGGAACGCCTGGAAGGGCAAGTTGCTGGAGGACCTGTATCGCCTGACGCTGCGAGCATTGGGCGGATCTCGTCCGCACATGGATGCCGAAATCGAGGCCCGCAAGCAGCAAACCCGCCAGACCTTGTCCTTGAACTTCATGCCCGATGGCATCGAAGCCGCGCTGTGGAAGACGCTGGACATGAGCTACTTCGCGCGCCATGAGTCCGCCGACATCGCCTGGCACACCCGCGTGCTCTGGCGCCATGTGCAGACCGACAAACCCATCGTCGCCGCTCGTCCGTCGTCTGTGGGCGAAGGCTTGCAAGTGCTGGTCTACGCCCCCGACCGCCCGGACCTGTTTGCGCGCATCTGCGGCTACTTTGACAAAGCCAGCTTCAACATTCAGGACGCGCGCATCCACACCTCATCGACCGGCTACGCCCTGGACACCTTCCAGATCCTCAGCAGCGAGGCCCACCTCTACGACGGGGTGCAATACCGCGACCTGATCGCCTTGGTCGAAAACCAACTGGCCGAAGCCGCTGCGTCAGACCGCCCGTTGCACGACCCCAGTCGCGGACGTTTGTCCCGTCGGGTCAAATCCTTCCCGGTCAAGCCCCGCGTCAGCCTGCGCCCGGACGAGCGCGCTCAGCGCTGGCTGCTCAGCGTGTCCGCCAGCGACCGTTCAGGCCTGCTCTATGTGATCGCCCGCACCCTGGCCCGCCATCACGTGAACGTGCAACTGGCCAAAATCAGCACCTTGGGCGAGCGGGTGGAAGACACCTTCCTGGTCACGGGCGACATCCTGCGCAAAGACAAGGCGCAGTTAGAGCTGGAGACAGAATTGCTGGATGTGCTCGCGGCCCACTGAAGCCAAAGCGCCCAGGATCAGGCTGGCTCTTTCGGGTCCAACATCACCTCCAGCTTGGAGATCTGGTCCTTGAGCATCAAACGCCGCTTTTTCAGGCGGCGCAAAGCCAACTCATCCACGGGCTGTTTTTCCACAGCCAGATCGATCAGGTTGTCGAGATCCGCGTGCTCAATTCTCAATTCGATCAACAGGCGATGAGGAGAATGCAGGTTTTCTTGCATTGGACTAGCCAAATGGCTCACGAACTGGCGCAAATAGGGGGATAAACCGAGGGATCGCCTTCCCTCGGACCCGGCCGTTTCCAGATTATAGTTTTCCCCATGATGTCATCACCGTCTAGTTTTCGTTTGGTTGCAGCTACCGGCATCCATCGTGGCGATCGCGCCTACCAGCAAGACCAGGTTCAAATCCTGGTCCATCCCCGCACCCAGGGTTGCCTGATGGCTGTGGTGGCAGACGGCATGGGCGGCAAAAGCGGAGGACGCAAGGCAGCCGATCAGGTCATCATGACCGCACATCAAGTCTTTGACCGCTTCGTGCCCAGCAAAGACGACGCAGAAACCACCCTGCGCCAGCTGATCGAAGAAGCCCACCTGATGATCAAACTGACCGCCATCGCGTTTGAGGAAGAGCCTCACAGCACGCTGGCCTCGTTCATCATCAGCCCGGATCTGTCAGCCGACCTCATTCACGCCGGCGATTCGCGCATCTATCACTTCCGCGGCCCGGAGATGCAACACCGCACCACCGACCACTCTTTTGTCCAAAAGCTGGTCAACGAAGGCCAGATCACCGAAGAAGAAGCCAACGTCCACCCCCAGTCCAACCTGCTCACCGGATGTCTGGGGACACAGCAAGACCCGCCGCAAGACAGCCACCACATCCCCCAACTGGAGATGGGTGACACCTTGCTGGCTTGTAGCGACGGGCTGTGGCACTACTTCACGCCCAAAGAACTCGGTGCCATCGTTCACACCCTGCCCCCCCGCGAGGCGGCAGAAATGCTGGTGGGCAAAGCCCGCCATCGCGCACGGGGGGGTGGCGACAACCTGTCACTGGCGCTGGTTCGCGTGGAGCCCGCTCGCTAAAGCTCTGGATCTCGCTCGTGAACCCAAAAAAATATTGGCCGTCATTGGACGGCATCCGGGGTGTCGCCATCTTGTTGGTCATCGCGCACAACGCACAGATGATCGACCCCGTCGGGCCTGGTGCCGCTGGGAAAATCACCCAATACCTGCTCAACCTCGGTTGGGTTGGCGTGCTGCTGTTTTTTGTGCTCAGCGGTTTTCTGATCACCGGCATTTTGCTGGACACCTTGCAGCGGCCCCACGGCATGCGCAACTTCCTGGCCCGCCGCGCCCTGCGCATCTTCCCTCTGTACTACGGCACCCTGGCCTTCTTCTTTTTGCTGCTCCCCGCAGTGGGCCTGCAACCGGAGTTGGTTCAGGCCAGTGCGCCTCACCAAGCCTGGCTCTGGGCCTACCTGGGTAACTGGACGCGCTATGAGTGGGCCTTGCCTCACCTGTGGTCTCTGGCTGTTGAAGAGCAGTTCTACCTGGTCTGGCCGCTGGTGGTGTACCTCTTTCGGACACCCAAGGCGGTGATGATCGCTTCCGCCGTCGTGGCGCTGGGCAGCATCGTCACCCGAGCAGCCCTGTGGCACGCCCAAGTCGACCCCGGCTTCATCTACGCCTGGACACCTACTCGTTTGGATGCACTGGCCCTGGGCGCCCTCGCCGCTGCGGCTTGGCGCCTCGACGGGGCTTCGGGTTGGCTGAACCGGCAAGGACGTTGGCTGCTGCCCGTTGGCTTGGCCGTGTTGGGCCTTGGCTTCGTCGTGACCAAGGGCTACGCACGCTCCAGTGCCATCGGCCAAATCTTGGGCTACGCAACACTGGCCGTTTTCTTCACCACCCTGGTCTGGCGCGCAGCCTGGCAAGATCAGCGGGATTCAAGTGCTAAGCCACACTGGCACCGTATGCTGACCTGGGCGCCATTGACCAGCGTGGGCCGTTACAGCTACGCCATGTACATGTTCCACAAGCCGCTGCATGATTTCCTCAGCCCTACCGTACTGAAGACGCTGAACATCCAGACGGTTGGATCTCCCCTGTGGGCAAGCCTCCATGTGGCCGGTGTGTCACTGGCGGCCTACTGCCTGGCTTGGCTGTCGTGGCACCTCTACGAGGTGCACTTCCTGCGGCTCAAGCGACTCTTTGAGTGATCACGTCAAAGACGTGTCGACATTGCGCTTTTCTTCGCTGAGGTATTCCTTGGACTGCATCTCGTTCAGCCGAGACACCGTCCGAGGGAACTCATGCGCCAGTGGGCCTTCGGTATAAAGCTGCTCAGGCGCCACCTCAGCCGACACCACCAGCTTGACCTTGCGGTCATACAGCACGTCCACCAGCCAGGTAAAGCGGCGCGCTTCAGAGGCCAGTCGCACCGGCATGTGCGGCACGTCACTCAGCATGATCGTATGAAAGCGCGAAGCCAACTCCAGATAGTCGTTCTGTGAGCGTGGCCCGCCGCACAAGGTCTGGAAGTCAAACCACACCACCCCGCCAGCACGGCGCTTGGCCTTGAGCACGCGGTGCTCGATGTTCAAGGCCGGATCCTCATCCGCCATTTCAGCCAACCGCTCAAAGATCTGCGTCATCTGCTGATCGACTTCAGGCGTCAGCGGTGTCAAATACAGATTGGCCAACTCCAAAGTCCGGCGACGGTAGTCGGTCCCACTGTCCACATTGATCACCTCCAGCTGGCTCTTGAGCAACTCAATGGCCGGCAGGATGCGATCCCGATGCAAGCCATTGGGATACAACTCGTCGGGGTGGAAGTTCGACGTCGTGACGATGCTCATGCGATGGCGGAACATCGCATCCAGCAAGCGATGCAAGATCATCGCGTCAGTCACGTCCGCGACGTGGAACTCGTCAAAGCAGATCAGGCGGTGCCGACGCGCCATGCGCTTGGCCAGCACCTCCAAGGGGTCTGCCACGCCTTTGAGCTCATGCAACTGGCGGTGCACCTCGCGCATGAACTCGTGAAAGTGCAAACGCGTCTTGCGCTGCAAAGGCACGGCATGGAAGAAGCAGTCCATGATGAAGCTCTTGCCGCGCCCCACCCCACCATACATGTACACCCCCCGAGGCAGATTCGGGTAGCGCAGCATCTTGGTTAGCGCATTCGAGCGCTGCGACTTGTACCCCGCCCATTCGTCCTGGCAACGCTGTAGGGCCGCGATGCCTTGGAGCTGAGCGGCATCGGCTTTGTAGCCGCGTTCGGCCAAGCTCTGCTCGTACAGCTGGGTCACAGAAATGGCAGGCGTGGACATGAATCAGACTTTAGAAAGACCTAAGAAAAAGGGGCAGCCGAGCCGCCCCTGGTCAGAGATTGCTGCTGCAAACTCAGAAGTTTAAGGTGCGCTTGTCCACGGCAAGCGCCGCTTCCTTGGTTGCCTCGCTCAAACTGGGGTGAGCATGGCAAATACGGGCGATGTCTTCGGCACTGGCCTTGAACTCCATGGCCACCACGGCTTCAGAGATCAATTCGCTGGCAAACGGACCAATGATGTGCACGCCCAGAATCTCGTCCGTCCCGGCATCGGCCAGGAACTTGACGAAACCGGTGGTGTCTCCCAACGCACGGGCACGGCCGTTGGCAATGAATGGGAAGGAACCGGCTTTATAGGCCCGTCCTTCCGCCTTCAGCGCCTGTTCGGTTTTGCCGACCCAAGCGATCTCTGGGCTGGTGTAGATCACCCAGGGAATCGTGTTGAAGTTGACGTGACCGTGTTGACCGGCAATGCGCTCGGCCACGGCCACACCCTCTTCTTCAGCTTTGTGCGCCAGCATCGGGCCGCGCACCACGTCACCCACCGCCCACACATTGGGCAGGTTGGTCTTGCAGTCGTCGTCCACCACAATGGCACCGCGCTCATCCAGCGTCAAACCCACAGCCTCGGTGTTCAAGCCATTGGTGTTGGGCACGCGACCAATCGACACGATCAGCTTGTCGCATTCCAGCGTTTGCGCTTCGCCCTTGGCGTCGGCGTAAGCCACCGTCACGCCCTTCTTGGCGGTCTTGACCTCGCCAATCTTCACGCCCAATTGCAGCTTCAAACCCTGCTTGGTGAATATCTTCTGGGCTTCCTTGGCGACCTGTTCGTCCACGGCACCCAGGAAGGTCGGCAAGGCTTCCAGCACGGTCACATCGGCGCCCAGACGGCGCCAGACCGAGCCCATTTCCAGGCCGATCACGCCCGAGCCGATCACGCCCAGCTTCTTGGGCACGTCGCAAATGGCCAGGGCACCGTCGTTGGACAGGATCTGCTTTTCATCAAACGCCGCACCCGGCAGTTGACGTGCGTTGGAGCCCGTCGCCAAGATGACGTGCTTGGCCAGCAGCGTGTCAGGCTTGTCACCCGCCACAGCAATCTCAT
>JAGWTE010000177.1 GCA_028869095.1 Burkholderiales bacterium
TTTTTCTCCCCCCGTCCGAGGGGGAAGTGAGGGTGATCGCTAGTGGCTTAACGTTCATTGTGAAATCCAATTGAGGTGTTGTCCGGGGCGAAGTTGCGTCAAGAAAATCACCAACACACCTTCTCCGCGCCGGCCACCATGGTTGTCGAAGTAGATCAAGCAGTGAGTGTGGTTTGGAGGGCGGTTCGATGAGTGGCAGAACAATCATTCCCGCGGGGACATACACGGAGAGCGGCTATCCCGTGATCGGGCATGCGATCAGTGGGGTTGCCACGCGCTATGCCGGCATGTCTTTACGTCGAGGCATGCAGGCCTCTTTGGTCTATCTGGTCGAGGACGACCTGGACATCTGCGAGGCCCTGGAGTTCATGCTCACGGCCAATGGGTTTGAAGTGCTGACCTGCGAGTCGGGCGCGGCTTTGTTGGCGCAACTCAAGCCCGGTGTGGCTGCCAGTGTGTTGATGGATCTGCGTCTGCCCGATGTCGATGGCTTGGATCTGTTGGTGACCCTGCGCAGTCAGGCTCCCTCTCTGCCGGTCATCGTGATGACCGGGTTTGGGCAGGTGCAAATGGCCGTGCGGGCCATGAAGCTGGGTGCTTTGGATTTTCTGGAAAAGCCCATTGATGAGCGTGAACTGGTCGACTTGTTGCGCCGCGCGCAAGCGCCCGTGGCGGCGCGAGTCAACAGTCAGGCAACGGGCCTGTTGGCCGAGCTGACGGCACGTGAAGTGGAGACCTTGTCCAAGCTGGTTCAAGGCTTGACCTCCAAGCAGGCGGCGCAGCAATTGGGCATCAGCCCCCGCACGGTGGATGTTCACCGCGCCAGCATTTTGCAAAAGCTGGGTGCCCCCACCACCATGGCGGCCTTGGCCATGCTGCGTCAGTTGGAGCCTGAGCAATATCACTTGCTCGTTGACAGCCCTGATCAGTTCTTTGCCTTGTCGCAAGGCAAAGCGTTGCGCGACATCGCCGGCTGAGCCTTCACATCTAGTCAATCGTACGTATTCACCTGTCACGCCTGCCTTCAGAGAATCGGCGCCATGCCGCCGCTGTACCGCCATCGCATCCTGGCGATACGCGGTGTGAGCCCTAGATTCTTTGATCGGAGTGACCATGAACACCATTCGCCGCATCGCGGTTGGCGCGTTTGCGCTGTCTCAACTTGCTGTGGGCATCTCGTCTGCCTTCGCCGCTGACTACAAGTCCATTGGCTACTTCACCCAGTGGGGCATTTACGGCCGCAACTTCCAGCCCACCGACATCCCGGTCGACAAAGTCACCCACATCAACTACGGCTTCATCAATGTGTCGGCCGATGGTTCGTGCATCTCGGGCGATTCGTATGCGGACTACGACAAGGCCTATCCCGGTGACAGCTGGGACACCACTGTGCAGCCCTACCGCGGCAACTTCAACCAACTCAACAAACTCAAGCAAAAGAACACCAAGCTCAAGACCTTGATGTCGGTGGGTGGCTGGACCTGGTCGACCTATTTTTCAGATGTGGCGGCCAGCGATGCCGCGCGCCAGAAGTTTGCCAAATCGTGCGTGGCCTTTGCTGCGAAGTATGGATTCGATGGCATCGACATCGATTGGGAATACCCCGTTGGCGGCGGTTTGACCAGCAACCACAACCGGCCAGACGACAAGCACAACTACACCTTGTTGATGCAGACCTTGCGCAACGAGCTGACCGCGCAAGGCAGCAAAGACGGCAAGAAGTACTTGCTGACGGCTGCATTGGGTGTGGGCTACGACAAGATCGTGAACCTGGAAGTGCCCCAGTTCATGGCCATCGTGGACTGGGCCAACTTGATGACCTATGACTTCCATGGCGGCTGGGACGCCTATTCCAACCACCATGCCGCCTTGTACCCGGGCGTGGGTGACCCCAGCTCGCCCGACGTGGCCAAGAACTACAACATCGACGCGGCCGTGGCCAATTTGCTCAAAGCCGGTGCACCAGCCAACAAGCTGGTGTTGGGCATCCCGTTTTATGGTCGGGGCTGGACGGTGACCAGCTCTGCCAACCATGGCATGTACCAGCCCGCTTCAGCGAACCTGCCAACTGGCACGTGGGAAGCCGGTGTGTTTGACTACTGGGACCTGGTCAACAAGCTGGCCAACGGCGGCTTCACCCGCTACCTGGATGACGCGACCAAGACGCCGTGGATGTACAACCCGTCGACGGGTGTCGTCATCAGCTACGAAGACCCTGCGTCTTTGAAGACCAAGACCGACTACATCAAGTCCAAAGGATTGGGGGGCGGCATGTTCTGGGATTTCTCGGGCGACGTGAAGGGGGCACCGGCCAACTCTTTGTTGAGCACCTTGGCCACGCAGCTGGGGATCAATGGCACCGTGACGCCAACGCCAACGCCAACGCCAACGCCAACGCCAACGCCAACGCCAACGCCAACGCCAACGCCAACACCGACACCGACACCGACCTGTTTGGCCGCAGCGTGGAGCGCATCGCAGGTGTACACCGGGGGCCAACGGGCGGCCTATGGCGGCACCTTGTATGAAGCCAAGTGGTGGACGCAGGGTGACAACCCTGCTCAGTCAGGCGCATGGGGGGCGTGGCGATCTGTGGGCAGCTGTGGCGCCACCACGCCGACTCCGACACCCGTGCCGACGCCCACTCCAACGCCTACACCCACCCCAACACCGACGCCCACTGTGTGTCAAGCGTGGACTGAAGGCAAGACCTATACCGCAGGCGTCGTGGTGAGCTACCAAGGCAAGCAGTACAAGGCCTTGGTGACGCACACAGCCTGGGTGGGTGCGGGTTGGACCCCGACCCTGGCCACCACGCTTTGGCAACCCACCAACAGCACCAGCTGTCAGTGAGTCGACAGACGAGGGCTCAGCGCGATTGACGGCGCTGCAGCTCTCGGTACAAGCCGGACTGATCCAGGTCGGCAAAACCGTGGTCGGCGGCCTGCGCATACAGATCGGTCAAGTGCTGGGTAATGGGCGCGTCAAAGCCCAAGCCATCGGCTGTGTGCAGCGCATTGCGCAGGTCCTTGAGCTGAATCGCCAAAGACCCGCGCTTGGCAAAGTCCTCATCCACCATGCGCTGGCCATGCACCTCCAGGATGCGGCTTTCGGCAAACCCACCGCGCAAGGCCTGACGGACCTTGGCAGGGTCCGCGCCACCACGCTGCGCGAGCAACAAGGCTTCGGCCACGGCACCAATGGTGATGCCCACAATCATCTGGTTGGCCAGCTTGGTGAGCTGACCTGAGCCTGTGGGCCCCACGTGCACCGGGCGCCCCAACACGTCCAGAACGGCGCGCGCACGTTCAAAATCCGCTTCCTGCCCGCCCGCCATGATGGCCAAGGTGCCGGCCTCTGCGCCCACGGTGCCGCCTGATACGGGGGCATCCAGATAGGCCACGCCTTGGGCGGCCAATCGTCGGCCATGGTCTTGCGCTTGCTCAGGCAGGATCGAGCTCATGTCGATCACCAGCGCACCAGGTTTGAGCTTCGTTGCTGCGCCCGGCAAAGCGGGGTTGAACAGCACGTCTTCCACCACCCCGCCGTGCTCCAACATGGTGATGACGATGTCGGCTTGCGCGACGGCCTCAGCGGGCGTGTCGGCCACCTGCGCACCTTGCTGGCGCAACGCGTCTGCCTTGCTGCGGGTTCGGTTCCAAACAGTCAGGGAATACCCGTGTTGGAGCAGGCGGCTGGACATGGGCGAGCCCATCAGGCCGCAGCCCAGCAAGCTGATTGAAGTCATGATCAACGGTGTGCAAGTCAGACAAATGGTTCATCATTGTCCGACATCCCCTTCAAGGCATCCCTGTGCGGTGATTGCGGGTATCCCTCTAGATCGGCCAGAGGCTGGCAGATCGGGATTCGTTGCAAAGCGTGCACTTGACGCGAAAAGCGGGTACTCATCCCTTGTTTGAAGGGCAGTCAGATCAGGTAATTTCAGCGAACATTTCCTCCATGAGTTGAGGCATTCAATAAACACAAGCGCATGGCTATGGTCGATTCAATTGCACCCGTTGCTCTCGGTGATCTTGCGTTAACCGACGCGTTCTTGAAAGCCCTGGATCAGTTTGGTCTGGCGGCCCTGGTCAAGGACGCGGCGTCGGGCCGCTACGAGCAGGCCAACGAGTCCGCCTCCAAACTGCTGGGGCTGACCCATCGGCCGGTCATCGGCGCGGTGGATGCGGAGTTGTTTGATGCGGCGCAAGCCATGGCTTTGCGAGCCGCCGACCAGCAGACCCTGGCTGTGCCCGCGCGGGGTGTGCGGGCCGAGCACAAGCTGGAGTTGGCTGGCGAGCGTCACGAGTTTGTGACATGGCGCCAGGTGGTGCCCGAGTCCGACGACACGGGAGCCAAGCTGGTCTCCATCTGGCAGGACGTGACCGAGCAACGGCGCAAGGACTTGCAGTTGCAACACGCGCTGGCCCAACTGGAACAACAGCAGCAAGCCAATGAGTCGCTGCGTCGCGAGGTGCAGGACAACCAGGTGCGAGACACGGTCTCGGGTCTGTATCACCGCGCTCACTTTGAAGAGCAATTGCGCCGCGAGGCCGATCTGTCCAGCCGCGAGCAGCGCGAGTTTGCTTTGGTGGCGGTCGCCATCGATGGCCTCGATGAGATCCGCCACAAATACGGCGTGGATGGTTGCGAGCGCGTGGTCGAGGCCTTGGGCCGCTTGCTGCGCGCCAACACCCGCGCGATGGACTCCCCCTGCCGTTTGGGCGGCGACCGCTTCGTTGTCCTGTTCTCAGGCGTGGGTTTGGCAATCGCGCATGCCAGGATGGAACAGCTGCGCCGTCAATGCTCGCAACACATCGTGCCCTTCAATGGCCAACAAATCCCGTTCACCGTGTGCATGGGCGTGGCCAGCTTCCCGCATACCGCGGGGGGCGTCGAAGAATTGATGCGCAGTGCCGATCGCGCTTTGGCCGGTGCCCGTGAAAAGGGCGGCAACCGCGTGGCCTTGGCCAGCATCCAGTTTGTGCAAGAGCTTGAATCGCACTGAGTGTGCGAGGCGGCGCGAGCAGCAACCAACCAGTACCAAAAGACAACGGGCAGGTTCCTCACAGAGGGCCTGCCCGTTTTGCATTAAGTGTCCGCCGCAAACTGGTTGCCGCATTCCTGAACCCAGGGGATTCAGGTGGGCGAGGTCAGCAGCACTTCGGGTTCATCTGACGCGAGACGATCACACCCATGCGGCAATGTTCCAAGCCCTGGCTCTAAGAGCATCGGTTCAAGGAAATAAAACAACCACGAACGCGACGAACAATTTCATTCTACGACCGACCACACGGTTTGAGCGAATCAGTTACCCCGCATCATGGGGATTATTGACAAGATCAAATCAGATGACCGTCTTGGTCGAGAGCCGTGTCCAAACGCGTGATCAGATTGTCCAGATATGCCGGCGCGGGCAGATCCACATCAGCCTGTGTGGGGGCGGACTTGGCTGGTTTGGCCTCGGGGGCCGCCAGTGCATACGCCAGATTCAAGGCTGCCAGCACGGCAATGCGTTCGCGGGCTTTGAGCTTGCCGGAGTCGCGAATGGCACACATTTCGCGATCCACCTGGGACACGGCCTCACGCAGGCGAGGCTCGCCCCCTTCGGGGCATCCCAGCAAGTAGCTTTGGCCCATGATCGAGACTTCAATTTGCTTCATCAGACTCTTCACCGTGTGAGGTCACTTCGCCGGCCGGTTGGGGCAGTTTGTCGATCAGCGCGTCAATGCGCGAGCGGGCGGCGGTCAGCCGGGTCTTGAGCGAATCACGCTCTTGCATGGTCGCAGTCAATTGCTGCTGAAGCAGCGCATTTGTACGCCGCAGTTCTTCATGGCGAAGCAGCAGGCGCTCAACGCGCTCGGTCATTTCATCGATTCGGGACATTTGCGC
>JAGWTE010000178.1 GCA_028869095.1 Burkholderiales bacterium
ATCAGACCACTTGGCCGAGTTTGAAGATGGGCAGGTACATGGCGACCACGATGCCGCCGATGATGGTGCCCAGGATCACGATGATGAAGGGCTCCATCAGGCTGGACAGGGCTTTGACCGCTTCGTCGACTTCTTCTTCGTAGAAGTCAGCTGCCTTGCCCAGCATGGCGTCGAGCGCACCTGACTCTTCACCGATCGAGGTCATTTGCATGACCATGACCGGGAACAGGTTGGCCGCTTGCATGGCGTTGGTCAAACTGGTGCCGGTGGTCACGTCGCGTTGGATTTGCTCCGTGGCTTCGGCAAAGATGGCATTGCCGGCGGCACCGCCCACAGAGTCCAAGGCTTCAACCAAGGGCACACCTGCGGCAAACATGGTGGACAGGGTTCGGGTCCAGCGCGCGACGGCCGATTTGAAAAGCAAGTCGCCGAAGACGGGGATTTTCAGCAACAGGCGGTCCATGGTCTTTTGCATCTTCTCGGATCGTTTCCACGACTGGAAGAAGAAATACAAGCCGCCACCGATCGAGCCGAAAATAGCCCACCAGAATTTGACGAAGAACTCCGACATGGCCATGACCATCAGGGTCGGCGCGGGCAGGTCAGCACCGAAGGAGGTGAACACCTCCTTGAACGCGGGCACCACCCAGATCATGATGACCGCCACCACGACGAACGCAACGGTCAACACTGCGATGGGGTAGGTCAGAGCCGATTTGATCTTTTGCTTGATCGCAATCGTCTTTTCTTGATAGGTGGCCAGACGATCAAGCAGGGTTTCCAAAATACCGGCTTGTTCGCCCGCTTCGACCAAGTTGCAATACAAGGCGTCGAAATGCATGGGGTGCTTGCGGAAGGAGTTCGACAAGCTGGTGCCGGTTTCAACATCGGTGCGGATGTCGTTGAGCAGCTTGGTGACGGCGCCATTGGTGCTGCCACGCGCGACGATGTCAAAAGACTGCAGCAAGGGCACGCCGGCACGCATCATGGTGGCCAACTGGCGAGTCAGCACCGCAATGTCTTTGGGTTTGACTTTGCCGCCGCCACCCATGCGGCGTTTCTTGACCTTTTGGACCAAGATGCCCTGGCGGCGCAAACTGGCGCCCACCATGGCTTCGCCGCCCGCGCGCATCTCGCCCTTGACGGTTTTGCCTGAACGGTCTTTGCCTTCCCATTCGTAGACAGTCTCTTGCGGTTTTTTGGCAGTTGCCGTGGCCATATTGAAAACTCCGTGCCGCGTTTGGGTTGCGTTATTCGTTGGTCACCGAGATCACCTCTTCCAAGGTGGTGGCGCCGAGTTTGACTTTGACCAGCCCAGACTCGCGCAAGTCCCGCACGCCTTCAACGCGCGCCTGCTTGGCGATGTCCATCGCAGTACCGTTAGAAAGGATGATGCGTTGGATTTCTTCACTGATGGGCATCACTTGGTAAAGACCGACCCGTCCTTTGTAACCGTTGTTGCAGGATGAGCAGCCCACTGCTTTGTAAGGCTTCCACTTGCCATCCAGCTCTTCTTCTTTGTAGCCTGCCTTGATCAAGGCTTCTTTGGGGTAGTCAGCCGGGGCTTTGCAGTTTTCACACAAGCGGCGAGCCAGACGTTGGGCCGTGATCAAGATCACGCTGGACGCGATGTTGAAGGGCGCGACGCCCATGTTCATCAAACGGGTCAGCGTGGTGGGGGCGTCATTGGTGTGCAAGGTAGACATCACCATGTGGCCGGTCTGAGCAGCCTTGATGGCAATGTCGGCCGTTTCTAAGTCGCGAATTTCACCCACCATGATCACGTCAGGATCCTGACGCAGGAAGGATTTGAGCGCAGCAGAGAAAGTCAGGCCCGCACGGTCGTTGACGTTGACCTGATTGATACCAGGCAAGTTGATTTCAGCTGGGTCTTCCACGGTGGAAATGTTGACGCCGGGCTGATTGAGGATGTTCAAGCAGGTGTACAAGGACACGGTTTTACCCGAGCCGGTGGGGCCTGTCACCAGCACCATGCCGTAGGGGCGCGCAACTGCCAGGAGTAGGCGCTCTTTCTCTTCTTTTTCGTAGCCCAGGGCATCGATACCCAACTTGGCGCTGGACGGATCCAGAATCCGGATCACGATCTTCTCGCCAAACAAGGTGGGCAAGGTGCTGACCCGGAAGTCAATGGCCTTGCTGCCAAACTTCATCTTCATCCGGCCGTCTTGCGGCACGCGCTTTTCAGCGATGTCGAGCTTGGACAGTACCTTGATGCGCGAGGCCAGTTTGTCCTTGATCGCAACCGGGGGCTGGGTGATTTCGCGCAATTCGCCGTCCACGCGGAAGCGAACGCGATAGATGTGCTCGTAAGGCTCAAAGTGCAAGTCAGACGCGCGGGCATTGATGGCGTCAACCAGCATCTTTTGCAGGAAGCGCACCACGGGGGCGTCTTCAACCTCGGAGGCGACATCCTGGGTTTCTTGTTGACTGCCAACGCCTTCTTCGGTGATGTCGAATTCAAAGTCAGCCGATGCCAGCGCGCTGAGTTGTTCTTCCGCAGAGGCAGTTTGACCTTCAAGCAGCTTGGAAAGCTTGTCGTATTCAACCAGGACCCATTCTGGCGTCAGCTGGGTGGCGAATTTGATCCGCTCAATGGCTTCCTGGTCCGTCGGATCAGCCCCCGCCACAAACAGGCGATTGCCCCGTTTGGACAACACCATGACTTGGTATTGGGACGCCAGTTTGTTATCGATCACGCCTTTGGGCAGGCGTTGAATATCGACCGTGGCCAAATCCAATACCGGCACGGCCAGCGCTTTGGACAAGGTATGGGCCAAGTCGTTGGACTTGATGGCGCCGCTGCCCACCAAAGTATTGACGAAACTCTTTTTTTGCTCGCGCGCAGACCGCGTCAGGTCCTCTGCCGTTTTGGCATCAAGCTTGCCGGCATTGACCAACACGCGGGCCACACCGGACAAAGTGCTTGGATTGGGATCTACCAATGGGTCTGCCATGAATTAATACTTAGAGTGCCACGACGGCCATTTCAGCAGCAAATGATTATCGATGCTCGGCGAACTGTAAGCGAGATAAGCGGGCTGATCTATGCACAAATTCGCTGATCGTCGGTATGTGTCAACTGGCGGACTGAATCCGAACCATGCCAGCGTAAAGGCCGCTTTCGGCCAGTAGGGCGGAATGGGTGCCTTGTTCGACCACTTTGCCGTCCGACATCACGTAGATGCGGTCGGCATTTTTGATGGTGCTCAAGCGATGGGCGATCAAAATCAGGGTCTTGCTGCCCCGCAGGCTTTCAATGGAGCGTTGGACCACCGCTTCGGATTCGGAGTCCAGCGCAGAGGTGGCTTCGTCGAAGATCCAGACGGCGGCGTCGCGGTACAGGGCGCGGGCAATGGCCAGCCGTTGGCGTTGCCCGCCTGACAGCTTGCTGCCGTTGGTGCCGATGTTGGCGTCCATGCCCTCAGGCAGGGTTTGGACGTGGTTCCACAGGTTGGCGGCTCTTAGGCATTCCTCGATTTTGGCGCGATCGATGCCCAGGGGGCTCGCGTAGGCCACGTTTTGGGCAATGGAGCCTTCAAAAAGCACGATGTCTTGTGAGACGACGGCAAAGTGCTTGCGCAAGTTGGCCAGTTTGAGGTCGTCGATGGGCGTGCCGTCCAGCGTGATTTGGCCGCTGGTGGGGTTGGCAAAGCGCAGCAGGGTGCTGACGACCGTGCTTTTGCCTGCGCCGGAGGGGCCGACCAAGGCGATGGTTTGACCAGGTTGGATGTCCAGGTTCAATCCCTGTAAGGCCGGTTGTGCTGCGCCCTCGTACTGCAAGACCACGTTATCGAAGCGAACTTGGCCTGTACACGCAGCCAGTTCTTGGGAGCCGTTGTCGGGCTCTTCTGGCGCGTTGATCATCTCGAACGAGCCGCGAGCCACGATCAGGGCGTTGTTGATGGGTTGGTACAGGTCAGTCACCGTGCGCATGGGGCGTATGGCCAGTAGCAAGGCCATGATGAAGGCCGTGAAGTCGCCAACGGTTTTTTGGTCGTGTTGTGCCTGCAAAATGGCCAAGGTCAGGATGATGGCAACGCCTACGGAGGCCAAAATCTGGGTGATCGGCGATACCAGGTTGCTGGCGACCACTTGCTTGATGGTCATGCGCCGATGGTGCAGCGCTTCTGCGTCAAACCGCTGGAGTTCAAAGTCTGCAGCATCAAAGGTGCGGACCACTCGCCAAGCTCGCGCATTGTCGTCAACGGAAGTGACCAGCCGTTGCTGTGATTGGTATTGCGCTTCGCCGACTTTGTTCAATCGTTTTTGGACCAGTTTGACTGTCAATCCCAGCAGGGGCATGGAGATCATGGCCAGCAGGGTCAGTTGCCAGTTCAAATAAAACAGATAGGCGACCAGGCAGATCAGGGTGGTGCCATCCTTGAGGATGGAAATCATGGATCCCCCCAGAGCCGATGAGGCCGCTTGAGGGTCGTTGATGATCTTGGTGACGGCGACGCCGGGGCTGATGGCGGTGAACAGTTTGGCATCAGCTTTCAGCAGCGCACGCATCAGGTCTCTGCGAAGGCTGAGCGTCATGGCTGACGTGGCTGAGTTCATGGTGTAGGTGCCCATGAATACGAGCAGGCCACGGATGGTGAACAAACCGATGACGGTGACGGGGATCACCCAGAGAGGGTAGCCATCTCCAGCTTTGAATCCAGAGTCAAGCAGTCTTTTAAACAGTTCAGGAATCAGCGGCTCTACAGCTGAGCCAGCCATGAAAAGGGTGATCGTGGCAGCAAACATGCGCCACTCGGGTTTGGCGTAGTCCAGCAGTTTCTGGCCCGCTTGTTTCAGTTCCATCAGCTTAATTTCTTCAAGGATGCCAACACATCGGTCAGCGAGGGTACTTGGCCTTTGCCACCTAAGCTGACAACTTTGCCCGACCCCGTGACGCCAGCCAGGCCAGGTTCGTGATCACAGTAGATGCCCAAAGTGTTGCGGCCATGGGCTGCTGCCAGGTGAGTCATGCCCGTGTCCAGTCCAACGACAACGCGTGCTCCAGCGAGCGTGTCACCAGCCTGCGCCACGGTGAGGAAGGGGGGAACATGCCCACCGCATGCCTGCGCGATGGCTTGGGCACGTTGTTCTTCTTGTGGGCTGCCCCACATCACGGCAATGTCCATGCCTTGTTGACGCAAGTGCTGAGCCACACTGACCCAGTCCGATTGCGGCCAGAGTTTTTCAGGGCGGCTTGCACACGGGATCAGGACAGCATAAGGGGCTTCGCCTGGCTTCCAGGCATTGGCTTGGGTGACCAGTCCAAAGTCAGGTGGGGTGGCGGGTAGCGGGTAGTTCAGCAGCAGTGCCGCCAGTTGCCGGCAACGATCAACCGCATGTAGTTGACGCGATACCCGCGCCTTGCGGCCATAGAACAATGAGGCCAAAGGCTCGCGGATGCTGCGCCAGTCGTAGCCAGCGCGGGGCCCTTGTGCGAAACAGGTAAACAGTGCGCTCTTGACCAAGCCTTGCATGTCAATGATCAAGTCATAGCGTTGCTGGCGCATCTCTTGCCGCCATTGAGTCAACGCCTGTTTGGTTTCCGGTGCGCGCAGGCTTTTGCGCCATTTGCGCCATTGCAGCGTAATGACCCGGTCTACCGCTCGATGCTGGCTGGGCATGGCGGCAAAGCTTTTTTCCACCAGCCAGTCAATCTGGATGCCAGGGATGGCTTGAGCCATGTCGCTCACGGCCGGCAAGGCGTGAACGACGTCTCCCATGGAACTGGTCTTGACAATCAATACCCGCATCAGGACTTGGCTTGGGCCTGCTCAGCCACCAACACAGGGTTGAAGCGAGGATCGTTGTACATCTTGAATTGGCGGTAGACCTTGAAGTA
>JAGWTE010000179.1 GCA_028869095.1 Burkholderiales bacterium
GCCGGCTCCGGCGTGGGCAAATCGGTGCTGCTGGGCATGATGGCCCGCTACACCCAGGCCGACGTGATCGTGGTGGGCCTGATCGGCGAGCGGGGCCGCGAAGTCAAAGAATTCATTGAAGACATCCTGGGCGAGGAGGGCTTGGCCCGCTCGGTGGTGGTGGCTGCTCCGGCAGATGCGCCGCCGCTGACCCGCATGCAAGGCGCCAACTACGCGACCGCCGTGGCCGAACACTTCCGTGATCAGGGCTTGCATGTGCTGCTGTTGATGGATTCGCTGACCCGTTATGCCATGGCACAACGTGAAATCGCGCTGGCCATTGGCGAGCCCCCCGCGACCAAAGGCTATCCGCCATCGTGCTTTGCCAAGCTGCCCCAACTGGTGGAGCGCAGCGGCAATGGCCTCAATGGCCATGGCTCGATCACGGCGTTCTACACCGTGCTGTCCGAAGGCGATGACCAACAAGACCCGATTGCCGACGCCGCACGCGCCATTTTGGACGGCCACATCGTGTTGTCGCGTGAACTGGCTGAAGCCGGTCACTTCCCGGCGATTGACATTGAGCGTTCGGCCTCGCGCGTGATGCACAACGTGGCCGATCCGGCTCACATCGATGATTCACGCCGCTTTCGCCAGCTGTGGTCCAAGTACAGCAAGGCCAAGGACCTGATCCAGTTGGGCGCGTATGCACAAGGTCACGATATGGAGCTGGATCAGGCGGTGCGTAGCCATCCCGACATGGTTCGATTGCTTCAACAAGACATGCATACACCCGCTCATCTCGCGGATAGCGTGGGCCAGTTGCATCACATTGTGCACATGGGATGAGCACAGACCATCCAGTCAGGAGCAGTAAGACATGAGTGCATTGCAGCCATTGCTGATGGTTCTGGAAGCCGCCGAAAAGGCCCGCGATGACGCCAAGTCAGAGCTGGAGGCTGGCCGACGCGCCCATGAAGCCGCGCGCCAGCAAGCGCAGTCTTTGCATGACTGGCGCAAGGAATACCAGACTAAGTGGCAGTCTCAATTCCGTCAGGCTGGCGGGATGGAAATCATCCGTTGTTATCAAGATTTCATGCAGCGCCTGGGTGATGCGGTGTCCGAACAGGACCGTCGTGTCGAACAAACCCAGGTGTACATGGAGCGTTGCAGGGAGTTGCTCATCGAACGCGAACGCAAGGTCGTGGCGGTGGGGCAATTGATCGAGCGGCGCCAACAAGAAGTGGCGCTGTCCCAGCGTCGCCAAGAACAAAAAGCGACCGATGAGATCGCTGCTCGCGCAGGCCGTGTCAACCCCATGGGGTCCGGCAGCGACGGCAATCTACTCGCGCCCAACTCGTTTTGACAAGGAGTCGCCATGAATGCGTCACTCAAACCGACTGCGACGAATGTACTGACATCTAACTCAAACGCCGGTTCAACCGTCTTGAACGACCTGGTGTCACGGATGAATGCCCAGTCTGGCGGCGCCATGCAGGAAGAGCAAAAGGCGGCGTTTTCGAAATGGCTGGAGCGTCATTCAAGCTCGACGGCGTCGGCTGATGCCATCAACCAGTCGGCCAAGGCCATTCCAGTACAGGTGAAGGCGCCCAGCCAGCCACCTGCCCAACGCGAAGTGGCCCATGCGCCTACGCAAGGCTCGCAAGCCTCGCCCAGCGACAACCAGTCGGGCAAGGCCAACGCCAATCGCAAGGCCGAGCAGACACCCAGCAAGAATGGCCCAGCCAAGACGGCCAGCAAAAGCAAGGCCGACTCCGCAGACAAGGCGGGCGACAAGGCTGACAAGGTCGATGGCCAGGATGGCGATGACGATGAGGTTGCATTCTCGACGCAGGTCGGAGATGGAACGGCGATCGTGCGAGAGCTACAGCCACCCAAAGACGTGCAGCGCGGTGATCCGGCCAGCATGATGGCCTGGCTGTCCGGCTTGGCGCAGTCGGATTCGCAACTGGCGCAAGCGCAGACCGATGCCAAAGAGGCTGGCCTGGGAAAATCTGAGGGCCGCAACGGAGCATCCTCCAGCGTGGCGGCCCTTCAATCGCTCCTGGCAGGGCGTGGAGACCAAGCTGCCAGCACCGTCGGTCTGGACGCCAATCAGTTGAGCTTGCTGCAAGGCAAGACCGACCAGGCTGGCCTGGACATTGGCGCCTGGCAGGCTTCACAGGCCATGGCCCAACTGTCTTTGCAATCGGCCATGAGCAATGGCGGTGAGGCGGGGGCGGCCGATCCTCTGGCCGGTCTGGCTGCGGTGCAGAACGCCCAATTGGCCCAGACTTCGGCTTTTGAGGGCGCGCAAGGTGCCAAGCATGTCAGCGAGACTGTGCACACGCCCATGTCCTCTCCACAGTTCGCAGATGAGTTGGCCGAGAAGGTGAGCCTGTTCGTGAAGGCGTCGGCCGTGGACGGCCCCATGACGGCGGAGTTGCACCTCAATCCGGCTGAAATGGGCCCCATCAACGTCAAGATTGCCGTGGACGGTCAAAACGCCCAGGTCGACTTTGCCGCGGCAGCCCTGGAAACACGCAAAGCCATTGAGGCCAGCATGCCGATGCTGTCGAGCGCGCTGGACGAAGTGGGCCTGAGCCTGACCGGGGGCGGTGTGTCCTCGCAGACTCCGCAGCAAAGCTTTGGTCAATCCAATGGTCAGTCGGATGGTTCTTCAGATCGGTCAACGGGCCGAGTGGGAGAGCGCCGCATCGGCCGAGTCGGTAGCGAAGGGGGCGATGAGCCCGCCATGCGCGCCGTGAACGTTGCCAGACTGAGCCAGAGAGGTGGCTTGGACCTGTACGCCTGATTGGCACAGCGCCGCGCCGCAGAATCAAACCTGTTTCACCCGGTTTATTGGTTCTTCGACAACACGCCGACTTCGAATAATCCTCTCATGGGCCCAAACCTGACTTGGTCGGGGCTGGGCCAGAAATTTTAGGAGAGCACGAATGTCAGCTGCCCCCGCCGCACCGGCTGAAGGCGAAGCCCCCAAAAAAGGCCCCAAAAAGCTCATCATCATCGTGGTGGCAGCCCTTGTGGTGCTGTTGCTGGGTGGCGGTGGCGCGGCCTACTTCATCATGAAGAAGAAGGCCGCTGACGCTGCGGCTGCGGAAGGCGGCGAGGGCGATTCGCCCGCTCAAGAGGTCAAAAAGCCCGAAAAGCCGGCGCATGACTCCAAGCACCCCCCCACCTTCGTGCCACTGGATCCCTTTGTCGTCAACCTGGCCGACAAAGACACCGAGCGCTATGCCCAGATCGGCATCAGCCTGCAGGTGGAGGATGCCCATTTGGCCGACGAGATGAAGGCCTACATGCCGGCCATCAAGGACAGCATCATCCTGATCCTGTCTCATAAGTCTTCAGAAGAGTTGCTGACGCTTGAAGGCAAGCAGAAAATGGCTGGAGAAATCCAGCGTGCTGCGGCACGAGCCATGGGCTACGAGATTGAAGAGCCGGACGACGAGGCGGCTGATGAGGACGCGCCTCAACCCAAGAAAAAGAAGAAGAAAAAGAAGAAGGCCGAGTCCTACAACCCAATTGAGAAGGTTGTCTACTCCAGCTTCATCGTACAGTGACAGTAGCCGCCATCCCCCCAGGTCTTTGAAGTCTGACAGGCCATGAACCAGCAAATCCTTTCGCAAGATGAAGTCGATGCCCTGTTGCAAGGCATCACTGGCGAAAGCCAGAAGTTGGAAGCCGACGACGAGCCGATAGAGGGCATTCGCGACTACAACATTGCCAACCAAGAACGGATCGTTCGTGGGCGCATGCCCACGATGGAAATCATCAACGAACGGTTTGCGCGCAACATCCGGGTGGGGCTGTTCAACTTCATCCGCAAGTCGCCCGAAGTCTCGGTCGGTGGCATCAAGGTGCAAAAGTACAGCGCTTTCTTGCGTGAGATCGTGGTGCCCACCAACTTCAACATCGTCTCGATCCGGCCCTTGCGTGGCTCGGGCCTGGTGGTGTGTGATCCCACCCTGGTCTTTGCCGTGATCGACTCTTTGTTCGGCGGCGCAGGCAAGTACCACACCCGCATCGAAGGGCGTGATTTCTCGGCCACCGAGCAGCGCATCATCACGCGCTTGATCGAAGTTATCTCAGCCGAATACAAGCGTGCCTGGCACGGCATCTACCCGGTCGAGCTGGACTACCAGCGCTCGGAAATGCAACCCCAGTTCGCCACGGTGGCCACGCCCAGCGAAATCGTGGTGTGCTGCTCGTTCACCCTGGAAATTGGCGACACCAGCGGCACCATCCACTTCTGCATCCCGTACTCCACGCTGGAGCCGATTCGGGATGTGTTGTTCTCGACCATTCAGGGCGATTCGGCCGAGCCGGATCACCGCTGGGTCAAGCTGCTCACGCAACAAATCCAGTCCGCCGAGGTGGACCTGGTGGCCGAGTTGGGCCACGCGCCCGCCACCGTTGAACAGTTGCTGGCCTTCAAGCCCGGTGACTTCATTGAGTTGGACCTGGAAAAAATCATTCAAGCCAAAGTGGATGGAGTGCCTGTTTTTGACTGCTATTACGGCAACTCAAATGGTCGCTACGCCCTAAAAATAGACAAGCTGTTGACCACTGGCAATACCGGTTGGCTTGGAGACCACAATGTCTGATCCCGCAGAATTTCCACCAGAAGGCTCGGCCGGCGCCGACGAACAAGATGCGATGGCCGCCGAATGGGAGGCCGCGCTGGCGCAACAAACCGGCGCATCTTCGTCTGACGCCAGCGCCGGTTCCGCCAGCCAGATCAGCGAGCAGATGATGCCAGCGTCATTTGCCAACTTTGCGCCCTCCAATTCGGGCGCGGCTGGCAACGACATCAACATGATCCTGGACATCCCCGTGCAGTTGACGGTGGAGTTGGGCCGCACCCGCATCCCCATCAAGAACATCCTGCAATTGGCGCAGGGCTCGGTGGTGGAGCTGGATGCTATGGCCGGTGAGCCCATGGACGTGCTGGTCAACGGATTCCTGATTGCCCAAGGCGAAGTGGTGGTGGTGAACGACAAGTTCGGTATCCGCCTGACCGACATCGTCACGCCGTCTGAGCGCATGCGTCGCCTCAGCCGCGGGCATTGATTGGGGTTGCCATGCATTCAACCGGCTTGACCGTGTTGTGGTTTGTGGTGATCGTGGCCTTGATCCCCTTGTCGCTGTGGATGCTCAAGCGGTCTGGCTTGGCCACAGGTGGCGTCGCGGGGGCCTTGTCCACTGTCAAGCCGGTCAGCCAGTTCAATTTGGGGCCGGGCCAACGCCTGGTCACGGTCGAGGTGGGCTCGGGTGACCAACGCACCTGGCTGGTCTTGGGTGTGACGGCGCAAAGCATCACCACCTTGCACACCATGGCGCCGCAAGCCGAGTTGCCCGCCACCATGGCAGCTGGACCGGCCACCGCCTTTGCATCGCTGTTGCGCCGCTCCTCATCGGATCAGGCTGGCAAGCAAGGCTGAATCATGCGTTTTCATTCCATGCTCAAACACAGCCCCAAGGCTGCACTGGCGCTGATCGGGGTGTTGTCTGCCGGTGTGGCGGCTGCGCAAGCTGCGCCTGCAAGCAGTTCATTGCCTTTGCTGATCGGGCAGGGCGGCAGCGGCACCAGTTATTCGGTGCCGATCCAGACGCTGTTGTTCTTCACGGCGCTGAGCTTTTTGCCCGCCATGCTGTTGATGATGACGGGCTTCACCCGTATTGTCATCGTGCTCAGTTTGATGCGCCAGGCGATCGGTGCGCAATCGGCTCCCCCTAATCAGGTTATCGTCGGTTTGTCTTTATTCTTGACCCTGTTTGTGATGGGCCCGACCCTGGACAAGGTCTACAAAGACGCCTACGAGCCCTTTGCCAACAACCAGAT
>JAGWTE010000180.1 GCA_028869095.1 Burkholderiales bacterium
TATTTGGCGGAAGCTGTGAGATTCGAACTCACGGAGGGGATAAGCCCTCGCCGGTTTTCAAGACCGGTGCCTTAAACCGCTCGGCCAAGCTTCCTTAAGACGGCGATTGTAGCGTGACTAAGCCTTGCCGGGCTTCTGAGATTGCCCGCAAGGCACTTGAATGACCTCACGCGTGGCGCCATCTACACGCACCGCCGTCAACTGCCCGCCCCAAACACAGCCGGTGTCCAGGGCCATCAAGTCATCTCGGTTGATCAAACCCAGCGTGGACCAATGCCCAAAGGCAATCGGCACCCCTTCTGTCAAACGCCCCGGCACCTCAAACCAAGGGTAGTACCCCGCTGGCGTGGCACCCAGGCCCTCTTTGGTCAAAAAGTCCATGGTCCCATCAGCCTGGCAAAACCGCACACGGGTCAGGCAATTGACCACGCAGCGCCAACGCGCCACACCGGTCAAATCATCCGACCAGCGCGAAGGCTCATTGCCATACATCTGCGTCAAAAAGTCGCCCAGGTCCTGACTGCGCAACATGGCCTCCACCTCGCGCGCCAAGGCCACCGTCTTGGCAGCATCCCATTGCGGCACGACCCCAGCGTGCACCATCAACCAGCCATGCGCCCACACAGCCAAGGGACGCTGACGCAGCCATTCCAACCAGGCTTCACGGTCATCGGCAGCCAGGATCGCATCCAGCGTGTCGCTGCGATGCGGCTTGCGCACCCCATGCGCCACCGCCAGCAAATGCAGATCATGATTGCCCAACAAGGACACGGCCGAATCCCCCAGGCTGCGCAGCTGCTTGAGCACACCCAATGAGTCGGGCCCCCGGTTCACCAGGTCGCCCAGCACATACAGCTTGTCCCGCGAGGGAGAGAAATCCAGCGTCTGCAACAAACGCTCCAAGGGGCGGCAACAGCCCTGCAAATCGCCAACAAGATAGATCATGGGGGGATTCTGCTACGCTTGGCGCCATCTTGGTGGATGGCCCGGCCCAGCCCGGCGCCTGTTATGGAACTTGCGTTATTGATTTTTCTGACCTTGCTCAACGGCGTTTTTGCCATGTCCGAAATGGCATTGGCATCCAGTCGCAAGGCGCGTCTACAAGTGATGGCAGAGACCGGCGACGTCGGGGCTCAGATCGCCATCGAGCTGCACGACAACCCCACCAAGTTCCTGTCCACCGTCCAGATTGGCATCACCTCCACGGGCGTGCTCAACGGCATCGTGGGTGACGCGGCCTTCTCAGAGCCCCTGTCGCATTGGCTGGAAGCCCAGTTCATGATGCACGAGCGCGCAGCGGCCCTGACCGCCACAGGTCTGGTCGTCATGATCGTGACCTTTGCCACCATCCTGTTTGGTGAACTGGTGCCCAAGCGTGTGGGCCAGATGTACCCGGAGACAGTCGCACGCCTGGTGTCGCAGCCCATGAAATTGCTGTCGATCGGCACCAAGCCGTTTGTGCGCTTTCTGTCGGTCAGCACCCACGCCATCCTCAAATTGATCGGCGTGCCTGACACCGGCGCCCGAGGCGTGACCGAAGAAGAAATCGCCGCCAGCCTGGAAGAAGGCCTGGACGCTGGCGTGATCGAAGCCCATGAGCACCAGATGGTACGCAACGTGTTCCGCCTGGATGAACGCCAGATCGGCTCGATGATGATCCCGCGCAGCGACATTGCCTGGCTCAACGCTGACGCGCCCATGGAAGACAGCCTGGCCGTCATTGCCGAGCATGGCTATTCACGCTACCCCGTCTGCCGAGGCGGCTTGGATGACGTCTTGGGCGTGATGACCGCACAGCAATTGCTGCATCAACTGACGCAAAAGCAGGCCAACAGCCTGACCGAAGGCTTGTTGCCCGCGGTCTTTGTGCCCGAGACCTTGTCCGGCATGGAGTTGCTGGAACACTTCCGCGCGTCTGACACGCAAATGGTTTTTGTGGTCGATGAATACGGTGAAGTGCAAGGTGTGATCACCTTGCGTGACGTGCTCGAAGCCATCACGGGCGAGTTCACACCGCCTGAGGCGGACGATGCCTGGGCCATCCAGCGTGAAGATGGATCCTGGCTGATCGACGGCTTGATTCCAGTCCCTGAGTTGAAGGACCGGCTGGAGCTCAAAAACCTGCCCGACGAAGACCGTGGCCGCTACAACACCCTGGCCGGCATGGTGATGCTGCTACTGGGCCGCTTGCCCCACACCACCGACGTGGTCGAATGGCAAGGCTGGCGCTTTGAAGTGGTTGACATGGATGGCAAGCGCATCGACAAGCTACTGGCTTCGCGACTCTGATTCGGTGTCCGCCACGGTAGCTGCAGCACTAGATGAAGCATGTGGCTGCCAATAGTGGCGATGCCCTTGCCGCCAGCATTCACCTGTTGCCCCGACTGCATCGCTGCGCCATGAAAAGGCGCCGCAATCCGGCGTGGTCACAAAGGGCAAGTCCATCGTTTGATAGCGTGCCAGCACCGATGGAGCCGGGTGGCCATAGCGATTGCGCCGTCCCACTTGAATGACCGATTCCGATGGCCGCACGGCCTCTAAAAAGGCCTGGGTGGACGAGGTCTTGCTGCCGTGATGCGGCACGACCAACAAATCGGCACGCAACTCATCGCCCAAAGAGGCCACCATGGCAGCCTCTTGTTCGGCTTCTGCATCTCCCGTCAGCAGGGCCACACGCCCTCTTTGCTGCGAGTCTTTTGCTGTCGTTGAACCCAAGGCCGTGATCTGCAAGACGCACGACAGCGCGTTGTCTGCCATGCGTTCACGCTGTGCCAAATCTGCCGCCGACGGCCGCAGCAGCTTGAACAACACGCCATCCCACACCCACGACTGCCCTGCCACGCAATCGTGATGCTCAGGGATCTGGCCGTTGGCGGATGGTGTCAACCTCAAGGGGTGTTCAGGCGGCAAGGGCGACCACAGCTGATTCACCGCCATGGCCTGATAGACCGACACCGCGCCGCCGATGTGATCGGTATCGGCATGGCTCACCATCACCGCGTCCAGACGGTTCAAACCCAAAGCACGCAACAAGGGCACCACCACGCGGGCCCCGGCATCGTTGCCCAAGCCAATCTTGGGCCCGGTATCAAACAGCAAGACGTGGCCAGCCGTGCGCACCACCAGTGCAGAGCCCTGCCCCACATCAACAGCCAACACGGTGAATTGCCCGGGAACGGGCGCGGGCCAGGTCTGCCAAGCCGAAGGCAGATAGACCAAAGGCAGCAGGAAGGGCAACAACATCGCGCGCCAGGCCCAACGCATGGGCCAGATCATCGCCGCCCCCGCAGCAATGACCATGACCGAGGCCCACAGCGGCAGCATGGTCGACTGGGCCATGGCCACGGGCATCTGCGCAAGCCAGGTCAAGACCTGCATCGACCAGTCCACCACATGCGCACCCAAGCTCCACAAGGAAGGCCACACGGCGCCCAGCAAAGCCAAAGGCGTGATGACGAAGCTGAACACCGGGATCGCCAGCAAATTGGCGAGCAGACCGATCACCGAGGTCTGCTGAAAGAACACCAGAGACAAAGGCGCCAACCCCAAACTGACACGCCACTGCGTGCCCCACAACTCGGCCAGTGCTTGTCGCAAGCGTTGCAGCCAGGAAAGCGGAACCGACGAACGGCGCGCCCCATCCAGCCCCGAAGACATCAAGATCCCAACCGCCACAAACGACAGCCAGAACCCCGCTTGCATGCACGACCACGGGTCCCAGATCGTGACCACGACTGCGGCCAGCAGCCAGACCAAGGGCCAAGGCCAACGCCGCCCGGACAAGCGCAAAAGGGTGAACACCGCCATCATCAGCACGGTGCGCTGCGCCGGCACGCCCCAACCGGCCAGCAAGGCATACAACCATGCAGCGACCACCGCGCCAATGCGCGCCGCATCGGGCGAAGGCACACGCCAGGCCAAACGCCCCGAGCGCAACCACAGCGGCTTGATCAGCCACGCAGCCAACCAGCCAAACATCGCGACATGCCCACCGCTGATGCTGACCAAATGGCTCACGCCGGTTTGGCGAAACACATCCCAGTCTTGTCGCTCAATGGCGCTTTGGTCGCCCACAGCCAAACCGGACAACACCCCCGCCCAACGCGCCTGCGGCACCTGTGCGGCAATGCGGCTTCGAATGCTGGCCCGCAACCGGTCCACCCGCCCTTGCCAGAACCACTCGGGTGAGGCCGACCGCATCACGGCTTGCTGCGCGCGCGCCTGCCCGATGGCTCGCACGCCCCGCTCCCAATACCCCAACTCGGTGTCGTAGCCACCAGGATTGGACTGGCCATCGGGCTCATGCAACTTCAGCGGCAACTCCCACTGCTGGCCCGGCTCGGGACGAATCGTCGCGGCCCCACCCTTGCCACTCGGCCCTTTCCCGCTGTTCAAGCGAATCAAGACCCGCTCAGGCCCATGCCCTGACGACATCTGATCCGGTCGATGCCAGCGACCATCCCCGTCTTGGTAGGACTGCACCCGGGCTTCAAACGACCAACTGCCGGGCATCTCCTGCACCAGTCCATCGACCTGAATGCGTGTCGGGACAGCGTGAGCCGCCATCTCCAACGGCACATGCTCACCCAGCTCTTGCGCCGCACGCCACGACGTGCTGGCCCACGCCAGGCCAAGCAAAGTGAACACGCCCAAGCGCGACCAATGATGATGACGACACTGGATCGCAGCCACCAAGCCCAGCAAGCTCAGTCCACCAACCACGCCTGCAGCCCACAGCGGCGCCACCTGAGCTTGGCCGACCTGCAGCCCGACTCCGGCCAACCATGACAACATGGCCACGAGCCACCACCCCATAACACCCCTGCGACTGCTGATCTTGATCGAGGCAGTGTAGGATCGCGCCATCGGCGCCGCGCCCCCCACGAAGTGGGCCTTCCCTCTCAAGAGGGGTCAACTCCATCTATCGATCCAACACCATGTCCATCGAAGCTCGCCTCCAATCGCTCGGCATCACCTTGCCCCCCGTGTCCATCCCCGCAGCGGCCTATGTGCCCTTCGCCAAAACAGGCAACCTGATCTTCGTGTCTGGCCACATCGCCAAGAAAGACGGCCAGGTCTGGGTCGGCAAACTGGGTCAGAACATGGGCACCGACGCCGGCAAACAAGCCGCGCGCGCCGTGGCCATTGACCTGCTGGGCACCCTGGCCGTTGCCGCAGGCGGCCTGGACAAGGTCGTGCGCATCGTCAAAGTCATGAGCCTGGTCAACAGCACGCCTGACTTCACCGAGCAACACCTGGTCACCAACGGCTGCTCCGAATTGCTGGGCGAGGTTTTTGGCGACAAAGGCGTGCATGCTCGCAGCGCCTTTGGTGTCGCGCAGATCCCGCTGGGCTCCTGCGTCGAGATCGAACTGATCGCCGAAGTGGCCTGATATGAAACGCGGCGTCCTCTTCCTGATGGCCCTTGCCAGCGTGGCGGCGGTGGCGGGCGCCTACCTGTCGCAACACCGCTGGGGCATGGAGCCTTGCCCCTGGTGCGTGCTGCAACGCATCCTGTTCCTGGTGATCGGCGCCATCAGCCTGATCGGCGCCCTGCTGCCCCCACGCTGGTCCCAGGTTGGCGCCAGCGTGCTGGTCATCCCAACGGCAGCGGGCGGCATCGCAGCCGCGTGGTATCAACACTTCGTCGCCGCCAAATCGGCGTCGTGCAACCTGACCTTTGCCGACAAGGTCATCGGCACCTTCGGGCTGGATGCTCGCTGGCCTGACCTGTTCGAGGTGCGAGCAAACTGCGCCGACGCTGCCGTCAACCTGCTGGGCGTGCCCTACGAGTTCTGGAGCCTGGCCCTGTTCG
>JAGWTE010000181.1 GCA_028869095.1 Burkholderiales bacterium
CAAAGGCTTCGTAGTCTTGCGCCGAGAAGCGGAAGGCATAGCCTTCACGCGCGGCGCGGCGGGCATACAGGTTGAGCAACTCGGCGGCGGTGTCACGCACCTGCTCAGCGGCCTTGCGCTTGGCCTTGTCCCATTGTGGCGAGCCCAGCTTGTGCAGTGGTGCTTCTTCTGCGCTGACGCCGGTGTAGCGGCTGATCAAGTGCAGTTGCGACACCGGGACGTACAGCGTGGCCTTGTCGGCGTATTCCAGATGCAAGAACTCGGAGGGGCCGTCCCCAAGGTCCAGGTTGATCAGGCCTTGATAGCGACCGATGCCGTGGTTGCTGTGCACGACCGGGTCGCCCACGTTCAGCTCGGACAGATCCTTGATCAGCGAGTCGACATCGGTGGCTTGATCGGCCTTGCGGCGACGGCGCGCGGTGGGCGCTGCGTCAAACAGCTCGGTCTCGGTGATGAACTGCAGGCCAGCTTGGTCAGATCCAGGCTCTAGCCAGATGAAGCCGCCAGCCAAGGGGGCGACCACGATGGCGCGCTGGTGATCGCTGTCCGCAAAGGCTTGCAGCGAATCGATGCTGGGCAACTCGATGCGGTGGTCACGCAGCAGCTCTAGCAGGCTCTCACGCCGGCCAGCGCTTTCGGCTACGATCAAGGTGCGGTTGTTGCTGCGCGCGAGGTATTGCTCCAGCTTGCGCATCGGGTCTTGCCCACCGCGCTCGACGCTCAGGTCGGGCAGGGGGCGAGCCCAGTCCACCGGCTCACTGCCGCGCAGGGCCAGTTGCGCATGGGCATTGGCCAGGGTGAAGAAGTCTTCGGGCTTGAGGAACAACTCTTCAGGCGGCAGGATCGGGCGCTCGGGGTCATGCTGCAAGAAGCGGTGACGCTCACGGGTCTCCACCCAGAAGCGGCGCAAGGCTTCGTCGATGTCGCCATGCAACACGATCTGGGCTTGTTCGCCCAGGTGCTGGAAGATGGATGCCGTCTCGTCAAAGAACAGCGGCAGGTAGTACTCAATGCCTGCGGTGGCCACACCCGTGCCAATGTCCTTGTAGACGCGAGATCTGGTCGGGTCGCCCTCAATCTTCTCTCGCCAGCGGTTGCGGAATGCACCGCGCGCTGCGTCGTCCATGGGAAACTCGCGGCCAGGCAGCAGGCGCACCTCGGGCACGGGATACAGGCTGCGCTGGGTGTCGGGGTCAAAGGTGCGAATCGAATCGACCTCATCCCCAAACAAGTCGACCCGATACGGCACCAACGAGCCCATGGGGTAGAGGTCAATCAGCCCGCCGCGCACAGCATATTCACCCGGGGATACGACCTGGCTGACATGGTTGTAGCCCGCCAAAGTCAACTGCGACTTCAGTGCGGCCTCATCCAGCTTTTGCTTTTGTTTGAAGTGGAAGGTGTAGGCCGCCAGGAAGGAGGGCGGCGCCAGGCGCGTGAGCGCCGTGGTGGCCGGCAGCAAAACCAGGTCGACCCCGGTGTCGGCCTTCACACCTTGCTGAACGCGCCACAAGGTGGCCAGCCGCTCTGAGATCAAATCCTGGTGCGGCGAGAACGTGTCGTAGGGCAGTGTTTCCCAGTCAGGAAAGACAGCGCAGCGCAGTGATGGGTCAAAAAACGCGATCTCGTCCAGCAAGCGTGCGGCGTCCGCCGGGTCGGCCACCACCACGGCGGTCAACTTGCCGCCTTGCTTTTGGTTTGCGGCAAAACGGCTGATCAACAGCGCATCGGCCGAGCCAAGGGGCCGGGGCAGCGCAAAACGCTTGCCGGTGGTCAAACTGGGGAGAGAAAGCTTTGGGAGCATGGCCGCACAGAAATGACAAAGCGCCCGCAAACCGCCAAGGTGGGGTGTATTGCGGGCGAGAACAAGATGGTCTGTGATTGTAGGTGCGCGACAATGTCCCCATGTCGATGTCCATTGCTTCTCACGAGTTTCAGCCGCGTTGTTTTGCCCTGGTTCCCTGCGCCGGGGTGGGAGAGCGGGCCGGGGTTGGTGGCCCCAAGCAGTATTACCCCGTTGCCGGTCAGCCCGTGGTGGCGCATACCTTGGCGGCCTTGCGCGCCGTCAAAAGGTTGGAAGCCACCTTGGTGGTCCTGTCCCCTGAGGACGACCAGTTCGAACGCCATGTGCCCCAATGGCATGGCGACGATGCCTGGGTGGCGCGCGTCGGCGGTGCGTCACGCGCCCATAGCGTGGCAAACGGCCTGGACGAGTTGCTGGCCCGCGGCGCTCAGCCCCACGATTGGGTGCTCGTGCACGATGCGGCACGTTGCCTGATCCAGCCGCAATGGGTCGACCGGCTGATCGATGCCTGCATGGACGACGAAGTGGGCGGCATTCTGGCCCTGCCTTTGGCCGACACCCTCAAAGCCTCGGTATCCGACAGCCGGGGTCAGACACGCGCCACCGAGACCATTGACCGCTCAGCCAAATGGGCCGCACAGACGCCCCAAATGTTTCGCATCGGTTTGCTGAGGCCCGCCTTGATGTTGGGCTTGAGTCACCCTGACATGGCGGCTGCCATCACCGACGAGGCGAGCGCTGTGGAGGGCCTGGGGCATCAGCCCTTGCTGGTCCAAGGCGATTACGAAAACTTCAAGGTCACGTGGCCGGGCGACTTTGCTTTGGCCGAGCGCCTGCTGCGGACTTGAGCGCTGCCATCACCACGGGCTTGGCCCATTCGGGCGTTTGTGCCAATTGCTCAGGCGTATGGGGCACCAACACCTGATGCGTGGATCCGTTCTTGGCAGGGGCGCTCAGCTTTTGCCAATGCAGCAACAGCTGCGGCGTGGGGGCTTGCCCCTTATGGGGATTGGCCTCGTGGCTGTTGTCGTACACCCGCAGCTCAGTCAGATGCGGCAACAGGTCGATCAGTTGCAGGCGGCTTTGATCAAAGCGCCGGCGCACATCGGCTTCGGGGATGTCGTGGCCGCCTTGCTTGACGCGGGCCTTGATGCGCGCCAGGTGCATCTCCGGGCTAGCCAGTCCTACGTACCAGATCCGAACCTCAAACCCTTGGACTGAGGCGTCTTTCAGCAGCTTGGCAAAGCTGCGTCCGCCCAGGGTGGTCTCGAAGTTGTAGTCCAAGCCTTGTGCAATGGCTTGCTGCAACAGGCGTTTGCCTTCATGCCAGGCCGCACTGTTGGCTTGCGTGGCGCTCAGATGCGGTTGATCCGCGCGGATGCGCGCGGCAGCCTCATCGGGGTTGAAATAGTGCCCGCCGCGCGAGCGAATGGTCGCACCGCCGATGCTGCTTTTGCCCGCGCCATTGGTGCCCGCCAGCACGAACAGGCGCGGTGCCGCCTTGACTGTGTACTCCACTGTTTTGGCCTTGGCCACGTTCTTGTCTCTCTGCTTTGATGTGTTCTGAAAAGACTCAAGCGCACCGAAGTGCGCTTGTCTTGTGGGCGTCGACGGACGCCAGTGCTGTCAGTGTGGCACTCAGCGATGCACGGCCGCCACTGCGGCTTGCCCCAATTCCTCTGGCGAGGCATCGAAGGCATCCAACATGGCGTCGCGCGCCTTGGGGGTCTGCATGCTTGCCAGCAGGTCATCAAACTCATGACTCAAGCGAGTCAGGGGATGAGACTGCGCATTGACCAGCGCTTCATACGCATCCAGCGACAGCACCACGGCGGTGGCCCGATCACGCTTGGTGATGGCCACCATGCCCTGGCTGAACGCCGTGTCCAGAACCCGACCAAAACTGTTCTTGGCCTCTGTGGCAGAGAACTCGGGCACCGCCACTTCCTCACCTCGGAAATGACGCAGATTCAAGGCAGTCATGAGACACCTCCAGCAAACGATGTGGCTATTTTAGCTGAATTGGCTATTTTGTCCACTTTGGCTATTTGGTGCCTCATGACCTCAGGTGTGCGTCTGGCTTGATTACCAGGACACTTCCTGCTCAGGTGTGGCCTTGATGCGGTGCACAGACAAGTCTGCGCCCTCGAACTCTTCTTCATGGCTCAAGCGCAGGCCGGCCACCTTGTTGAGCAGGCCGTAGACCAGACCACCGGTCAGCAGGGCCAGAGCAACCACGCAGAGCGTGCCGACCACCTGCGTGGCCAAGTTGACGCCGCCAATGCCGCCCAAGCCGGTCTGGCCAAAAATGCCGGCCGCAATGCCGCCCCAGGCGCCGCACATGCCGTGCAATGGCCAAACACCCAGCACGTCGTCAATCTTCCATTTGTTCTGGACCAGGGTGAACATCCCCACGAACAAGGCGCCTGCAATCGCGCCCACCATCAGTGCGCCAGCGGGGTGCATGATGTCCGAGCCTGCGCACACAGCCACCAGGCCAGCCAAAGGGCCGTTGTAGGCAAAGCCGGGGTCGTTCTTGCCCATCAGCACGGCCACCAAGGTGCCGCCCACCAGGGCCATCAAGGAGTTCACGGCAACCAGGCCAGAGATCTTGTCGATGGTCTGCGCGCTCATCACGTTGAAGCCAAACCAGCCCACGGCCAGGATCCACGAACCCAAGGCCAGGAAGGGGATGCTGGAAGGCGGGTGAGCGGACATGGCGCCATCCTTGCGATAGCGGTTGCGCCGCGCGCCCAGGATCAGAACCGCAGGCAAGGCAATCCAACCACCAAAGGCATGCACGACCACCGAGCCGGCAAAGTCATGCAACTGACCACCTGTCAGATGCTGCAACCAGTCTTCAAAGCCAAACTTGTTGTTCCAGACAGCACCTTCGCACAGCGGGTAGAACACGCCCACGATCACGGCGGTGGCGATCAGTTGGGGGCCAAACTTGGCCCGCTCGGCAATGCCGCCCGAAATGATGGCGGGAATGGCCGCGGCAAAAGTCAGCAAGAAAAAGAACTTGACCAGCGCATAGCCGTTGTTCTGAGCCAGCGTGCCAGCGCCGCTGAAGAAGTCCACGCCGTAGGCCACGGTGTAGCCCACAAAGAAATAGACGATGGTCGAGACACAGAAGTCGACCAGGATTTTCACCAGCGCATTGACCTGGTTTTTGCCGCGAACGGTACCCAGTTCCAGAAATGCAAACCCCGCGTGCATGGCCAGCACCATGACTGCGCCCAGCAAGATAAACAGCGTGTCAGCGCCTTGTTTGAGTTGATCCATTTGATTGTGGCTGTCGGATTGATGAAAAACGATCGCACCAAATGAGGGCAAAAACTCGTGCCCTCATGTTTGGTGCGTTTGCTGCACCAATTAAAAGCAATATTTGGGCCAATCTGGTGATTTGTGTTGTTGTCTGGTGCGATATCAGTGATTTTCACGAGGTGATACTGATTGTGTGATCATCTTGGTGCGCATTGGTTTTCTAATCAAGTTCCACGCATTATTTTGGTGCGCAGGCGGCAGAGGTACGTGAGCGAGGGCTGAAGGTTTCGCCGTGGATAATTTCAACTCCAGGCAAACGCATCAGAGACAAACATGCACATCCGAGTTGGCGAAGGTTGGGACACACACGCTTTGGTCGAGGGCCGCCCCTTGATCCTGGGCGGCATTCGAATCGACCATACCCATGGGCTCCTGGGGCACTCCGATGCCGACGCCTTGTTGCACGCCATCACCGATGCAGTGCTGGGGGGCGCGGGGCTGGGAGACATCGGGCGGCACTTCCCGGATACCGATGCGCAGTTCAAAGGGGCAGATTCGATCGCGCTGCTGCGCGAAGCGGTGAGCCGTGTGCGTCAGGCCGGATGGGCCTTGGGCAACATCGACTGCACGATCGTGGCCCAGGCGCCCAAGATGGCGCCGCACATTCCGCAGATGCG
>JAGWTE010000182.1 GCA_028869095.1 Burkholderiales bacterium
GCCGGACTGTGGCACCTGCTGGGCGAGGTGGAGGTGGTGTTCGGTGTCTGGGCCATGCTGCTGGTGGTCGCCATTTTCGCGCTCGGCGGCAAGCAGGAGGCCACGGCCTACCTGGACTCGCGCAACTACACCGAGCCCATGTTCGTCTTCGTCATCATGGTGATCGCCGGCACCCGCGCCATCCTGCAGTTCGCCGGCACACTGGTGCGGCTGGTGGCCGGTTTCCTGCCGCTGCCGCGCGGCATGGCGCTTTACTTCCTCATCCTGTCCCTGGTACCGCTGCTGGGCTCTTTCATCACCGAGCCGGCCGCCATGACGCTGGCCGCGCTGATGCTGCGCGACACCCTGTTCTCCCAGCCGGTGTCGCGCGCGCTGCGCTACACCACCGTGGGCGTGCTCTTCGTCAATGTCTCCATCGGCGGCACGCTCACGCCCTTCGCGGCGCCACCCGTGCTCATGGTGTCGGCCACCTGGAACTGGGACCTCGGGTACATGCTCAGCCACTTCGGCTGGAAGGCCGCCATCGCCGTGGTCGTCAATGCCGGCTGCACCATGCTGCTGTTTCGCCGCCAGCTGGGTCACATGGCACTAGACAGCGCGGACACGGCCGGCACGGTGCCCTGGACCGTGACCAGCGTGCACCTGCTCTTCCTGTTCGGCGTGGTGCTCTTTGCCCATCACCCCGCCGTGTTCATGGGCCTGTTCCTCTTTTTCCTGGGCTTTGCGGCCGCCTACGAGCGTCACCAGGACCGGCTGATGCTGCGCGAAGGTCTGCTGGTGGCCTTCTTCCTGGCCGGCCTGGTGGTGCTGGGTGGCCAGCAGCAGTGGTGGCTGGAGCCTTTGCTGTTGAAAATGGATGAGAACGCCGTGTTCTTCGGGGCCACGGCCTTGACTGCCATCACCGACAACGCCGCACTGACCTACCTGGGCTCACTCGTACCCGGCTTGAGCGAGGGGTTCAAGTACGCGCTGGTGGCTGGCGCTGTAACGGGTGGCGGCCTGACGATCATCGCCAATGCGCCCAACCCGGCGGGCGCTTCGATCCTCAAGGGGCAATTTCCGGATCAGTCGATTCACGCGGGCGGCCTGTTGATGGCTGCAGCCCTGCCGACCTTGGTGGCATTGCTGTGCTTCAAACTCCTCTGACGCCTTCCCCGCTGAGCTGATGAAAAAGGCCCGCATCGAGCGGGCCTTTGTTTGCTTCAGTGCCAAGCAAATCAGCGCTGGATCTGGGTGATGTCGCGCACGGCACCCGTATCTGCCGAGGTCGTCAACGCAGCATAAGCTTGCAAGGCGGCCGAGACATAACGCTGACGGTTGGCGGGCTTCCAGGCCAGATGACCCCGGCCTTCCATGGCCTCACGGCGCTTGGCCAGCGTTTCCGGGCTGACCGCCAGGTGGATCTTGCGATTGGGGATGTCGATCTCGATCGTGTCACCGTCTTCAACCAAGGCGATGGCGCCACCGCAAGCCGCCTCCGGCGAGGCGTGGCCAATCGACAGGCCGGACGTACCGCCCGAGAAGCGACCATCGGTCAGCAGCGCGCACGCCTTGCCCAGACCACGGCTCTTCAGGTAGGACGTGGGGTAGAGCATTTCCTGCATGCCAGGACCGCCCTTGGGGCCTTCGTAGCGAATGATGACCACGTCGCCCGCTTGCACGACTTCACCCAGGATGCCGTCAACCGCGTCGTCCTGGCTTTCAAACACGCGGGCCTTGCCGGTGAACTGCCAGATGGACTCGTCCACGCCAGCGGTCTTGACAATACAGCCCTTCTCGGCAATGTTGCCGTAGAGCACAGCCAGGCCACCGTCTGCCGTGAAAGCGTGCTCCTTGCTGCGGATCACGCCCTTGGCGCGGTCCAGATCCAGCGCCTTCCAGCGGCTGTCTTGCGAGAAGGCCACTTGCGTGGGCACGCCACCGGGCGCCGCGCGGAAGAACTCGTGCACGGCTTCGTCCTTGGACACGGTCACATCCCACTGAGCGATCGCGTCAGCCATGGTCTTGCTGTGAACGGTCGGCACGTCCATGTGCAGCAGGCCACCACGGGCCAACTCACCCAGGATGGACATGATGCCACCAGCGCGGTGCACATCTTCAATGTGGACATCGGGCACGGCAGGCGCCACCTTGCTCAGGCAAGGCACGCGACGCGAGATGCGGTCGATGTCGTTCATGGTGAAGTCCACGCCCGCCTCTTTGGCGGCAGCCAACAGGTGCAGCACAGTGTTGGTGGAGCCGCCCATGGCCACGTCCAGGCTGATGGCGTTCTCGAAAGCCTTGAAGTTGGCGATGTTGCGTGGCAAAGCCGACTCATCATCTTGCTCGTAGTAGCGCTTGGCCAAGGCCACGATGCTGCGACCCGCTTGGCGGAACAGCTTTTCGCGGTCAGCGTGCGTGGCCAGCGTGGTGCCGTTACCGGGCAGGGACAGGCCCAAGGCTTCGGTCAAGCAGTTCATGGAGTTGGCGGTGAACATGCCCGAACACGAACCGCAGGTCGGGCAAGCCGAGCGCTCGATTTGGTTGACCTCTTCGTCTGAGCAGCCCTTGTCCGCTGCCTTGACCATGGCGTCGACCAAGTCCAAAGCGATGACCTTGCCTTCGATCTTGGCCTTGCCGGCTTCCATGGGGCCGCCGGACACGAAGATCACAGGGATGTTCAAGCGCAGGGCCGCCATCAACATGCCCGGGGTGATCTTGTCGCAGTTGGAGATGCACACCAGCGCATCGGCCGTGTGGGCATTGCACATGTACTCGACGCTGTCGGCGATCAGGTCGCGCGAGGGCAAGGAGTACAGCATGCCGCCGTGGCCCATGGCGATGCCGTCGTCCACCGCAATGGTGTTGAATTCTTTGGCGACACCGCCTGCGGCTTCAATCTCGCGGGCCACCAGCTGGCCCAGATCCTTCAAGTGCACGTGACCGGGCACAAATTGGGTGAAGCTGTTGGCGATCGCGATGATCGGCTTCTCGAAATCGCCGTCCTTCATGCCAGTGGCACGCCACAGGGCGCGGGCACCCGCCATGTTGCGACCGGCGGTGGAAGTACGGGAACGATACTGGGGCATGAAGGGACTCCGGGCTGTGTTCGCAGAAAGAAGCTGATTTTATCCTCAGCCCCTTTTCAAACAGCCGGGTTGCGCTCAGGCCCCTGCTAGCGGGTCAGGATTTGGATTCGGCTTGCTTGCGTTTGGCTCGCGACTTTTCGTCCAGACCCAGAGATTCGAGGTTTTGCTGGCGCCGGGCCTCTTTTTTCTGGTCGACCTTTTCCATGGCTTTGCGCTGAGTCCAACCCGTTGAATCAGCAAAGCCCCACCATGCGATGGCTGCCACGAATGGCGCTGCAAATGCCCACCAATGGTCACCCCAGGTCCATGCCCCCACCGGCCCGATCCCGGCGAAATTCATGACCAACATCAAGACTCCGATTGCCACAAACCACATCTTGCTTCCTTGTCTTACTCATTGAGCCTGCGGCTCGCTAGAATGACCGAGTCCTAACTGTAGACCTCCTGTGGAAGGATCCATTCATGAAATTCTCGACCTCTTTGTTGGCTGCCGTGGCGCTGAGCGCAATCACTCTGACACCCGCCTTGGCCAACCAGGAACTGGCTCAAAAGAAAGCCTGTCTGGGCTGCCACGGCATCGACAACAAGATTGTCGGCCCGGCATACAAGGATGTGGCAAAAAAATACAAGGGCCAAAAGGGCATTGAAGCCAAATTGGTGGAAAAAGTCCTGAAGGGTGGCAAGGGCTCTTGGGGTGAAGTCCCCATGCCTGCCAACACACAGGTCAATGAAGCCGAAGCCAAGCAGTTGGTGACCTGGATTTTGTCGCTGAAGTAATCAACGGCATCCCAATGGCAAAGGCCCCGCACTGCGGGGCCTTTTTGCTGATGCCTGCGCAAGAGGACGCAGGCACCTCCTCAGATCGCGTCAATCGTTGGCGTAGATGTCCACATCCTTGGTTTCTCGCACGAAGAGCAGACCAATCACAAAGGTCATCAGGGCCACAATGATGGGATACCACAAGCCGTTGTAGATGTTGCCCGTTTGCGCCACGATCGCAAAGGCCGTGGTGGGCAGCAAGCCACCAAACCAGCCATTACCGATGTGATAGGGCAAGCTCATCGACGTGTAGCGGATGCGAGTGGGGAACATTTCCACCAGCATGGCCGCGATCGGACCGTAGACCATGGTGACGTAAATCACCAGCAAGGTCAGGATGGCCACCACCACAGGCTTGTTCAACTTGGCGGGGTCAGCCTTGGCGGGATAGCCTGCAGCCTTGATGGCAGAGACCACTTCCTTCTTGAAAGCCGCATCTTGCTTCTTGGCTTCGTCCGCCGGCATGCCCTTGGACGTATAAGAAGGAATGACCTTGTCGCCAATCTTGATTTGCGCCACGCCAGCACCGGCCACGTTCTCGTAGTTCACCGAGTTGGCTGCCAGCACCTGCTTGGCGATGTCGCAAGAGCTGGTGAACTTGGCCGTACCCGTGGGGTTGAACTGGAAGGAGCACTCCGAAGCATCGGCCACCAGGGTCACCGGCGCAGAGGCCTGTGCACGCGCCAGATCAGGGTTGGCCGCTTCCGTCAGCCCTTTGAACAGCGGGAAGTAGGTCAAGGCCGCGATCAGGCAACCGCCCAAAATGATGGGCTTGCGGCCGATTTTGTCGGACAGCGAGCCGAACACCACGAAGAACGGCGTGGCGATCAACAGCGAAATGGCCACCAGAATGTTGGCGGTGGCACCGTCCACCTTCAAAGCCTGTGTCAGGAAGAACAAGGCATAAAACTGCCCCGTGTACCAGACCACGCCCTGCCCCGCGACCAGCCCCAGCAGCGCCAGGATCACGATCTTCAAGTTGGACCACTGGCCAAAGGACTCAGACAGGGGGGCCTTGGAAGTCTTGCCTTCTTCCTTCATCTTCTTGAAGGCCGGGCTTTCGTTCATGCTCATCCGAATCCACACGCTGACACCCAGCAGGACAATCGAGACCACAAACGGAATGCGCCAAGCCCAGGCCGCGAACACTTCTTCACCCAGAACAGTACGTGTGCCCAAAATGACCAGCAAGGACAGGAACAGGCCCATCGTGGCTGTGGTTTGAATCCATGCGGTATAGGCGCCACGGCGGCCATGTGGTGCGTGTTCGGCCACATACGTTGCCGCACCGCCATATTCCCCGCCCAAGGCCAAACCTTGCAACAAACGCAGACCAATCAAAATAACGGGCGCTGCAACACCGATGCTTTCGTAATTAGGCAGTACACCGACAATGAAGGTCGACATACCCATGATCAAAATAGTGACCAGGAAGGTGTATTTACGACCAATCATGTCGCCCAAGCGCCCAAATACCAGGGCGCCAAATGGGCGAACAATGAACCCTGCCGCAAAAGCCAGCAGGGCAAAAATGAATGCGGAGGTGGGATCCAATCCAGCAAAAAACTGTTTGGCAATGATGGCTGCCAAAGATCCGTACAGATAAAAGTCGTACCACTCAAACACCGTCCCAAGACTCGAGGCGAAAATAACTTTCTTCTCCTCGGTCGTCATGGGGGCATGCGTCATGCTGTTACTCGCCATGGTTTGCTCCTCGTAATGACAGATCCGATCAGGCTTGTGGCCTTCACCCCCAATCTAGGGGGTTTGCAAGCTTTTGTAATGAGGGTGAATGCTTAGTCCTGTGGGCAAATTGCACACAAATTC
>JAGWTE010000011.1 GCA_028869095.1 Burkholderiales bacterium
TTGCCCGCATTGCCATGCAGATAAAACACCAGCCCTTTGGTCTGCACACCGGGCGGTTGGCGTAAGTGCAAGGCATTCAAACGCGCGCCATCGACAGGCACCCATTCTTCGACGGCCTGATGCACCTTGAATGGGTAATCCAAAGCCAAAGGCTCGGGATGGAGCAACAGGCTTTCTTGCTTGGCCCAGACCCAGGTCACGGCCGCGCCCCAGGCGAGGACGGCTGCCATCAAGGTGGCGCCCAGGGTGATGAAAGCTCGCCGCGAGAAGATCAACGTTGGCTTAGACATAACAGATTGACATCAATGGCATACTTTTGCATACACAAAGTATGAGGATACCGCGTCGCTGCCCGCAACCCGCTTGCGACCAATCTGTCTTATCATGCATCACATGTCATCGACCATTCTGAACTTCTCCGCCGCACAGGCGGCACGAGCCCAGCGAGCTGCACGAGCCCGCTGGCTTTTGCCGTGCGCTTCACGAGAGAGACAGAACGGATGATCTAAGCACCAGACACTCTCCCCCCGAAGGCCACGGCTCACCCCCGTGGCCTTTTTCTTTGTCTCCCCACTTTGCGAAAGACTTGCCATGAACCCTTCCCAACCCCGACTGATCAATCACCTGATGCCTGTCACCGAGCGCCCGGCCGAGGTCTTTGTTCGAGGCGAAGGCGCCTGGCTGTGGGACGCGGCCGGCACGCGCTATCTGGATTGGTTGCAAGGGTGGGCGGTTAACGCGCTGGGGCACTGCCCGCCACTCATCACGCAAGCCTTGCAGGCGCAATCCACGAAACTGCTCACGCCCAGTCCGGCGGTGTACAACTTGCCTTCGCTTGAGTTGGCGGCGCGTCTGTGCGAGTTGAGCGGCTTCGCTCAAGTGTTTTTTGGCAGCACCGGGGCAGAGGCCAATGAAGGGGCGATCAAGCTGGCGCGCAAGTGGGGGCGCGTCCAGCGAGCGGGGGCACACGAGATCATCACGTTCGACAACGGCTTCCATGGTCGCAATCTGGCCACCATGGCCGCGAGTGGCAAAGCAGGCTGGGACCGGCTCTTTCCACCCCAAATGCCTGGCTTCGCCAAGGCTCGCTTGAATGACTTGGACTCGGTTCTCAGCGCCATCAACGAGCACACCGTCGCGATCATGTTGGAACCCGTGCAAGGCGAGGCAGGCGTGCGACCTGCTACCCCAGCCTTCTTACAAGCCCTTCGCCAGTTGTGCGATGAGCGCGGCCTGCTGCTGATTTTTGACGAGGTCCAAACCGGCTGTGGACGTCTGGGCCACCTGTTTGCCTTTCAGAAGTACGGGGTCACACCCGACATCATGACCTTGGGGAAAGGGCTGGGCGGCGGTGTGCCCATTTCCGCTGTGTTGGCGCAGGCGCACTGTAGCGTCTTCGAGTATGGCGACCAGGGAGGCACCTACGCCGGCAATCCGTTGATGTGTGCAGTCAGCTTGGCGGTATTGAATGTCTTGAGTCAACCCACTTTCTTGGCCCAAGTCCGTGCCATGGGGCAGTTGCTTCGCGACGGGCTTGAGGATCTTTCGGCTCGTGAAGGCTTGGGAGAAGTGCGTGGTGATGGGCTACTGCTTGCTCTGGAGTTGGGCACCGATATGGCGCCGGCTATCGTCCATGAGTGCCGCGCTCAAGGTCTGCTGGTGAATGCGGCTCGGCCCCACTGCCTGCGGTTCATGCCTCGGCTAAACAGCACGGCTGATGAGATTCATGAGGGTTTGGACAGGCTGGGTGCCGTTTTGCGTCAAACGCAGAAGCGGGCGGTTTTTGCTGCTTAAGGCAATGCTGAACAAGCACCCGCATTTGAGCCAAACTCTCACAAGCGGTGGCTCAACTCCCCCCTGCCTGGAATACCAAACATTGCGCACATCACGGCAACACATCCCACCATGGCGTATCGCCAATGCTGGCTTGCAGCGCCTTGATGAACATCCGCGCTTTGGCCGAGCGTCCGCGGCCGGGCAGGCGCAGTGCTTGAATGCTGGGCAGGCCGGCTTGGGGCGGCGCGCTCAACTCGTGCGGGAACAACGCCACCAAGCTGCCATCGAGCAGATGGTCACTGACGACCCAAGTGGCCATGTGCAAGACACCCAGGCCAGCCAGGGCGGCTTGCAGCATGCCGTCCTTGTCATCGGTACGAAAGCGGCCTCGCACGGGCAGGGATTGGTTGCGTTGTATGCCCTCGTAGCGCCACACAAAGCTGGGTGCTGGTGGCGTGGCCACGTTGATGCAATCGTGCGCCAACAGATCGAGCGGCGTGGCCGGACGGCCGGCGCGCGCCAAATAGGCGGGGCTGGCACAGGTCACCAGGCGCACCGGCGCCAGTGGCGTGGCCTGCAGGTCGCTGTCGGGCAGCACGCCGATGCGAATGGCCACGTCCACCTCGGTGTCGGTCAGGTCCACCACTTGGTCGGTGAGCAGCAAGTCCACCTCCACTCCGGGGTGCTGCTGCAAAAAGGCCGCCACCACCGGCACGACATGGCGGCGCCCGAACGCTGTGGGTGCGGTCACCGTCAGCACGCCCTGCGGCTCAGCGTCCACCTGCTGCAGGGCTTGGCGGGCGCCGGCGATCTCGCCGAGGATGACGCGGGCACGCGGCAGGAATTGTTCGCCCGCATCGGTGAGTGTGATGCGCCGGGGGCTGCGGTGAAACAGGCGCGAGCCCAACTCGCCTTCCAGCGAGTCGATCTTGCGGGTGACGGACGACACGGCCACATCATGTTGTCGCGCCACCTCCGAGAAGTTGCCAGCGCGGGCCACGGCCAGGAAGGTCTTGAGGGATTCAATCATGGTGGACAGTCGCCTGCGACTTCATTGCAAAAATGGCAAAAGTAGTTTGCGCGATTTGGCATTGTTCCGGTTTTCGCAAAATATAACAATGCCTGCATCCCATCCCTGCATGCGGCCTTTGCGCCGCCAGAAAGCCCAACGATGCGCCACTTGCACTCTGCTCTGACTCGCCTCACTTTTGCCCTGGCTGCCGTTTTGCCCGTGACCACGGCCGGCCTGTCCGCCCTGGCCTTACCAGCCATGGCCGCAGCCCCTCAGCAAAAAGTTCAAGCCCCCGGCTGGTACCGCTTCATGGTGGGCAGCGTAGAGGTGACGGCACTGAGCGACGGCACGGTTGATCTGCCGGTCGACAAGCTGCTGCACGCGCCCAAGGGCGTGGTGGCGGCCGACCTGAAGAAGCACCACCTTGCCGCCCCCTTGGAGACCTCGGTCAACGGCTTCCTGATCAACACCGGCAATCGCCTGATCCTGGTGGACGCCGGCGCCGGCTCCCTGTTCGGCCCCACCTTGGGCAAACTGGTGACATCGGTGCGCGCGGCGGGTTACCAGCCAGAGCAGGTGGACGACATCGTCATCACCCACATGCACCCGGACCATGTGGGCGGCCTGGCCGCTGAGGGCCGTGCCGTCTTCACCAACGCCACCGTTCATGCGGACAAGGCCGATGCGGACTTCTGGTTGTCCCAGGCCACGTTGGACGCCGCACCAGCCGAGCGCAAGCACGCCATTCAGGGCGCAATGGTCTCCCTGAAACCCTATGCCGATGCCGGCAAGCTGCACACGTTTACCCAAGATGGCGACGTGGTACCCGGCCTGCACGCCATGACCGCGCACGGCCACACCCCGGGTCACGCTGTCTATGTGATCGAAAGCGACGGACAGCGCCTGGTTCTGATCGGTGACTTGATCCACGTGGCCTCGGTACAGTTGGAATCGCCCGAGGTGACCATCGGCTTCGATAGCGACGAAAAGCAGGCCCGCGCTCAGCGCCTCAAGCTGTTCAAGCAGTTGGCGCAAGACGGAAGCCTCGTAGGGGCGGCACACCTCCCCTTCCCTGCCGTGGGTCGCCTGCGCGCCGTGGGCAAGGGCTTTGCCTGGGATCCGCTGAACTACAGCAGCCAGCTCAAGTAATGGCAAGAAGGTGTGGGGGCCGGCAGCCTGGCCTCCCACTCACACATCAGTCGCCCCGCTAGACCCAGCCTTCTTGCGCAACTCAAACTTCTGAATCTTGCCCGTGCTGGTCTTGGGCACTTCGCAGAAGATCACCGTGCGCGGCACTTTGAACCCCGCCAGGTGCTGCTTGCAATGCGCCACGATGTCTTCAGCAGTCGTGTGAGACCCAGCCTTGAGCTCCACAAAAGCACAAGGTGTCTCACCCCACTTGGGGTCGGGCTTGGCGACCACGGCCGCAGTCAACACATCGGGGTGTCGGTAGAGCACGTCTTCCACCTCGATGGACGAGATGTTCTCGCCGCCTGAGATGATGATGTCCTTGCTGCGGTCTTTGATCTTGATGTAGCCATCGGGATACTGAACGGCCAAGTCCCCACTGTGGAACCAGCCGCCCGCAAAGGCTTCTTCTGTGGCCTTGGGGTTCTTGAGATACCCCTTCATGGCAATGTTGCCCTTGAACATGATCTCGCCCATGGTTTCGCCGTCTTGCGGCACGGGCTGCATGGTGTCGGGGTCCATCACACGCACATCGCGTTCCAGGTGGTAACGCACGCCTTGGCGGGCGTTGAGGCGTGCTCGCTCACCAATGTCGAGTTCGTTCCACGCGTCGTGCTTGGCGCACACGGTGGCGGGGCCATAGACTTCGGTCAAGCCATACACGTGAGTCAAATCGAATCCCAGCTTTTCCATGCCTTCGATCATGGAAGCAGGTGGCGCAGCACCGGCCACCATGGCCTTCACACCGGTTGGAAGCCCCGCCTTCATGGCATCGGGCGCATTGACCAGCATGCTGTGCACGATGGGGGCACCGCAGTAGTGCGTCACGCCATGTTCGCGAATGGCATCAAGGATGGCTTGGGCGTCGACACGGCGCAGGCACACGTTGACGCCTGCACGCACGGCCACGGTCCATGGGAAGCACCAGCCATTGCAATGGAACATGGGCAAGGTCCACAGGTACACCGCGTGCTTGGGCATGTCCCATTCCAGCACGTTGCTGATGGCGTTGGTGGCCGCACCGCGATGGTGGTAGACCACGCCCTTGGGGTTGCCGGTGGTGCCGCTGGTGTAGTTCAGGGCAATGGCGTCCCATTCGTCGGCAGGCAGTTGCCAGGCGAATTGCGCGTCGCCGCTGGCCACAAAGGCTTCGTAGTCCGTGCCGCCCAGGGGCTTGACGGCGGGCCCATACAAGGCGTCTTGCACTTCAATGACCAGCAGGGGCGCCTTGGACTGGCGCAGGGCCAAGGCCTTGCCCATGGTGCCGCTCAGCTCTGGGTCCACGATCACGGCTTTGGCCTCGCCGTGGTCCAGCATGAAGGCGATGGCTTCGGGGTCCAGCCGGGTGTTGAGGGCGTTGAGGACTGCACCGGCCATGGGCACGCCAAAGTGCGCTTCGACCATGGGCGGTGTGTTGGGCAGCAGCACGGCCACGGTGTCGTTTTTGCCGATGCCGTGGCGCTGCAAAGCGCTGGCCAGTTGGCGGCAGCGGCGATAGGTGTCGCCCCAAGTCTGACGCAGCTTGCCATGCACGATGGCCAGGCGGTCAGGGTAGACCTCTGCCGTGCGCTCGATGAAACTCAGGGGAGACAAGGCCGCGAAGTTGGCTTCGTTGCGCGGCAGGTGCTGGTCAAAAATGGAGGTCACGGCAGGCGTCCTTCTTAGCTGGCATCTTGGCAGGCAGATGCCAGCCATTACACCACCAGATGGTCCGCCGACATGTAATCCTGACGGAAGGCTTCAAAGGGCAGCGTGTCAGCTGCCTCAATATGGGCCTGATCGGCGATCGAGTCCTGGGCCTGTTGATCCAAGCGCGCCTGCACGTCGGCCGACAGCTCGGGTGCCAACAGGGCCTCGCGTGTCTGCACAGATCGCGTCTGGGCAAAACCCACATGGCCCTTGGCCGGATCTTGCTGCATGGCCGCCACCACGCGCGCTGAAGGCAGCAGGGATGGGTCTTTCAAGGCGGCTGCGGCAGATTGCAGGGCCTGGCAATAGGCCTCGCCGCCGTGCAGCGCATCCAGCGCTTGGGCAATGGGCGCGCATTCGTCCAACACTTCTTGGGCCCAGTCGGTCAGCAAAATTTGCTGCCCACCACGCTCCAGGCGCAGGCCCGGCTCACGCCCTCGCGTGGCAACCGCTTGCTGGTTGCGCGCCAAGGCAGCGATCTCTTGGGGGGTGTCCAAGGGGCTGTCTGACAACAGGCAGTGCAGCAAGAAGACGTCCAAGAAGCGCACGGTGCTCTCATCAATGCCCACCGGCAGGAAGGGGTTCAAGTCCATGCAGCGCACCTCGACATACTCCACGCCGCGCTCGCGCAAAGCATGCAAGGGGCGCTCGCCCGTGTGGATCACGCGCTTGGGGCGGATGGTGCTGTAGAACTCGTTCTCGATTTGCAACAACGAGGTCGACAACTGCTTGTAGGCGCCCTGCTCATCCTGGATGCCAATGGCCTCATACGGTGGGTAGGCACGCGTTAAGGCATCTTGCAGCGAAGCGGCATAGCCCTTCAGGCCGTTGTAGCTGACCGCCAGCGAACTTTGCGCATCGCTCTGGTAGCCCAGCCGGCCCATGCGCAATGAGGTCGCATAGGGCAGGTACAAGGTCTGGTCACCCAAAGGCTGCAGCCCATGCGCTTGGCCGTGAACAAAGCAAGAAGTCACCGCGGGCGAGGCGCCAAACAACACCAGCAGCAAGAACGATTGGCGCCGGAAGTTGCGGATCAGGCCAAAGTAGTCGTCATTCGACAAACCGGGCATGGACCAGTTGTAATGGATGCCCGAGATGGTCTGCATGCGCCGGCCATAGCGATGCGACAAGCCCTTGCGGTACACGCTCTTGGCCCGCCCGACGTTGGACGTGCCGTATTGACCAATGGGGATTTGGTCGTCAGGCGGCAGCGCACCAGGCATGCTGCTGACCCACAGCTGCTCGTCGCCAATGGCGCGATACACAAATTGGTGGATCTGGGTCAATTCATCCAGGCAGTCCTGCACGCGGGTGTGGGCACCGGTCACCAATTCCACCTGCGATTCGCTGAAATCGGTGGTGATGTGGGGGTGGGTGAGCGCTGAGCCCAAGGCCTGGGGATGGGGCGTCATCGCCAGTTGGCCGCTCGGACGCGTGCGCAGGCTTTCCTTCTCGATGCCACGGCGGATGCCTTGCAAACGTTCGGGGGGCAGCGCACTCAGGCGGTCAATCAAGCGGGTCAACGCACTCTCCTCAATTCGTGTCGAGCCGCAAACTTATCAGAGTTGGATGAACCTTGCAGACGTTACGTGAAATCCTGAACTGCCTGGGGTTCGTCCTTTTCATGCCGGGATTGGCCAGGTCTGATCGCCTGAACAATGACGACCATGTGTCTGATCATCAAGAAGCCCCTCGGACGCCACGTCGCGGCCGACTTCCTGGAGAACGCCTGGCAGCGTAACTCCCATGGCTGGGGCTGCTTCCACATGGAGCAGAACCAGGTGATCTGGGCTCGTGGACTTGATCTGGATGAACTCCTCCAGCACAACGCGCGCCTGCCGCTGAACGCCGAGGTCTACCTGCACCTGCGACGAGCCACCTATGGCGACATCAATCACGACATGGCGCACCCCTATGTGGTCCGCCCTGGTTTGATGCTGATGCACAACGGCAGCATTGCCCACCTGGCTCCGCACGACACGACCCGCAGCGACACGTCCGAGCTGGCGCGCCTGCTGCGCGACATGCTGGAAGGCTTGTCTGACGCACAAGCATCGGCCTTGATCCGCTCGCAAGGGTTTCGCGCCCTCACCGCTCCGCTGATTGAGGGCTCCATGGTGATCCTGATGGATGCCAGCGGGCCTGTGCGCCTGGGTCGCGAATGGCACACGGTGCAAGCGGCCGACTGGGACGAGGGCATGGCAGGCATCGAGGTGTCCAACTCGCACGCCTGGGGGCGCTAGCGTTTCCGGCATGTGATACCCCTAACCATAGGGCTGGCCCTGTCGGGCCGACGGGCTCTAGGATGAGTTCGCAGTTCGGTTGCGTCTACTCCTCAATGCGCCTCGGCGCCCCTTGGAAGGGCACACATCATGCGGACTCACCCGTACGGCGGTCAGCACCTCATTTGTGCCGTGTTGGGGGCCCTCTTCACGCTGAGCCAGCCCTTTGCAGCGGACCTCAGCCTGGCGCAACGACCATCGCCACCCGACTATCGTTTTGAATTCCTCACAGGCGAAGATCAAGACAGCGAAGTGCGCGACATCAACAATGCCGGTACGGCAGTCGGCACCATCTCCGCCCCCGGAAAATACTGGGGGCAAGAGGTGCTGTGGCCCCTGAGCGGCACACCCGTGCCACTGCAAGGATTTGGGGCCAAGGCCACGGCGCTGAACAACGGGGGACAGCCCACCGGCTATTGGCAAACCAGTGGTCAAGAGCTGGCCGTGACCTGGTCGAAAGAGCAGATCCAGCCGCTGCCGCTGGATGGCAACATGGGCGCCGATGCCTTGGGCATCAACGTTTCAGGCACAGTCGTGGGTTCACTCGTCAAACCCAATGAGGACTTTGTCCCAGCGAAATGGGCCGACGGTCGGGCACAGCCTTTGCCCGTTCCCAAAGGCGCAACCGGCCGGGCACTGGACATCAACGATTGGTGTCAGATCGTGGGCGAGGTCAGACTGAATCCATCTGGAGTGAACCACGCTTACCTATGGACCTCTCATCAAACGATCGATCTGCACCCCTCAGACTTTGACAGCAGCACCGCCTGGGCGATCAACGCCATCGGCCAGATCGCCGGATGGGCCGTCAGAGACGGGGCCTCACATGCCGGCATCTGGAACGGCAGGCATTTCACCGACTTGAATCGCTACGCGTTTCGCAGTGTGGCCTACGACATCAATATCTGGGGCCTGGTGGTGGGGGATGCCAGCTTGACGCCCGGAAGCGGCAACACCGCCGTGCTGTGGAACCTGCGGCATGGCAAGGAAGCCATCGATCTCAACATCTACCTGCCACCCGAAGCGGTCCGGGCCGGTTGGCACCTGCAGTGGGCCATGGCCATCAATGACGCCGGTGTCATCGTGGGTGCCGCCCACCAACCCAGCACCTCTCGCACCCGGGGATTCCGCTTGATCCCCACACGCCCCGTAGATTGGGGAAAGATTCCCCTTGCACCCAAACCAGACGACGATCCACCTTGAGCGATGATGCTGTCTCGCTCAGGAGTACCCATGAACCCAAGCAGTGGTAACGCAGCCGACATCAACCCACACCACCATCCCGGCCAAGGGCTGGCAGTCCTGGCGGAGTCGCTGTACCTGGCCAACTTGCTGGTGACGCCCGGCATTGCTTTTGCCGCCCTGCTCTGGCTGTGGTTCAAACACAAGGATTCGGCACCGCCGCTGGCGCGCCAACACCTGGGCCAGACCACCTTTGTCAGCGTGGTCGGCGGGATTTTAATCGTGTGCCTGTCGGGCGCCCTTGTGGCCATGGGCGGGCTGCATCAGCCTTGGACCTGGGTGCTCGTCATCACCTACTTCGTGTGCATACACGGCGCACTGGTGCTGCTGGGCATGTTTGGTCTGGCCAAGGCGATGGCGGGTCAGACTTGGCGTTATCCGATCATTGGGCCTGGCAGCCTATAGCCCAACAGGCTTGTGGTGACGCCACTATTTTTTGTCTGACTTGCTCACGAAGTTACGAATCAAATAGTCGTTAAACATGGGCACAGTAAAGGCAATGTCCCCATGCGACGGGCTATAGATCATTCCTTTGCTGATGATCTGCGCCCGGCGCGGCCCTAAACTTTGATGCGTTTCACCTAACGCAGCAGCGATATCTGATGACCGATAGGGTCCAGGCCCCAGTTCGGCCATGGCGATCACATACTCACGCTCCTTTGGCGTCAGTCGATCAAATCGAACCTTGAAGAACCCGTCATCCAGGCGCCGGGTTGCTTCCCCGGCCGCTTGCAAGGCATCAGAAACCTCGATCTGCGTCCCTTGTGCAATATTCCAGCACTGGTAGCCCCATTCTTGAAGAAAGTATGGATAGCCTTGCGTTTTGAGCAAAATTTCATCCAGCGCATCCTCATCGATGTGCTCACCCTCATCTTCGACTGGTTGTCTGATGGCCGTCTTGGCATCGCCGGGAAGCAGTGGCCCTACAGCTGGGTAATGAAACAGTCGCTCGGCATACGATTTGGCATCACCCGATAGCGCCGCAACCTGTGGCAGGCCGGCGCCAAAAAACAAGACCGGCAACTCTTTCTGACTGATCTTGTGCAAAGCGACGATCAATGCGGCCAAGTCGCTTGACTGCAGGTACTGAACTTCGTCAATGAGTAATGTCCACGCTTTGCCTGCCGCTTTGGCCGCCTCTCCAACGCGCACAAAGAGCTCTGGCAGATCGCTTTCAAGATCTCCGCTATCGGCAACACCCACTTCCGGATCGACAGACAAGGTCGCTTCGCCATAGGACAGATGAAAGACCGAAGCGAATGACCTTAGCGCTCGAAGTGCCTGGTGTGCTTTTGCTTTCGCTTTCTCGGCCACAGAGAGCTTTCGGAGAACTTGATTGAGCTTGGGAATCAGCAACTCACTCAACGGCCTCCCCTCTGGGGCTTCGATGAATGAAGTCACATGCCCTGCGGTCTCCGCCATCTCTTCGATTTTGCTCAGAAGCACAGTCTTGCCAACCCCCCGCAAACCGAGCAGCATTTGGGATCTACTTTGCTTGCCGATCAACGCCCGCTGGATGGCAACATGTGCGTCGTTGAGAATGGCCTCACGACCGGCGAGTTCTGGTGGCCGGCTACCAGCGCCCGGCGCAAAAGGATTCCGTACGGGGTCCATGGCGGCTCCAAAGTTAGATGAATCTACAAAAGTATATGCACATCTAACATAAAATCAATATACGAACATAAATTCCGTAGAAACTTGCACGCGCCCGTCAAGCATCTCCGCCCATGACTACATCCGAATCACCCATTCGCTACATCCACCCCGCCCCCCGCTACTCCGACGCGGCCGTTCATGGCCAGGTCGCCTACCTGGCCGGTCAAGTGCCGACCGACACGCGTGCCGACATGGCAGGTCAGACCCAGCAGGTGCTCGATCAAATCGATGCCTTGCTGAAAGAGGCGGGCAGCCACCGTGGCCGCATCCTCATGGCTCAGGTCATCGTGAAGGACATCACCGAAGTGCCCGCCATGAACACGGTGTGGGAGGCCTGGTTTCAGGGCGTGACCGCCCCGCCGCGTGCCACCTTCCAGGCGCCGCTGGTCAACCCCGATTGGAAGATCGAGGTCATCGTCACGGCAGCACGGGGATAAGCAGGCACCTGCCCGGCATCAAGCCGTCGCGTCGGCGCTCTCATCCCCTTCAGGCACGAACACCAGGCCCGTCTTCGCGTTGAAATCCATCAAGCCCGCATAGCGCCCCCAGGCGATCATGGTCTGGAAGATCTTTTCCGGGTTGTCATAGGGGAGCGCACTGGCAATGTCCTTGATGATGCGATCCGCTTCCACCTCTTCATACTCGCGCAACAGCGCCAGGATGATGTGAAAGAGTCTCAGCTTGAAGACCTGTTCGGCAAAGATCGCTTTGCGGCCTGCGGGGTCGGCGGCCACGAACCGTCGGCCCAAATCGGTGAAGCAGACTTGGTCCTTGGGGGTGTCAATGAATTCCAAAATCTCGGCAGCTTTGACCAAGGCAATGGTGTCGCCAAACTCACGTCCGATCTCGTCCGAGATGTCATAAATGTTGGACAACTCCGGCGAGTCATGCAGCAAGCTCAACAGCCCCAGGATCTGCCCCACTGGCACCAAGGGAATGGACTCCATGCGAGAGCGGGCACGCGATATCGGCTGGCCAGGCACAGGTGCCTCTGGCGGCACATCGGGCATGGTGGTGGTGGTGATGCACTCGTGGATGATGCTCACCATCCGCTGGAACTCGGCGCTCTTGGTGTCGCGGGGATAAGGCAGCGGGTTCTCCAGAACCAGGCCCACACGCCCAGGACGCGGGAAGAGCACCACGATGCGCGTCGCCATCTCGACGGCCTCTTCGATGTTGTGGGTCACCATGAAGATGGCACTGAGATCGCTACCTGGCGTGCGCCACAAGCTGAGCAATTCCTGGCGTAGGTTTTCTGCGGTCAGTACGTCCAGCGCACTGAAGGCTTCGTCCAGACAGAGCATGCGAGGGCGCGACACCAAGGCCCGCGCAATACCCACCCGTTGGCGCATGCCGCCTGAGAGTTCGCGCGGATAAGCGGCGTGGTAGTTGCCCAAGCCGATGATCTCGATGGCGCGGTTGACGGCCTGCTCCTTGTCAGCGCGGCTCATCTGGCGGGACATCAAGCCCACGGCCACGTTCTGTTCAACCGTCAACCAGGGATACAAGGCAAAAGTCTGGAACACGATGGACGCATCAGCATTGATCCCATGCAGGTGTTTGCCTTTGTGCAACGCCTGCCCAGAGGTGGGCTCCACCAAGCCAGTCAAACACCGCAGGATGGTCGACTTGCCTGATCCAGACTGACCCAGCAAAGCCAATAGCTCACCCTCGTGCACGGCCACATCAATCAGGTCCAGCACCTTCAGCTCATGACCGCTACCGGTCACATAGGTTTTGGTCACACCGCGCAGCTCGGCAATCGGGGACTTCTTGTCGGCAGAATGTGTCATGCTCATATCGCGTTCTCAAACCGTTCAGTCCAAGCGGAACCGACGCTCAGCAAAGCTGTACAGCCTGCGCCACACAAATTTGTTCATCGCCACCACAAAGAGCGACATCACCCCGATGCTCACAATGATCATGGGGGTGTTACCTGTTCTCGTGACGTCTGCGATGAAGGCGCCCAGGCCTTGCGCTTTCAGTGTGGTGTGCCCCCATGAGGCCGCCTCAGCCACAATGCTGGCGTTCCAAGCGCCACCCGCAGCTGTACATGCCCCCGTCACCCAGAACGGAAAGATGGCAGGCAAGATCAAGGTTCGCCACAGCTGCCACTGGCGCAAGCCATAGATGCGCGCCACTTCTTTCATCTCGTTGGGAATGGCCATGGCGCCCGCGATCACGTTGAACAGGATGTACCACTGCGTGCCCATGGCGATCAGCAAGATGCTGCCCCAATTCATGGAGGTGTGCGTGGCGACAAACCACCCAACCACCAGAGGAAACGTCATGTTCACCGGAAAGGATGCGCCGATCTGAGCCAGCGGCTGAACATATCGCGCGGCCTGGGGATGAAAACCGATCCACACCCCCACAGGTGTCCAGATCAAGGTGGCCAATACCGTCATGGCCAGCACCCTCAGCAGCGTCAGAAAACCCAGCCAGATCACGTGCCACAGCATGGACACGGTCAAGGTGCTGTGCAAAATGGCAATGGCTGAGAAAACACCCAGCGCCACTTCATAACCCAGCCAAATGGCTGCGACCAAGCCAAGGCCACGCCAAGCCCCATCCCACACTGCAGATGGCTCTGCAGCTGTTGGCGGATGAATCTTGGTCACGGTCCGACTCAGGGCATCGTCAAGCGGCTGCCAGACCCGCTCGCGTAGCCAGGCAAACACGGTCGTGGCGCGCAGCAGGTCGTATACCCAAGACGTGGGCGCCACGCCAGACTCAGTCAACTCGATCTTGAAGCGGTCGGCCCAGGCCAGCAAGGGCCGCCAGACCAACTGATCGCTGACCAGGATCAGCACCAGCATCGCGACCACGGCCAACAAAGCAGCTTGGTTATCCCCACGCTCGATGGCCGCCGCCATGTAGGAACCCAACCCCGGCAGTTTGATGTCCTTGTTCATCACGCTGATGGCTTCACTTTGCGCCACGAAGAACCAGCCCCCGCCGAACGACATCATCGAGTTCCAGATCAAACTGTGCACAGACGCCGGCAACTCCACCACACGAAATCGCTGCCAGCGTGTCAAGCCATAGTTGGATGCCGCCTCTTGCATGTCCACGGGCACCGTGACCATCGAGTGATAAAAACCGAATGCCATGTTCCAGACCTGGCCGGTGAAGATGGCAAAAATCGAAGCGCACTCCACCCCCAGCAAACTGCCGGGAAACAAGGCCATGAAACCCGCCACCGTGGCCGACAAGAACCCCAAGACAGGCACGGATTGCAGGACGTCCAAGGCTGGCAGGATGAAGGCACGCGCCAGGGCATGCTTGGCTGCCAAATACCCCAGCGAGATCGCAAACAGCAAGGAAAAGCCAAATGCGATCCACATCCGCAGCAAGGTTCGCCCCGCGTAGTAGGGAATCTGGCTGGTTGAAACATCCAGCTCTGGCACTTGGGACGGATCAAACGCGACCAGCATCCCATGCCCAAAGTGCATGACGCTCCACAGCAAGCCAAACAAGATGAGCACGACCAGGCCATCGACCCGAGTGAAGCCAGGCCGCACGTTGTCAACAACCAATTGAGGTGCAGTGCTTTTCATGGATCAGAACTCGGTATGAAGCCGCACAGAGCTGACTTGGGCCGGCCCCCGATCAGCGTTGTAGGCCGGGTGGCTGATGTATTGCCAATCCAAGGACACCCAGACCAGCTTATTCAGGTTCGCACAGTAGAACGCCTCCACAATGGTTTCGGGTTTGTAGTTCAATTGCCCGTCACCAATGAAGAAGCCCAGGCCACCGGCCGCCAGGTAGTCACGGTGCGCCCGCGACAGACCATTGCGGGCCACCGCCACGCCCAAGGTATCCATGGGGCGCGACCACGGCGCCCCTTTGAGCAACACCCCACCTGAAAGCGATCGGTCGATTTCAGTGAAGGCATACGTCTCTGTGCCGCCATCGGCCCAACTGCCGCGCGCAAACAAGTCAGCGTTGTCGCTCACGGCCTGTTCCAGATTGAGCCCGACACCGTACTTGATCTGCGCTCCGGTCCGGACGCTGTTGATGTCAGGCGTGCTCCCTTGGTTGACAGCCAGATCCAGGGCATCTTGATAGCGCGACATCCGGGTCCGATTGCGGAAAGCCAGCAGGCGCCATTTGCCGGGCTGACCATTCCAGTCATGCGCGCGCTCGATCTCGATCTGATCCCCGTAGTATCGGAAGAAACGTTCATCCAGCGCCTGCTGATTGGGCTCTTTGGGCTCAATGAAACGCCCTGCGCGCACCACCCAATCGTCCAGATAGCGTTCGGCAGCGATCCCCCAAGAATAGCCCCGCGCATCGCCTGCATAGTCAAACGCGCCATGGGTCATCACGGACCAGTTCAGGAACTGGGTGCGCGGGTCGTGGCTGTAGGCATTCGCATCAAAAACATCGATCACCGACAGGTTGCCCGCTGTCAGCACCCAACGACGCTTGTCCACCATACCGGCCAATTGATTCACACCAGACTCAATGGCCTCTTGCTCGCCCCCGTCTCCCCAAGTCTGACGTAAGAACAGACGGGCACGATAGACCTTGAGCGTGGGGCCTGAAGACCGCGCCATCTCGCCATTTGTGAAGCCGCCCAGCCCCGTCAAATTGGACAAAGGCACGCCTTGTGCCGCTTCGGGGTCCAGGTAGATCTCGCCCCCTGGCCAGGGGCGGTATCCCAAGGCCAGAGTGGCCGTGAACGAGTAGCTGTGCTCTTTGTCAGTCGCCAAGCTGTTGGCGCCTGAATAGGCTGCCGACATGGGGCGTTTGCCTTGCCAGACATAGGTGGACTGAAATTTTGCATTCCAGCTCTCCGACTCGGTCGTATCCGCATGACAAGGCAGGAGCGTCATCGAGGCTATCGCGCCCCACCCAACCAACTGGGCGACGACATGGTGTCGCCTCTTGAAATCAAAACGCATGCACGCTCCCAGCGGAATCCAACCTTGAGGTCGGCGGATTCTATCTCTGCCCACAGCCCTTGCCAACATCCCCCCCTGGAGGATAGGATGTCAAACTTATGACACTCCACGCCTCCCACACCGACGTCCTCAAGCGGCTCAAGCGCGCTCATGGCCACCTCAACAGCATCATCACCATGCTGGAGCAAGGGCGCGACTGTCTGGACGTCGCACAGCAGCTTCAGGCTGTTGAAAACGCCTTGATCAAGGCCAAGAAGACCCTGGTGCACGATCACATCGATCACTGCCTGGAACACGCCGTGCGTGAAGGCCAGCAAAGTGCCGAAGACACGATCCGCGAATTCAAAGAAATCACGAAATACCTGTAAGGCCCTGAGATGACTGAGTTTTCAACCTTGCTGCTGCAAGGCAATGCTTGGCTGTTTGTGCCCAGCGCCATCCTCTTGGGTGCCCTGCATGGCCTGGAACCCGGCCATTCCAAAACCATGATGGCTGCGTTCATCGTGGCGATTCGGGGCACGGTGACCCAAGCCGTTTTGCTGGGCTTGTCAGCCACGCTCTCGCACACCGCCGTGGTGTGGGCTGTTGCGATGGCGGGCCTGTACTTTGGCCAAAATCTGAACGCAGAAACGGCCGAGCCTTATTTCCAACTGGCGTCCGCCATCGTGGTCATGGGCGTGGCCATCTGGATGATCTGGCGAATCCGCCGCCAGCAAAGCGCCTGCTTTCATGATCACGGACACGACCATGGTCACGGTGACCACGATCATGGCCATGCACACAGCCACGACCACGCGGACGAGGCCAAGCGGATCGACACCGGCCACGGCGTGGTGCGACTGGCCATCTTTGAAGAGGGCGTGCCGCCCCGCTTTCGCCTGAGCCGCGAAGGGCACCATGGCCACGACTGGAAGGCCGATCAGGTTCGCATCAGCCTGGAAAGGCCCGACGGACAGCAACAATCATTCACCTTCGTGCAACGCGACGGGTTTTTGGAATCGGAACAGGTGATCGACGAGCCGCACGAGTTCGTGGCGCGGCTGAGCCTGGGCCATGGCCACCACAGCCATGATTACGACGTCGAATTCACGGAGCATCACCATCATGTGGTGCCTGATTACGAAGGGCTGGATGTTGCCGCGCCGGGCTATCAAGACCCGCATGAGCTGGCCCATGCCAACGACATCCGGCGGCGTTTCACCAATCGTGCCGTGACCACGCCGCAAATCGTGATGTTTGGTTTGACGGGGGGGCTGGTGCCCTGCCCGGCCTCCATCACGGTCTTGCTGCTGTGTCTGCAACTCAAACGCGTCGCGCTGGGTGCCACCTTGGTGATGTGTTTCAGCATCGGGCTGGCGCTGACCATGGTCGCCTCAGGCGTGCTGGCCGCCCTGAGCGTCAAGCACGTGTCCAAGCAATGGGGCGGCTTTGGCGATTTCTCGCGCAAAGCGCCTTATTTCTCGGGTGTGTTGATGCTGTTGGTTGGGCTGTACATGGGCTACCAAGGCTGGCACGGGCTGACCATGCCACACGCCGGGTAAGCCAGCGACCGAGGCGCGCCAACCCCTTAGCTGGACGCCTTGGCCACCACCACGCACTCCCGCCTGAGCAAGGCCATGGCATCGTTGTGCGAGGTGACAGCATCACTGAGCAACAAGGGCTGGGCCTCTTGCAAGAACAGGCGCCACAGCTCGACATAGCCTTCGCGCAAGGCGGTGGGCGCATGCGACTGGATGAAGGCCTTGGCCCGCTCCGGGTGTAGGCCTGATTTGCGGATCTTGCGGATCAAGGTGGCCGCGCTGGTTTCCGTCATGCTGACTTTGGGGGCGCTGCCGGCCGCGATGTGCAAGAAGGCTGTTACCAAAGCGTCTTCATCGGTCTGGCCCAGCGTGGCCTTGCGCCATTCGTTGGACGCGCTGCGCTCGTGGTGGTCGATCTCGGCCAGCGCGTCTTCAATCCAGAAATAGCGCCCCATGAAGGCCGCCGTTTGCGTGAAGAGCTTGCGCGGCGACAAGCTGGCATCCAGGATGCGCGGCATCTCCGCCAACACAGACTGGCGCACCGATTCGACTGCCGCGTGCAGATGCGCGGGCAATTCTTCGGGCACCACGATGCCGTCTTCGCTGGCCAGCATGGGCTGGCGGCGCAGCACGCCAATGGTTTTTTCAAACCCGATCCAGTCGGGCAAGGTGTCGCGCCCCACGGCTTCGATCAACAAAGCGGTGCGGATCACCGCTTCGGCTTCGGCACCGAATTCTTCGAGCTCATCGTCGCCCACATCCAGCTGCGCCGCCATCCAGGTGGCCGCTTCGATCAGGTCGGCAGCATGCCGGCGCGTCGCCAACTCGGCGCGGTAGTCGGCCAAGCTGCGCAGGGTCCATTTGGCCAGATGCGGGATCAACTCGTCCGTGAAGCCCTTGCGCTCGCTCATGCCAAAGTGCGAGCTTTGCGGCATGGCAATCAGGCGCTTGAGCATGTCCGAGCCGCCTTTGGATCGCGACAGCAGGGAGTGATCGCGCAGCGATTCCGCGGCACGGTGCAGATCGCCTTGGCATGACTCTTCCAGATACAGGCTGATCAGGTTGACCATGCGCGCGCGGGCCTTTTCCAGCTCGGGGCGCAAGAACTCGCTGCCAAAATAGCCCGCGATCTGGACCATGCCTTTGGGGGCCTCCACACACATGGTGTCCAGCTTGGCCTGGTTGATCAGGCCATGGGCCACACCGTATTGCAGCGCCTTTTCAAAAAAGGGCCGTGCGTCATACAGCGAGACCGCCGCAGGCGTGGCCGATGGCAGGTCTTGTTCGGAGGTCGGCGTGGACTCTTTCATGGCAGATCCCTGTTCAAGTCAGATCGCTGACTCTTCATCCGGGTCAATCGCGGCTTGGGTGATGCGGCCCCGGTCAGTGTCGCCGGTTTCGACCTTGCCATCGCTCTCTTCCGCTTCTTCCTCATCGTCGCCGGGCGCGTCTTCACCGCGCATGGCCTTGGCGCGCAGCACCAGCAGCATTTCGCAGAACAGATCTTGGCATTGGTAGCGCAGCAACCAGGCCAGCTCCATCCAGTCGTGGTCGGCCACTTCGTCGTGTTGCAGCACGGGGCGCACGTGGGCCGAGTTCAGCAGCGCTTCTTCCGACATGATCTGGCCATCGTCGTCCAGCGTATCAAAGCTGCCGGTACGCGCAAAGCTCTCCACACGGCCCCACTTGTCGGCGAAGTAATTGGCCAGGGCTTCACTGCCACCTTCCAGATCCCCCAAGGCGTGAAGGAACTCGATGGGGTCAGCGTCTTCGCGGAAGATGATCGAGTTGATCATGCCGCGCAGGTGCACGTGCTTGAGGTCTTTGTAGCGCTTTTCGATCACGACCGCGCGGGCAAACTGCTCGGGCGAGATCAGCATGTTGATGACCGAGTCTTTGGACGGGTCGTACTCGCGGATCACGGCCAGGATGTCTTTGGGCGGCAGCTGTTCCAGCACGACCATCAGGGCGCCGTCGCCTTCTTTGTCAGCCAGGTCGACCAGGATGGCTTCGGCCCCGACGATGTCACCCGCCGCGATCAGGCTTTGGGTTTGTTGGATGAGTGCAATCTCGTTCATGGTCTCAGTGCTCGCTCAATCTTTGCGGTCAAAGCCTTGTTCGGCCAGCCAGTCGGCGCCGGCCTCGTCACGGGCGCGGGCATCGGCTGCGTCGTCGCTTTCGACGTATTCACGGTCTTCGTCGTCGTGGTCATCGCGGTCTTCATCTGGGTCCGCGTCTTCATCGTCGTCGCTGGACGAGGCTTGCTGGCGGCCATCGGGCTTCTCGTACAGATAGGCCAGCGCAGCGGCGATGGTCATGAAGCGCTGGCCGTCGGCCTGCTGCAAGAAGGTCTCAGCCAGGGACTGCACCGAGGGCATGAGTTGCACGGCGCCGCGCAACTCGTCCCAATCAGGCACGTCGTCGATTTCCAGGCTCACGACCTGGTCCATCACGGCCGGCTCGGTGAAGCGAAAGCCTTGGTGAAAGAGCACGGCGACCATTTCAGGGGCGGCCTGGGTCATCTGCAACATGAAATCCAGCGATTTGCGCTTGTCAGCCAGGCGCTTGCGCAGCACATCGCGGCCTTCGGAGTCGGAGGTGAGGTCATCCATCTCCGCCTGGTAGGCGGCGCGCAGATCGTGAAAAGCGGGGGACAGGTTCATGGTGTGTACAGCTGGCGCGAAAAAAGAGATGGAAAGGGAGCGGCGTCAAGCGCAGCTCAGACGCAAACAATCAGCCAGCACTCAAAGCAACGCGCTGAAATAGTTCAGCCAGATGTCGCGTGCGGTGTCGATGGGGCTGTCTAGCAGGTTGCGGCGGCGGTTGTCGTCGTAGGCCAGGCGCTTGTCGGCATCGGACAGCACATCGTAGGCCTCTTGCACAGCGCGAAAACGCGCGGGCGCATCCGGCGACGTGTTGCGGTCCGGATGATAGAGCGAGGCCTTCTGGCGGAAGGCCTTTTTGATGTCGGCCAGCGTGGCAGCGCTGCCCAGCCCGAGGGCGGCGTAATGGTCGGTCATGGATGCCGCGAAAACGTGTTCAGAACTGAACTGTACTGGATGTCCGGGCGGCGCGTCTCACTGCGGCTGGCTTCCCTGGCTGAACTGCAGAATCAACTCGCTCAGCCCTGGGCCCACACGCCGCAACTCCTCCATGTGAGAAGCGGACAGGCTGAGCAAGAGCGCTTCGGCATCGGCCGTCAGCGACAGCATGACCTTTCTGCCATCCTGGGTTGCCTCTTCTCGGGTAACGAGCCGGGCCCGCACCAATCGGTCCGTCAATTCCACAGCACTGTGATGACGCAAGATCAAGCGGTCAGACAGGTCTCCGACGCTCATCCCACCTCGTGCCTGCGAGCCCTTGATGGCGAGCAGCGCCTGATGTTGTTGGGGCGTCAACCCAGCGTGTTTGGCGGATTGCTGGCTGAAAGCCAAAAACTGCCTCAGTGCGTAACGGAAGTCGGCCAGACGCTCGTAGTCCGACGTCGTCAGGGCCTTGGTCGATGACGAGGACTTTGGCTTTTTGGAGGAGGCTTTACTAGACATGTCTGCGATGGTGGCTTTGGATTTTAAATCCTCAAAATAGATCGTATTGCGATATTATTGGATCGCATCGACGCCGCGTTGACCTGACGCAAACCCATGACATCTCCCCACCCGTTTTCCAATTCCCCCTTACCTGTCTCGCCCTCACTGGCGGCGACGGTAGGGCCATCGCACATGCCATTGCGCCAAGCTTTGGTCGATGTGCGGGTGCTTCGACTCTCACTTTTTGCGGCCCTGTTAGCGGCCGTCACGGCGTGGGTGGCGCAAGGCCTGATCTTGTTGATCAACGGGGTCACGAACCTCGCCTTTTACGGGCGCTGGTCAACAGACTTCACCTCGCCGGCGCTGCATCACCTGGGTTGGTGGGTGCTGGTTGTACCCGTCGTGGGGGGCGTGATCGTGGGCCTGATGGCCCGGTTTGGCTCTGCAGCCATCCGCGGTCATGGCATTCCCGAGGCCATGGAACAGATCTTGACCAATGACAGCCGCATCCCGCTGCGGATGACTTTTCTCAAGCCGCTGTCTTCGGCCATTGCCATCGGATCAGGAGGCCCCTTTGGCGCTGAGGGCCCGATCATTGCCACAGGCGGAGCCATGGGGTCTGTGCTAGGGCAGGTACTCAAAGTCACGGCCGTAGAACGCAAGGCCCTGCTGGCAGCGGGTGCCGCTGCGGGCATGGCCGCCATCTTCAACGCCCCCATGTCAGCTGTCTTGCTGGCCATCGAGTTACTGCTGTTTGAACTCAAGCCGCGCTCGCTGATCCCGGTCGTTGTGGCTGTGCTGGTGGCCACCACGCTGAGGCAGATGATCAATGGCGCCTTGCCGGTCTTCGCCTCCGGCCCCATTCCCTTCGCCTCGCCCGCCAGTTTGCCGGCCTACGCGTTGATTGGCATGGTGGTGGGCTTGGCCAGCGTAGGGGTCACACGAGCGGTCTATGCAGTCGAAGATGCCTTCCAGACCCTGCCTATCCATTGGATGTGGTGGCCTGCAATCGGTGGCCTGGCCGTTGGGCTCATTGGTTATGCCTATCCTGACACGCTGGGCGTTGGCTACAGCAACATCGACCACATCATCCAAGGCCGCTGGGGCGCCCTGACCTTGGCCACGCTCATGCTGGCGAAATTCACCTCGTGGGTGATTGCATTGGGCAGTGGCACATCGGGCGGGACCTTGGCGCCCTTGTTCACCATCGGTGGAGCCATGGGCGGGTTGCTCGGTCTGCTGCTCCAGATGGTCTGGCCGATGTGGCACGTGCATCCTGGCATGGCCGCCTTGGTTGGCATGGCCGCCATGTTTGGGGGCGCATCCCGCGCTGTCCTCACCTCGGTTTTGTTCGTGTTCGAAACCACAGGGCAGGCATCCACGCTGCTGCCCCTCATGGCGGGATGCGGCTTGGCCTATTTGGTCTCTTGCCTGGCCATGCGCACAACGATCATGACGGAGAAGATCACGCGCCGAGGCATTCATGTGCCCAGCGAATACGCAGCCGACTACCTTGAACAGATCCAGGTAGCGCAGGCTTGCACGCAACCCGCAACCTGCCTGTTCGCGCAGGACAGCGTGGCCAGTACGCGAGACTGGTTCAACAGCTCCTTGCCCCAGGCCAGCCACCAAGGCTACCCAGTCGTCGACGAGCAGGGACGATTGCTAGGCGTCGTCACGCGCAGACAGGTTCAAGACCCCAAGGTCCCAAACGAGGCATCCCTGCTATCGCTTTTGAACAGGGCACCTCTGGCGGTGACACCTCAGCACTCATTGCGTCAAGCTGCGGACCACATGGTGGAGGCCGATGTCGGCCGATTGGTCGTGGTCGATCCGGTGCGCACGGATCAAGTTTTGGGGATCTTGACCCGAGGCGACCTGCTCAAAGCGCAATTGATCCCTTTGAACCAGGCTCGCCACGTCATGCGAACCATGTCAACCAACGCCCTGGATCGGTGGATGGGGCGTGCGAAATGGACCAGGCATCTTTGACGCTTCAAACCAATTCAAAACGCAAACCCGCGTGACGAACCAGACGATCAATGAAGCGGTCGTCAAACATCGTGGCCGGTGTCCAGAATCCGCCGCCCTTGCCCGCTTTGGCGCCGTCTTTGGCATGATCCAGCGCCAGACTCAGGGCTGCCTGCCCCAACATTTTTCCGGTGGAGCCATAGCCGGGATCCCGGTCCCCTGTGACGCGTGCGCGCAAGGTCTGGCTCTGATCGGTTTGACCAAAGAAGCGCAGGTCATAACGCCCTGCCAACTGGGCCTCAGGGCTGGGCCCCTCGCCAGGCTTGGGCAACAAGAAACTCTCCATTAAGCTACGCGTGGGCTTGATGACCACGCCCACCATGAAGCCGGCCAACCCGGCCACCATGGTCAAGGCGGCCATGCGCCCCTTGATTCCAGCCCCTGTCAACATGCCTTCGTCATAGGTAAAGTTGCTGCCATAAGCCTTGCCAGTCAAGGCATTGGAGCGGTGCACCACACGCTCATTGACGGCCGCCATGACAAATGGCGCGGCCCAGGCCTCAAAGTCAGCATCAAACTCCGCACCGCCGACGTAATGCTGGCGCGCAGTGAAGCCATGCCCGCTGGGGCACAGTGAGTAGGGGTTGCGCAATTCTTTGCGCAAAGCCGGGTCTGCCGCGGCCTCCCGAACGATATTGATCATGCTGGCCACCGTGCCACCGGAGGCCCCACCCTTGAGGGTTTTGACCCGCATCTTGACGTGCGTTGCAGGCGCGCCAAACTGCTTCATCGTCTGCTGCTGCAAGAAATAAACACCCATGTCCGACGGCACGGAGTCAAATCCACAGCAATGAACAATGCGCGCGCCCGACTGCTTGGCGGTGGCCTCGTATCGGTCGATCATCTTCTTGATCCACTGCGTCTCGCCCGTCAGATCGCAGTAGTCGGTACCCAGCTCGGCACAGACCTTGACCAGGGGCTCGCCATACAGCGCATAGGGGCCCACGGTGGACACCACCACGCGCGTCTGGGCGCACATGGCGCGCAGTTGGGTTTCATTGGCCGCATCGGCCACGATGATGGGCAAGGACTGCCCCGCTGCGCCCAGGGACCGTTTGACTTCATTGAGCTTCGACTCAGAGCGGCCGGCAATGGCCCACCGCACCGTCTCGGTCTGCCCAGAGAAATAGTCGACCAGGTACTTGGTCAGGATCTGACCGACAAAACTGGTAGCGCCGAACACGACGAGGTCATAGCTGGGTGCGGTCATGCATGACTCCTGAAGAGAGCGACGGTTGAAGGGCTGACTGGCTGCGCTACTGTACCGTTACCGAACTAAGCCAGGAACGGCAGCCGCACGGCGAACAAGGTCGCACCACCCCAGGCGATCAGCAACAGGCCCGTCATGCGGCCCACCCAGATCCCAGCTGGCGCCAGCTTTTCTACCAGGATGTAGACCGCCAGTCCGGAGATCCAGGCCAGGTTCATGATGCCCCCGACGAACAAGAGCAGCATCAGCAGCCAGCAACAGCCCACGCAGTAAGCGCCGTGGCGCGCCCCCATGAGCAAAGCCCCCTGCCGGCCTTCTCGCCATTGGGTCATCACAAAATCCAGCGGCGAGCGGCAATGCCGCAGACAGGCCTGCTTCAACGGGGTCCACTGATAGACGCCCGCCGCGACCAGCGTGCCGGCGGCAAACACCTGACTGGTTGCTTCCATCATGGGTGACAGCAGCGCCGCACGTTCGAGCCCGAACTGCAGGGCAACGGCGAACAGGCTGAAAGCCGCCCAGACCAGGACATAGCCCATGGTGAAGACGGCCGAACTGGCCACCGCCTCACCTCTTGCGCTGCGCCCCCGAGCAATGGTGCCGTACAGCAAAATCATGGGCGATGCGCTGGGCAACATCATCGCGGCCATCATCACCGCCCACATCACAAACATCACCAGCGTGTGGCGCCAGTCCCAAGGGCCGGAACTCATGGGCATGAGCATGCCGCCCATGTCCTGCATCGTTCCAGCCCCCGCCAGCAGGTAAGTCCACGACAGGCCAATGACAGCCAGCAGACCGCTGATGACGATCAGGCGCTCACGCACCTAGGCCACCACACCTTGCGGTGTTTGGGTCACCGACGCCAAAGTGCTGTGGCAACCCTGAGTCTGGAACGGGATGGCCCCGCTGCTGCGGATGTTGGAGGACGCGACCTCACCCACTCGGTGCTCAAAGCCCTCCGGCATCATCACCTGGATGCTGTGCGGCAAGCCCGTGACCGGGTTCTTGATGGGCTCGACCTCGGTCTCCAAGACACCCGGAATGCGCACACTCGCGATACGGGCTTTCTTGTCAAACTCAAAAGAGATCGGCGCAAAGATGGGATCGTGCATCTGGGTGACGATCAAACTGAAAATATTGAACAAGGTGCCAGGGTCTGAGTTCTGACCCGACAGGATGTTGAATAAGGCCTCGCGTTGCTGCGGCGTCGCCCGCTGGTCAATAATGGGCTGCGCCTGCCCATTGCCTTCGTGCAGCGCGCCTGGAAACGCCACGGTGACGCAGAAACTCAGTCCGTCCAGGCTCACGTTCTCGAAATGGCCTTTCGTGATGT
>JAGWTE010000183.1 GCA_028869095.1 Burkholderiales bacterium
AATTCCAGGCCACAGCACGCAATGCCGTTGCGCCTTTACCCCTGGAAGAAATGCAGCAACTCGCTGCAGCATTCGGGATGATCAAGACGGATTACGTCGAACCCGTGGATGAAAAGAAACTCATCGGCGATGCCATCGGTGGCATGGTCGCGGGGCTGGATCCTCATTCCATTTATTTCGACAAAACCGCGTTCAAGGAATTCCGCGAAGGCACCACCGGCAAATTTGTCGGCGTGGGCATCGAAATCGGGATGGAAGACGGTCTGGTCAAGGTCATCTCGCCCATCGAAGGCTCGCCTGCGTTCCGCGCTGGCCTCAAGAGCGGTGACCTGATCACCAAGATCGACGAGACCTTCGTCAAGGGGCTGTCCATGGACCAGGCCGTCAAGCGCATGCGTGGCGAGCCCAATACCAAGGTGGTCCTGACCATCTTCCGCAAGTCTGAAAGCCGCAGCTTCCCGGTGACCATCACCCGCGAAGAAATCCACGTTCAAAGCGTGCGCGGCAAGGTGGTCGAGCCCGGCTACGGCTGGATCCGCATCACCCAGTTCCAAGACCGCACCGTCGAAGACTTCGCCGCCAAGGTCGACAAGATGTTCAAGGAAGACCCCAAGCTCAAGGGCTTGGTGCTGGACCTGCGCAATGACCCCGGTGGCTTGCTGGAAGGCGCCATCGGCATCTCTGCCGCCTTCTTGCCCAAGGACGCCGTGGTGGTGTCGACCAACGGTCAGCTGCCCGAATCCAAGGCCGTGTTCAAGGCCCGGACTGAAGACTACTCGCGTCGCTTCGGCTCTGATCCGCTGGCCCGCCTGCCCGCCGCTTTGAAGACCATCCCTCTGGTGGTGTTGGTCAACGAAGGCTCGGCCTCGGCCAGCGAGATCGTCTCCGGTGCCTTGCAAGATCACAAGCGCGCCACCATTTTGGGCGGCCAGACCTTCGGCAAGGGCTCGGTCCAGACCGTGCGTCAGCTGACGGCTGACACCGGCCTGAAGATCACCACGGCCCGCTACTACACCCCAAGCGGTCGTTCCATCCAGGCCAAGGGCATCGTGCCTGACGTGATGGTGGACGAAAGCGCCGATGGCAACCTGTACTCGGCCCTGCGTGTGCGCGAAGCCGATCTGGACAAGCACATCACCAGCGGCCAAGGTGCCGAGGTGAAGGACGAGGCCCGTGAAAAGGCCCGCGAAGAAGCCATCAAGAAGCTGGAAGACGCCAAGAAGGCGGACACGCCCAAGCCGCTGCCCGAGTTCGGTAGCGCCGAAGACTTCCCGCTGCAACAAGCGCTGAACCAGCTCAAGGGCAAGCCCGTCGTGGTCTCCAAGACCATGACCGAGCGCAAGCCTGAAGACAACAAGTCTCAGTAACGCGTCGGGCCTTGAGTTTTCGCAGACGCCTCGGAGACCGCATTCGTGGATGACGATCAGCGCCTGCGCTACAGCCGGCACCTCTTGCTGGACGACTGGTCCGAAGAGGCCCAAGACCGGCTGCTGCAATCCCATGCCTTGGTGATCGGGGCCGGGGGGCTGGGTGCGCCGGCACTGATGTACCTGGCCAGCGCCGGTGTCGGCCGCATCACGGTGGTGGACCACGATGTGGTCGACGTCACCAATTTGCAGCGCCAGATCATCCACACCACGCCGCGCGTCGGGCAGACCAAGGTCGAGTCGGCCGCACAGGCCATCGCGCAACTCAACCCACAAGTGCAGGTGCAGCCCATCGCGCAGGCGGCCGACGAAGCCTTGCTGAATCAGTGGGTGCCGCAGGCCGATGTCGTGCTCGATTGCACCGACCGTTTTGCCATCCGCCAGTTGATCAACCGCATCAGCCACCAGCACCGCGTGCCGCTGGTGTCGGCATCAGCCGTGCGCTTTGACGGGCAAATCAGCGTGTTCGATCCGCGTTTGCCGCAAGCGCCTTGCTACGCCTGCCTGTTCCCGCCCGATCAGCCGCCCGAAGAAACCCGCTGTGCCATGCTGGGCGTGTTCGCCCCCGTGGTCGGGATGATGGGCGTCATGCAGGCTGGCGAGGCCATCAAGCTGCTGGCGCAGATTGGGTCGAACGCTGCCGGATCGAATGCCGCGTCGAACGCGACGCAGGGCTCGCATCCTTCGCTGGCGGGCCGGCTGTTGCTGCTCGACGGCCGTTCCTGGACCTGGACCGAACTGCGGGCCAAACGCGACCCGGCTTGCCCGGTGTGCGGTGAAATCGCAACTCCCGGGCCTTGACCGTTCAATTCGCACGCTGATCGGGGCGAGGTGGGCGGCATACTGAATGCCAGTGCGCTTCGATGCGCAGACCTGAGGCAGGACGGTTGTCACCATGAACAATCCCAAAGAGTTGCTTGAGCGCAATTTCCCGACTGCGGTGCAAGATGCCCGCAACGCCACCAAACCCTCGCTGTATGCGGGCCCGGACAGCAGTTACGACCTGGCGTTTGCCGATCCCGAGTTTTTGCTGCACCCCGAGTTGCGCTCGGTGCGGATGCAGCTGGAGCTGCTCAAACCCGAGTTGATCCAGCGCGAAGAGGGCATCGAGTCCACCATCGTGATGTTCGGCAGCGCACGGATCTTGCCCGCTGATGAAGCGAAAACCAAGCTGCTGGAAGCCGAGACACTGCCCGCTGGCACGGCCCGCGACCATGCCATCCGCGTGGCCCAACGTGGCGTCGACATGGCCCGTTACTACGAAGAAGCGCGCGCCTTTGCCAGCATGGTGACCAACCACTCGGCCAAGCTGCAGACCCCGATCTACGTGGTCACAGGCGGTGGCCCCGGCATCATGGAGGCGGGCAACCGAGGCGCCTTCGAGGTCGGCGGCAAGAGCCTGGGGCTCAACATCGTCTTGCCCCACGAGCAAGAGCCCAACCCCTACATCACCCCCAAGCTGTGCTTCCAGTTCCACTACTTTGCACTGCGCAAGATGCACTTCCTGATGCGCTCGGTCGCGCTGGTGTGCTTCCCTGGCGGCTTTGGGACGCTGGACGAATTGTTCGAGGCCTTGACGCTGATGCAGACAGGCAAATGCCGTCGCCGCCCCGTGCTGCTGTTTGGCAGGGAGTTCTGGACCAAGCTGATGAACTTCGATCACCTGGTCGAAACCGGCATGATCAGCCCGGACGACGTCAACCTGTTCCGCTTTGTTGAAACGGCGGACGAGGCCTGGGTCACCTTGCAAAAAGAGTACGGCCTGGGGCAGCCTGTACAAGACAGCGCCTGCGGCTGGTGATTTGTCGGATGATGGCAGCATGAGTCCTCACGCTTCGCCCTCACCGACCAGCAAGACGGTGCGTCTCATTGGCGCACCCACGGACATTGGCGCCAGCATGCGTGGCGCGTCCTTGGGCCCTGAGGCGCTGAGGGTGGCGGGCTTGCCTGCGGCCCTGGAAAATCTCGGTTTGCATGTGGACGACGCAGGCAACCTGTCGGGCCCCGCCAACCCTTGGCAGCCGCCCGTGCAGGGCTATCGCCATCTTCAGGAATGTGTGGCCTGGAATGCTGCGGTGCATCAGGCTGTGCACACGGCGCTGGTTCAAGGCGCCATGCCCATGATGCTCGGTGGCGATCACTGCCTGGCCATCGGGTCGATCAGTGCCGTGGCGCGCTACTGCGCCGGCCAGGGGCGTCGTCTGCGGGTGCTGTGGCTGGATGCCCATGCCGACTTCAACACCAGCGCCATCACACCCAGTGGCAACCTGCACGGCATGCCTGTGGCGGTGCTGTGTGGGCATGGTCCGCAGCCCTTGTTGCAGATGACGCAGGCCGCAGGCGTGGCGCTGTCGCCCGCTGATTTTCGCCTGCTGGGGGTGCGCAGCGTCGATCCGCATGAGCGCGCTTTTGTCCATGCGCAAGGGCTGGAAGTGTTTGACATGCGCCATCTGGATGAACACGGCATGCGTGCTGCCATGCAGCAAGCCTTGATGGGCGTGGACGAGGGCACCCACTTGCACCTGAGTTTTGACGTTGACTTTCTGGACCCCGACATCGCCCCCGGCGTGGGCACGCCGGTGCGCGGCGGTCCCAGTTATCGCGAAGCCCAGTTGTGCATGGAAATGATCGCCGATACCAATTGCCTGGGCTCGCTCGACGTTGTCGAATTGAATCCGGCACGCGACGTGCAAAACCGAACCGCCGAGTTGGTGGTCGATCTGGTCGAGAGTTTGTTCGGAAAATCCACCCTGATGCGCTTGCGCCCATGAGTGCCCCTGATTCAGGCCTAAACCACGGGGCGTGCCTGGTCGATAACCTGCCATGAACCCACCTGGAAAAACTGCCCTTGTTCTCACTGGCGGTGGCGCACGCGCTGCCTACCAGGTGGGCGTGTTGCAGGCCTTGATGACGATTCGCCAGGACTGTAACCAGCCGCGGCGCAGCAATCCCTTTCAGATCATTTGCGGGACATCGGCGGGCGCCATCAACGGCTTGTCTTTGGCGTGCCGCAGTGATCACATCGAAGTGGCCGTGCGCGCCATGGTCGAGGTTTGGCGCGAATTCCGCTGCGAACAGGTTTACGAGGCCGACTCTTTGGGTGTGATTCGCAGTGGCGCCAAATGGCTGACTTTGTTCTCGCTGGGCTGGGCGATGGCACGTTGGCGCAAGGCCAGGCCTCGCTCTTTGCTCAATAACGACCCTTTGCGCGAGTTGCTGCCGGGGTTATTCCGCCTGGATCGATTGCCTCGACTCATGAAGGAAGGGCATCTGGATGCCGTAGCCGTTTCAGCTTCCAGCTACACCTCGGGCGAGCACGTCACCTTCTACGACAGCGCGCGTCCGATCGAGCCTTGGTCGCGTTCGCAACGCATCAGCGTGCGCGATCAGCTCACCATTGACCACCTCATGGCCTCGTCGGCCATTCCCTTTGTGTTCCCGGCGGTGCAGCTGTCGGTCGATGGGCGGGCGCAGTACTTTGGGGACGGGGCCATGCGGCAGGCCGCGCCCATCTCGCCGGCCATCCACCTGGGCGCCGACCGGATCCTGGTGGTGGGGGCCGGGCGCCTGCAAGAGCCTCAAACACCGCGCCAAGCTTCTGCTGAATACCCCTCGCTGGCGCAAATCGCCGGTCACGCCATGTCCAGCATCTTCCTGGACGCGCTGGCGGTGGACATTGAGCGCATGCAGCGTGTCAACAAGACCCTGGCCTTGCTCTCGCCCGAGGTGCGCGCTCAATCGTCCTTGCGGCCGGTGGACGTGCTGGTGATCGCGCCCAGTCAACGGATCGACGACATTGCCTCGCGCCACCTGTGGGCTTTGCCCCCCGCTGTGCGGACCATGCTGGGTGCCTTGGGTGTGCACGGCCGAGGCAAGAAAGCCAGCGGCACGGCCCTGGCCAGCTATCTTTTGTTTGAATCGTCGTTCACCCGCGAGTTGATCCACCTGGGCTTCACCGACGCGCTGGCCAAGCGCGAAGAAGTCATCCAGTTCTTCGGCTGGGGGCAAAATCAGCCTCAACCCGGCGCGGACTTTACAGAATCACCCCCACGTGCTACAGTGGAGAGCTTAGCCATTTAAGTTGGCTAAGTTTTGCTGCCTGCCGTTGTGGTGGGCGGTAGATTCTTGAAAGGTCTCAACATGTACGCGGTCATAAAAACCGGCGGCAAACAATACAAAGTTGCTGCAGGCGAAAAAATTAAAGTAGAACAGATTGCTGCGGACGTTG
>JAGWTE010000184.1 GCA_028869095.1 Burkholderiales bacterium
TCGACGGCATGAACCTGGGCCTGAATGCCCGCGCCGCCTTGATCACCCGTGGCCTGGCCGAGATGACCCGCCTGGGCGTCGCCTTGGGCGCCCGGCCCGACACCTTCATGGGTCTGTCAGGTCTGGGTGACCTGGTCCTGACCGCCACCGGCAGCCTCTCGCGCAACCGCACGGTGGGCCTGCAATTGGCCCAAGGCAAGAGCCTGCAACAAATCCTGACCGACCTGGGCCATGTGGCCGAAGGCGTCTACAGCGCCCCGACGGTCTGGCAGCGTGCGCAAACACTGGGCGTGGACATGCCCATCACGCAAGCCGTGGTCGCCGTGCTGGATGGCCGCATCTCGCCCCGCGATGCCGTGGTGGCACTGATGAGCCGCGAGGCCAAGGCCGAAGGCTGACCCATTAGCCGCCGCCTGCGTAGCCGTTCTGGCGCCAGGCTTCAAACACCGCCACCGCCACCGCATTGCTCAAATTCAAGCTGCGCTGATCGGGCCGCATGGGCAAGCGCACGCGTTGTGAGGTCGGAAAGGTCTCGCGCAAGGCCGGGTCCAGTCCCCGCGTTTCGCAACCAAACACAAAGCAATCGCCTGGCTGCCAGGCCACATCCGCAAAGGGCTGGCTGCCCCGCGTGGTGAAGGCAAACAGGCGCGTGGGATCAGGCTGGACCGTATCCAGAAACGCCTGCCAATTGGCGTGCCGATGGACATTGGCGTACTCGTGATAATCCAGGCCGGCGCGGCGCAGCAGCTTGTCGTCCATCGAAAAGCCCAAGGGCTCGATCAAGTGCAACTCGCAGCCCGTATTGGCCGCCAGGCGGATCACATTGCCCGTGTTGGGCGGGATTTCAGGTTCTACCAGGACGATTCGGAACATGGGGCGGGATTATCCCCGTTTATCCCCCGGAGGACTGTTTGAAGGCCATCACGGCCTGATTGCGCAAGGTGCGCAGCAAGGACAGCTCGCGCTCGTCCACTTTCATGCTGCCAGCCTGGCCTTTGTCGGCATAGATCATGCCCAGCACGATCTCTTGGGGGCCACGCTTGATCACCATGGGCAACAACAAGAAGGTCGGCGCCTGGATATGGTCCTTGAACCAAGCCGGCAAGCGCGCCAACACCGCTGACTTGCTGGCGTCCGCAATCAAGGTGTCCAGATTCTTGAGGCACACAGCCGAGAACAGATCCGCCGCCGCCAGATCGACCCGATCCACCGGCACCTTGAACAGCGATTTGACCACGTCGGCCCCATCGCCCAGGCCAATGCGGCCCACCAAGGCGCCGGACTTCGCATCCTTGAGGCAAAAGATCACACGCCGGCAATCCAGCGCACGCAACATCGTCTCCAGGATCATCTGCAAGACGTCATTGAGGCGGAACTGGTCCACCATCGTGTTGGTGATGTCCTGGATCCCGGCGGCCAGCACATCCGATGTCGATTGCGCCTCAAGCAGCGGCACACTTTGGCTCAACACACCGCTTTGACTGTCCAGCCCCAAGTCCTCAGGATCTGGCCCCGCCGCACCGGCATTGGGTGCATCGACGTAGAAGGTTTCCAGCAAACGCTCGCCGGGCGAATGCGCTGGCAAGGTCAGGTTCAACGCCTCGGTCATCTCCGACATGCGTTTGCGCGCACGCCCGGCTGCGTCTTGCAAGGCGGTCGGGGACAAGTCCAAGGCTTTCGCGTAACGTTGGGTCAAGGCCTCCAAGGCATCGCCCAAATCCACCGGCGAGCTCTTGAGCATGGTCTCGGCACCCTCGTTGGCCAGCGTGGCCAACCAGGTCATGCGCTCTGGCCGCCCAGCCATCGACAACCTGGGCACCGATCCCGCTGGCACCGACATGCACTGCAACAAGGTGTCGGGCAGGCCCCACTTGGCCCCCACTGCTTGCCCCAGCTGATCAAAGGACATGCCCAGCACATCATGGGACGCCGCCAACTCGTTGGGCTCCTCACCGGGTTTGGCGTGCTCTTTGGCATACACCCGGATCTGCTCGGCATCTTCGGGCAGGTAAAACGCAACCAGCAAACGCCCCAGGTTGCGGAACAAGGCACCGATGTAGACCTGCTCCGCCTCTTTCGACGTGCGACTCAGTTCGCTGGCCAGGGTGCCGGCCATCACAGAACGAAGAAACTCCACCTTCAAGTGATGCGCATGCCCCCGATCCGGCATGTGATCCAGCAGCATCAGGGACAAGGCCATGTTGCGTACACCGGCCATGCCAATGAGCGCCACCGCCCGAGACACGGTGCTGATCTGGTCGGTGCCCGCACGGCGGAAATGAGCCGTGTTGACCAAACGCAGCAGCTTTTGCGTCAGCGCAACGTCTTGCAGGATTTCATCGCACAGGGTCTGGAGATTTTCAGACTCGGAATCTGACAGCGCCTGAACCCGCGCCACCGAAGCCGACAAGGCCGGGAAGTCGCTTTTGAAGCGCATGCGGCGCAGCAGATATTCAAACGTGACGTTGATATCTTGGGAGTCGACTGTCGAAGATGGGTTGGTCATCAGTGCGAGTCCCCGTTGCTCCAGCTTTTAGGTTGCCAGCAGTTTCTGAAACACCGCCCGGGTCGTCGGCGTCATGTCAACGATCTTCAAGCCAATCCGAAACTGGCCTGTTTTGGCCTCAGCCACCACGTAAACAATGCTCACTGTCGCTTGCATGATGGTGGCTTTGGGCTCACCACCGGGCTTGGGTGGCATCTCCATCACAAGCGTAAGCTTTTCGGCCATTTTGAAACCGCCGAAATCGCAGTGCAAACCAGCCCCATCTTCGCTGATGTTGTCCACCGTCGCGAAATACCTGTCCTCAATCGATCGCGCCAGGAACCCGCGCCAACGAACTGGGAGTCGTGGTTTTACTCGCTGTTCCACAAAAACGTTTCTGAGTCCGATGGTTGAGGGGGAGAACGGTGGCGCGGCTGGCGGGGATCGAACCCACGACCCTTGGCTTCGGAGGCCAATACTCTATCCACTGAGCTACAGCCGCACAGTAGGGCGGATTCTAGCAGTCGCAGCCCTACCCCTCGTTCAGGAATCACCTCGTTTTACGGAACAACGTCTCATTGCCGCCGCACAAACTATAATGTTCTGTTTCAAGGACGGTTCCTGACCGTCTGCCCATCAACTCAGCGCCTCCTGAACTACCCATGAGCCAAGCGCCCCACTCCCAAGACTCCGGCCACGAAGGCCCGATCAAAACGCCTCAGCAACTCATCGTGGCGGTCGTCCTGGCCTTCGTGGTGCCAGTGGTCATCATCGCCTTGCTGGTCAGCTTTGTCTCGGCAGGCGGCCAAGGCTCGTCGGGCAGCGACGCACTGAGCGCACAAGCCACGTCCGAGCGCATCATGCCCGTTGGCACCGTCGAGATCAAATCGGCCTCAGCCAACGCCGGCCCTCGCTCGGGTGAAGACGTCTTCAAGGCTCAGTGCACCACCTGCCACACCGCTGGCGCTTTGGGTGCTCCCAAGTTTGGTGATGCCGCAGCCTGGGGCCCACGCATTGGCGCCGGTTTTGCCTCGCTGCTGAACTCGGCCCTCAAAGGCAAGAACAACATGCCTGCCCAAGGTGGCGGCGATTTCAGCGAGTATGAAATCGGCCGTGCCGTGGTCTACATGGCCAACGCCGGTGGCGCCAAGTTCGCTGAGCCTGCTGCGCCTGCCGGTGCAGCCAGCGCGGCTTCGGCCCCCTGATTCACTCGCTGATGCGCCCCTGATGCGGTTGACCACCGCATCCACGCAAGAAGCCGGCCTCCGAGGCCGGTTTTTTTATGCCCGCTTATAAAAGCCCCTGTTGATGCCCGAGCAAGGTGCATCAGGGCTGCGGCGTCAGGCTGTAGTGAAAGCGCTCGGGCAGGCGCGCAAACAACTCTTCTTGCGGCTCACCCCACAGGCCCGCTTCCAGCGCGTCGGCGGCCACGTCCATGTCCAATGAGCGCACCAGGCCCAAGCCCAGATCGGTCGCCAAGAACAGCCGGCCCATTTCATCTAACCAGGATGCGCTGACGTGCTGAACCACCTGCCCGGTATGGGTGGTGACTTCAAAGCCGCCCTCACCAGCCTCATTCAGACGGCGCACGCCCAGCACCAGCGGGGCCGCCTCCAGTTGCACATACACGCGCTGCGGCCCGTTTTGAAAGAACCAGGCGCCCCGCTCGTCGCGGTCGTAATTGCGCTGGATGAATTCTTTGAACTTGAGGTGGTGGATGCGGTCGCCCTTGACCTGCGGAAACGGCCCCGCAGCCTGGATGCTGTCATCACGCAGGTACCAGTCGCCCCGGGCATCCAAGGCCAGCCAGCCATAGCAATGGGGCACATTGGGCCACTTCTTCAATGCGGCCTTGACGATGTCGTCCATGATGAGTCTCGATCTAAAGGGTTGAAGGCTTGGCGTGCTGTGCCAGCCATGATGCAACCGATTCGGGTAAGGCGGCAACGTGTCCGGGCGGTTTGCCTGCGGGAAAGCCGACATGGCCGCCATGCGCAGGCTGCCACAGCGTCACGGCCGAGCCCACATCTTGCTGCCCCGGCAAAGACCAGGCCGGCACAAAGGGATCGTTGAGGGCATTGAGCACCAGGGCGGGCACGTCTTTCATGGCCCGCAGGCCCGGCTTGGACGAGCAGCGCTGCCAGTAGTCTTCGGTGTTGGCAAAACCGTGCAAGGGCGCCGTCACCGCATTGTCGTAGGCATACAGATCCTGACACGCCATCAAGGCCTGCCGGTCCAACAGGCCCGGATACCGGTCCAGCTTGGCCAAGGCCTTGGGCTTGAGGGTCTGCAGGAACATGCGGTTGTAGGACAGGCGGTTGAAGCCCGAGCCAATGGCTTGCCCAGCCGCCGCCAGGTCCAGCGGCGCGCACACTGCCGCCACCGCAGATGCAATCGAGGTGGCCGTGGATCCCGCCTCTTGGGCCCAGCGCAACAAGGCATTGCCGCCCAGTGAGACGCCGACCACAGACAGCGGCCCGCCCCACTGCAGGGCCACGCGCCGCAAGATCCAGTCGATTTCTTCAAAGTCACCGGAGTGATAGAAGCGCGGCGCCTGGTTGAGCTCGCCCGAACAGCCGCGAAAATGTGGCACCACATAGGCCCATCCGCGCTCGTGCGCCCAGTGGGCAAACGCGCGGGCGTAGTGGCTTTGCGATGAGCCTTCCAGGCCGTGGAACAGCACCAGCACGGGGGCGCGCCCCATCTGCCATCCGGCCGGGATCAAGGCATCCACGTCGATGAAATCGCCATCCGGCGACTCCCAGCGCTGGCGGGCATAGGGCAATTTGCCGGCCCGGTCTGATGGGCGCAGAGCCTGCGCCTCGTTGGCGGTCGCCCCATCGGGCCCATGCGCGCGACTGAACAAGGCGGGCCAGATGGTCTGCAGGTGTCCCCCCAAAGGACCTGAACCCGCCATCCAGAAAGGCGCGCGGTAGTGCTGCATCAGGGGCTCCGCGTCAATGGCGCATCAATGCAGGGTGGCGCCCAACTCGGTCACATCGGGCATGTCATGGGGCTGGCCGGGGCTGGCGTGGTGCAAGACCATGCGCCAACCCAGCGAGGTGCGCAGGTAGACATTGGTGGCCATCACATAGGCCACTTGCAGCCCCTCGGGCGTCATGGCCTGGATTTTTTCGGTGACGTGGTGGATCGCACAGGTGGCCGTTT
>JAGWTE010000185.1 GCA_028869095.1 Burkholderiales bacterium
CGACCATTTCTTCGCTCCTTTCCAGCATTGTGGTCATGAGCTAAGAACTCCACTTTCCAGGGGCAACCTCAGTTTTGGTTTTGCAGGCAATGCGGTGCTTGATTTCATCGACGATGTCGGTGGCCAGCCCTGCTTGCTTGCCATCTTGGGTATAGGCATAGGGGGCCAACTCGCCCGTGACGATTTTGATCGACTCGGCTGGGGCTTGCGCTGCCAGGCTGCACATCAGCAACCCCGACAACAAGTACGACAGAAATCGGGATGGACGCATTTGGTTTGCCCCGCTGCAAGTGTCGAGGGGCTAACACCCATGGGTGTTAGCGCTTGAGTTTGTACCCCGTCTTGAACATCCACGCCACGATGGCCAGCGACGCCGCCATGAACGCTGCCGTCATGCCCAGGCTGATGCCCACATCCACGTCGGCCATGCCATAAAAGCTCCAGCGGAACCCACTGATCAGGTAGACCACGGGGTTGAACAGGGTGATGGTTTGCCAGGCGGGTGGCAACATCTTGATCGAATAAAAACTGCCGCCCAAAAAGGTTAGTGGCGTGATGATCAGCAGCGGCACCACTTGCAGCTTCTCAAAGCTGTCAGCCCACAAACCGATGATGAAGCCGATCAGGCTGAAGGTGACCGACGTCAGCACCAAAAACACCAGCATCCACACCGGGTGGGCAATTTGCAGCGGCACAAACAAGGCGGCCGTGGCCAAAATGATCAAGCCCAGGATCATCGATTTGGTCGCCGCCGCCCCCACGTAACTGAGCACGATCTCGAAGTAGGACACCGGGGCGGACAGTAACTCGTAAATCGTCCCCGTGAACTTGGGAAAGTAGATCCCGAACGAGGCGTTGGAGATGCTCTGCGTCAGCAGTGACAGCATGATCAGGCCGGGCACGATGAAGGCGCCGTAGCTGATGCCGTCGACCTGCTGGATGCGCGAGCCGATGGCCGACCCGAACACCACGAAATACAGCGAGGTCGAGATGACGGGCGAGACGATGCTTTGCATCAAGGTGCGTCGGGTGCGCGCCATCTCGAATCGGTAAATGGCTCGAACAGCGTGAAGGTTCATGATGCGTCCTTGACCAGGCTGACGAAGATGTCTTCCAGCGAGCTTTGGGTGGTGTGGATGTCTTTGAACTTGATGCCCGTTTGCTGCAGCGTGGCCAGCAAGGCGGTGATGTCGACCTGCTCGTCTTGCGAGTCGTAGGTGTAGGTCAACTCCAGCCCGCCATGGGCCAACACCAAGCCGTAGGCCGCGAGCTCCGGCGGCACGGTCTCAACCGCTTGTTGCAACTGCAAGGTCAACTGCTTCTTGCCCAGCTTGCGCATGAGCTCGTGCTTTTCTTCGACCAGCACCAACTCGCCCTTGTTGATGACCCCGATGCGGTCGGCCATCTCCTGGGCTTCTTCGATGTAGTGGGTGGTCAAGATGATGGTCACGCCGGACTGTTGCAGCGTGCGCACCAGGCTCCACATGTCCTTGCGCAGGTTGACGTCCACGCCCGCTGTGGGCTCGTCCAGAAACAGGATCTGGGGCTCGTGCGACAAAGCCTTGGCAATCAGCAGGCGCCGCTTCATGCCGCCCGACAGCATCATGATCTTGCTGTCCTTCTTGTCCCAGAGCGACAAGTCTTTCAGGATCTTCTCGATGTAGGCCGGGTTCGGTGGCTTGCCAAACAAGCCCCGGCTGAACGACACCGTGGCCCAAACCGACTCAAAGGCGTCGGTGGTCAACTCTTGTGGGACCAGACCGATCAGGCTGCGCGCCTCGCGGTAGTTCGCCACATTGTCGTGCCCATCCACCCGCACCCGTCCTGCAGTCGCGTTGACGATGCCGCAGACGATGCTGATCAGCGTGGTCTTACCGGCGCCGTTGGGCCCCAGCAGGGCCAGGATTTCGCCACGGCGGATGTCCAGGTTGACCCCTTTGAGGGCGGTGAACCCCGACTCATAGGTCTTGGACAGATCGGTGATGGAAATGATGTTGGGCATGGCCGCACGATAACTGATTTCACATTTCTTTACCGCGCCACCACAGGCGGTTTACGGCTGCGGCGCACCATGAAAAACATGGACGGGGCGCAAGGGCGCTTCGACACACTCAGGAGCCTTGGACATGTCAATCACACCTTTGAGCCGTATCAGTCGACAAAGTTGGGCCCTGGGGGGGCTGGTGGCCGCCACCGCCCTCTCGGTGGTGCTCAGCATCAACGCCTGGGCTGCCGACGAGCCCGAGGGCGACCACTGCCCGCCGCCGCCAGCCGGCATGCACGGTGGCTCTGAGGCCGGGATGCCGGGGCCCATGATGCCGTTTGCAGGCAAGGGCCTGGACCGCATGCTGTCGCATCTGGATGCCACAGCCGCCCAGAAAGAACAGATCCGCAAGATCGCAGACTCGGCTGAGCCTGAGTTGAAAGCGCTGCGTGATCAGGGGCAGGCTCTGCACGAGCAGGGGATGAAGCTGTGGGCTGCGCCCAAGCTGGATGCCCAGGCGGCGGAACAATTGCGTCAGAAAATGACCGCTCACCATGAGCAGATGAGCAAACGCGTGCTCAAGCTGATGCTGGATGTGGGCCAAGTCCTGACTCCGGAGCAGCGTGCCAAGCTGGCCCAGCACATGCAGGAGCATCATCGCCGGTGGTCGCATCCAGACCACGCCTCGGCCCCCGCCAAGCGTGATAACTGAACCGGGAGCGCGCACAATGCAGGACATGAGCGAGCACATCCTTCTCATCGACGATGACATGCGGCTGAGCGCCATGGTGGGCGACTACCTGCGCAGCCACGGCTACCAAGTCTCCAGCGCCCCCAGCCTGGCCATGGGCCGCGAAATGCTGGCGCGCCAGGCCTGCGATGCCCTGATCCTCGATCTCATGTTGCCCGATGGGGATGGGCTGGATTTGTGCCGTGAGTTGCGCGCTTCGCCCAAGACCAAGTCCTTGCCCTTGCTGATGCTGTCAGCGCGGGGCGAGCCCACCGACCGCATCGTCGGCCTGGAAGTCGGCGCCGATGATTACTTGCCCAAGCCGTTTGAGCCGCGCGAGTTGCTGGCCCGTGTGCGTGCTTTGTTGCGCCGTTCCGGCCCCGTGGCGGACGAGGGCGATGTGTGGCGCTTTGGTCGCCTCGAAATCGACAACGGCTTGCGTCAGGCGCGCCTGGATGGCCAACCCTGCGAGCTGACCTCGTACCAGTACGACCTGCTGTGTGTCTTGGCCCAGCACCCCGGGCGTGTGCTCAGTCGAGACCAGATCATGGACCTGCTCAAAGGCCACCCGCTGGAAGCGTTTGATCGATCCATTGACGTGCACATCTCGCGCATCCGGGCGGCCATTGAAGACGATCCCAAAGAGCCGCGCCGCATCCTGACCGTTCGGGGTGCGGGCTACGTGTTTGCCAAGAAGCAAGACGCCGACGCGGCATGAAGACGCTGGCGCTGCGCATTTATCTGGCGGTGGTCACCGTCTTGCTGGTGTTTGCCTTGGTGTCTGGCTGGCTGGCGCAGCGCCATATGGATCGCGAGCGCACCCAGGTGCAATCGCAAGTGGTGTGGACCGAGCGGGCGGCTGCATGGGCGGAGTTGCTCGAAAACAGTCTGCCCGACGTCAAGCAGCCGGACGAAGAGCAAGCCCGCGTCTTTCTGGAGTGGGCGGACCGCCTGCGCATGCCCATGGCCCTGGATAACGCCAAGGGGCAGCGCCTGGCCACTTCGCCTGAGCTGGAAGAGCGCTTGGCGCGTTTCCCGGATGCGCATGAGTGGCTGCAGCAAACTCGATTGTCAGATGGGCGCATTCTGTGGGTGATGCGGCCTGGCTTCATGCGCCAGAAGTTGCATCCCGGCATGATGCCGCCGCCGCTGCATGGCCCCGAATTTGGCGGAGGTCCCCCGCCGCCTCCCGGTTCCTGGTGGGGGCCAGCTGCGTGGATGTTCCCGCCTTGGCTGGCCAAAGGGGCATCGGCTCTGCTCTTGTCCCTGGTGATCTTGTTCGTGGCGGTGGCCGCAGGCGCCTGGCCGGTGGCCAACCGCCTCACGCGTCGTCTGCAAGCCCTGCGTACGGGGGTGGAGGCTTTCGGGGCCGGGCAGTTGCAGCACCGTGTGGCCGTGGAGGGGCGTGACGAGGTGGCGGCGCTGGCCAAGAGTTTCAACGACGCAGCCCAGCAGATTGAAGACCTGATCAACTCCAACCGCAGCCTGCTGGCCAACGCCAGTCACGAGCTGCGCTCACCCCTGGCGCGCCTGAAGATGGCCGTGTCCATCATGGGTGACATGCCGCCTGCGCGAGCGGCGCAGCTCAAAGAAGAGATCCACCAGGACATCGCCGAGCTGGATGCCTTGGTGGAAGAAGTGCTGCTGGCCAGTCGCCTGGACGCCAAGGTCGCCTTGTCGATTCAGCCCGTTGACTTGCTCGGTATGGTGACCGAAGAGGCGGCGCGCGTGGGGGCCGAGGTGGTGACGTCGCCCAGTGCCCGCGCCATTCAGACTTATCAAGGGGATGAGCGCTTGTTGCGTCGCGCGGTGCGCAACTTGCTGGAAAACGCCAAACGCTATGGTGGGCAGGATCCCGGCATCGTGCTGAGCCTGGATGACAGCCCACAAGGCGTGCTGATCCGCATCAGTGATCAGGGGCCAGGTGTCCCGCATGACCAACGCGAGCGGATTTTTGAGCCCTTCTATCGTATGCCGGGGCATGCCGAACACGCCGGTGGCGTGGGCTTGGGCTTGAGTTTGGTCCGACAAATCGCCCGCCGTCACGGCGGGGATGTGGTGTGTGATGCGCCCCCCAGTGGCGGAGGACGCTTCACCATCAGCCTGCCGCGCTGAGCCTGCGATTCAAGCAGGCTGGGCGGCTGGGCAGGGTTTGCCGCCCGATCAGGCTGCGTGCGTACCGCGGCCGATGGCGTCGTAGTCCAGGCCGGCGGCCTTGACCAGACGTGGGTCGTACAGATTGCGACCGTCAAAGATCACCGAGGTCTTCAGGGTGGACTTGATGCGGTCAAAGTCTGGGCTGCGGAATTCCTTCCACTCGGTCACGATCACCAGCGCGTCGGCACCTTCCAGCGCGGCGTTGGGCGATTCGCAATACTTCAGACGGGGCTCGTCACCAAAGATGCGTTGGGCTTCGGCCATGGCCACAGGGTCATAGGCCGTCACGGTGGCGCCGCGCTTGAACAACTCAGCCAGCACGACGCGGCTGGTGGCTTCACGCATGTCATCGGTGTTGGGCTTGAAGGCCAGGCCCCACAGCGCAAAGTGCTTGCCTGTCAGGTCATTGCCAAAGCGCTTGGTGATCTTGTCGACCAGCACCATCTTCTGGCGGTCATTGGCCTCTTCCACGGCCTTGAGCACCAGCAATTCTTGCTCTTCGCCGCTGGCGGTCTTGATCAGGGCCTTGACGTCTTTGGGGAAGCAGCTGCCGCCGTAGCCGCAGCCAGCGTACAAGAAATGCGTGCCAATGCGGGGGTCAGAGCCGATGCCCACGCGCACTTGTTCGATGTCGGCGCCCATCTTCTCAGCCAGCAAAGCCAACTCGTTCATGAAGCTGATCCGGGTGGCCAGCATGGCGTTGGCGGCGTACTTGGTCAGCTCGGCGCTGCGCACGTCCATCACCACCAGGCG
>JAGWTE010000186.1 GCA_028869095.1 Burkholderiales bacterium
CTGACCGAGGCCGTGCGCCGCAAGCCCTACAGCGTGGTGTTGCTGGACGAAGTCGAGAAGGCCCACCCAGACGTGTTGGAGATGTTCTTCCAGGTCTTTGACAAGGGCTTGATGGATGACGCCGAAGGGCGCGAGATCGACTTCCGCAACACGGTGATCATCTTGACGTCGAACGCTGGCTCGCAAGGCATCATGCAGGCTTGCTTCAAGCATGATGAAGAAGCGGGTGGCACGGTCATGAAGGCGGTCGATGAATTGCCCACGGCTGATACCTTGGCGGAAGCGCTGCGCCCCACCTTGTACAAGACCTTCAAGCCCGCCTTCATCGGTCGGACCAAGGTGGTGCCTTACTACCCCTTGAGCGATGACGTCTTGATCGATGTGATCAAGCTCAAGCTGGACCGCATTGCGCAGCGCGTGCAAAACAACCACCAGGCTGTGCTGGACTATGACGAGGCTTTGTTGGAGTTGGTGCTGAGCCGTTGCACGGAAGTGGACACGGGTGCGCGGGCTGTGGACCATGTCCTCAATGGGTCGCTGTTGCCTGAGGTGGCCGACGCCGTGTTGGCCAAGATGGCCGAGGGCAAGCCGATTGCCAAGATCAAGGTCAGCGCAAGCAAGGCAGGTCAGTTCAAGTTCAAGATCAGCTGATCTGAAGCCAGCAAGCAGAAGCCAAAGGAGACGCATGCGTCTCCTTTTTTATTTTCACTCCGTGGGTTGAGGCGCCGGCGTGGGCGGTTCTTCTTTGGAGGATGTGGCGGCCTTGACGCCTGCCGCAGTCACGTCCACCGCCGTTTCAGCCACTTTGGCTGTGACTTTGACGGCCGAGACGGCGACGCTCGCAGCGGTGTCCACGACGGAGATGACCGTGCAACCCGAGGCCAGGAGGGCCAGGGACAACATGCCGGCCAGAGCAATCAAACGGTGGTTCATGGGGTTCAAACGGGAGTGGATCAGGGAGTGGATCAGTCTTGCAGGATCAGCAAGGCTTCGTCTCGCCAATACACAACGGCCTCATAGTAGCCCTCCCAGACGCAGCCGTTGCAACCTTTGCCGCAACAGGTGGTGGGCTCTTCGGGGGGCGGGCGCAAGGTGATGTGTTGGGCATCAGCCGCGTCCAGCAGGATGCGAAACATCGTCTGTGCGGCATTTTTATCCGTTAGGGCGGGGAGTTCCATGGCGCCGGATGATACCTATGAGCACTGAGGGGGGATCGGGAGTATCCTGATTATTGATATTCTGACCTGCCAAGTTTTGGCGATTTTGTAGGTGAATTGATCGCTGATGTCGTCTTCAGAGTCTTCCCGCGCATCTGAAAGCCGGACTCCTCAGGTGGAGCCAGACTCGCAGTTGGACTCCAGGTTTCCGACTGAGCGGGTGGTTCGCAAGCGCCCCCCTTTTGCGCTTTTGCTGGGAACGGAGCGGTTCAGGCGGGTTCGCGTGTTGCGGACTTTGGCGTCCATTTTGGTTTTCTTGCTGTGCGTCCTTTTGATTGGACTGGGCGAGTACAACGGGTGGATTCGGCCTCTGCAGGGGCAGGTCTTGTCTGTCTTGATGTTGACGTCTTGCCTGGGGTTTTACGTCGCCATTCGCAGTGGCTGGAGCGAGCGGTTTGAAGAGCCCGCGCTGACTTTGGCGCAGGTCTTGGTGGCGCAAACCTGGATCTGTGTGGCTTATGCGATCACCAATGAGGCCCATGGGGCGACGCTCATTTTGTTTGCCCTGGTGATGTTCTTTGGCGTGTTCAACATGAATGGCCGAAGTGCCATCACGTCAGGTGCGTATGTGATGGTGGTGGCTGGGCTCACCATGCTTTACAAAAGCGCGACCGATCCGGTTCACTACCCCGCGCGCATTGAGTTGGTCCACTACATCTTTGTGGCCGTGACGGTGCCGGTGATGGCGTATCTGGCGACCCAGATTGCGGCGATGCGGCATCGTCTGACGGCGCAGAAGCACGATCTGGCTGCGGCGCTGGAGCGCATCAGGGAGTTGGCCACCCGAGATGAATTAACCGGGCTGATCAACCGGCGACAACTGCTGTCGGTGCTGCAGGAGTACAAGTCTTTGCTGCGTCGCAATGCCTTGGAGGTGTGGGTGGCGCTGGTCGATCTGGATCATTTCAAACGCGTCAATGACACCTGGGGGCACGGGGTGGGGGACGAAGTGCTGAAGGGGTTTGCCACGCAGGCCACGGCGTCTTTGCGCTCGGCCGATGTGGTGTCGCGCTGGGGCGGCGAAGAGTTCCTGATCGTGATGCTGGAAGAGCCTGGCGCCAATCCGAATGCGGGCATCGAGCGTCTGCGGCATCAGCTGTCCGAAGCGCAGATCAGCCCTTCGGTGCCTGATTTGCGAATGGGGTTTTCAGCCGGTTTGGCGCGCTGCCAGCGCGACGAGCCCATTGAGGTCACGATTGACCGCGCCGATGCCGCGCTGTATCGCGCCAAGGCACAGGGGCGCAATTGCTCTGTGGTGGTTTGAGGCCACTACGTAAACGCGCGTATTGCGAGGCGGTTACCGCAGGCCAACAATCCTGTCTCCTTCAGACTCAGACAGGGCAGGTGGTGTATGGCTGTTTCTCATTCTTTGCGCACGCTGACGGCGGCGGTGGCCTTGGCTGCGGCCTCGATGGCGCATGCCGCCACGGATGTGGCGCCCTATTTTTATACCTGGGGTTTTGGCAACAGTGCCTACAAGGTCAAGACCTTGATGGAAGGCAAAAACCAGGCTGGGATGGCTTCGGCGACCTTGGCTTTTGGGGTGTCCGGTGGGGCTTGCTCTTTGGGTGGCGGCATGGAGTACACGCTCAACAATGCCGCGTTCAAGACCGACATCCAGCAGTTCGTGGCTGCGGGCGGTCGTTTGATCTTGTCCTTCGGCGGCGCAGCCGGGCAGTACTTGGAGTCGACCTGTTCTGAAACGGACATGGTCAACCTCATCAAGAATCTGCTGGATACGCACAATGTGCGAGCGATTGACTTTGACGTGGAAGGCTCGCAACTGGCCAACAGCCAGCTCAACGCCACACGCAACAACGTGATCAAGAAGCTGCAGGCTTTGTATCCCAGCTTGTATGTGTCGTTCACACTGCCGGTGTTGCCGTATCTGAACCAATGGAACGACCATGGTCTGCCGACGAGTGCCGTGTCTTTGCTGCAAGGTGCCGTTCAGGCCGGGGTGAAGGTTTCGATGGTCAACATCATGGCGATGGACTACGGCGGCGCCTACAGCTCTGGCAAGAAGATGGGGGACTTGGCTGTGTCTGCGGCCAATGAGACCTTTGCGCAGATCAAGCCTTTGTTCCCAGGTAAGACGGATGCGCAGTTGTGGGCCATGATCGGGGTGACGCCCATGATCGGCCAGAACGACATCTCAAGTGAAATCTTCTCGCCGGCCGATGCCCAGATCCTGGCCACCTTTGCCAAGCAAAAGGGCTTGGGGCTGCTGTCGATGTGGGCGATGCAGCGCGACCAGGTTGGCTCGGGTGGCTTGGATGTGTTCAGCAAGGCCAACACGCGGGACTACGAGTTCTTGCAGACGTTCAATGCGGTCAAGGGTGCGACTCCAACCCCCACCCCAACGCCTACGCCCACCCCGACACCTACCCCGACCCCCACGCCTTCGTGTTCCGCAGGCGCCTGGTCGGCCTCTCAGGTTTACACCGGTGGGCAGCGTGCGTCCTATGGCGGTGCGCTGTATGAGGCCAAGTGGTGGACCCAGGGCGAGAACCCCAGTCAGTCGGGGCCATGGGGTGTCTGGAAGTCTGTTGGCACGTGCGGAACCTCCACCACGCCAGCGCCTACACCTACCCCGACGCCCACTCCCACGCCGACCCCAACACCCACTCCGGTGTGCATGGTATGGACAGAAGGCAAGACATACACCGCCGGGACCGTGGTCAGTTACCAGGGCAAGCAGTACCGTGCGCTGGTCACCCACACGGCTTGGGTGGGGGCGGGTTGGGCACCATCGACTACGCCCACTCTGTGGTCACCCACGAATGGAACCTCTTGTCAGTAAGCGGGGAACCTGCCAGGAACCTTTCTCCCTTTCCCCAGCACTTCGCCCCACGCGCAAGCGCTGGGGCTTTTTTTTATGCCTGGCTGATGATGCAGCGATTGCGGCCTTGCTGTTTGGCCGCATACAAGGCGCTGTCTGCGCGTTCGAGCAAGGCGGCGATGGGCTCGCCGGCTTGCCGTATCGCCAGGCCGGCCGAGAACGTCACGCGGCGGGCTGGATCGTCTTTGCACAGCACTTGGCTTTGCACCATCTCTCGCAGCCGCTCAACCGCTTTGAAGCCCTGAGCCACGGAGCCGATGTCTGGGACCAGCAAGACGAACTCTTCGCCGCCCCAGCGTCCAATGGTGTCGGTTTCGCGCAGCACCTGCTTGGCGCAGGCAGAAAAGCGTTTGAGCACGCCGTCTCCTGCCTGATGGCCCAGTTGGTCGTTGATGGCTTTGAAGTGATCCAGATCGATCAGCGCCACGCAAAAGCCCGATCCCGTCCGGTCATGCCGCAGTGACTCGTCTTCCAGCAGTGAGTTCATGTGGGGACGGTTGTACAACTGGGTCAGTGGATCAAACTTGATGGCCTGCCGAAGTTGTTCCATCGCCGTCAACAGACGCCGCTTTTCCTGGTTGACGCCCTCGCGGATGTTGCAGTGGTGTCGCATCTGCAAGGTCAGAAGCCAGATGATGGTGGCGGCCATGAGCAATTGCAGGCGCAGGGCCAGATCATCGGCAGCCGCCATGGCGGCGTGTGTCTGGATGAGGTAGATGATCATGAACATGATCGACGCAAACCCACCCGCCAACACAGCCTGGATCGGCTTGAGGTGATTGAGGCCGAAGACCAGGGTCACACACAGCAGCTGGATGTCATAGGCCCGCGAGTGAGGCACGGTGAGAAAGGCCAGGGTGCACAAGGCGCATCCCCACAGGATTTGAACCAGCGTCAGGCCCGGGTCGTTCCATTTTTTGGCCAAGCCACTTCGGACCACCAGCAGGGGAACAATCGCAGCCAGCAGGTCGGCCGAGACAAAGACCTTGGCCCAGCGTGGACTCACCAGGCCTGACGGCACGCCGTAGGCCACGATGGCCAGGATCAGGCTGACATAGATCCCGGATGCAATCAGGCACCGCTGGATCCAAGGCCGCAGGCTCTCGTCGTGCCCAAACACCCATTGTTGAAACCAGTGGTCTTTGTGGGTGGGGACGGCAGAGGGACTGCGTGACAGCAACCAGCCATTGTCGAGGTCACCCGCTCGGGGGGGCGGCTCTGCTTGGGTGGGCGCCAGTATGGAGACGATGGGCGCCTGCGCTTGTGCGGTCAAGCCGGGTTGTGCCTCGCATACCTGATCTCGACCCTGTGCTTTGGCCTCGTACAGCGCCTGATCGGCCCGATTGAGCGTGACGTCCACGGATGCCTGCCAGTCGTGAGCCGCGATGCCGGCAGAGAAGGTCACCGACAGGTGGGGGTGAATCCGAAACCAGGGATGCTGGGCCACGGCATCACGCAATCGCTGGATGCAGGTTTGGGCTTCTGCGGGCGTGGTGGCGGGCAAGAACAGCAGGAATTCTTCGCCACCCCA
>JAGWTE010000187.1 GCA_028869095.1 Burkholderiales bacterium
CCTTGTTTGCCTTTTGGCGCACTGAGAAGGAAGGCTTTCGCCTGATCCCCCTGCCATGAAAATCATGAACAAGATCTGGTCGATGTCTACAACGGGCTTACTGGCGGGGCTGATGGCGAGCGTATTGGCCTTATCAGCCCTGCCCTTGTATGCCGCGCCTTTCAAGCCCTTGGACCGCGCGACAGCCAAGCACCTGCTGGACCCTGCCACGTATCAGCAGCCCACGATCGTGGTGCTGTGGTCATCAGACTGCACGCATTGCAAGAAGAACTTGGGCATGTTGTCCAAGCTGGTTCAGTCCAACAAGAAGGTGCGCGTGATCACCGTGGCGGTGGAGCCAGAGACGGCTGCGCTGGCACCGATTCTGGATCGCAACAAGATGCCCGATGAGCGCTATGCCTATGGCAACGAAAACCCCGATGCCATTGCCTATGCGATGGACCCCGCTTGGGCTGGGGAACTACCGCGCACCTATTTGTTCAATGGTGCGGGGCGCAAGGAAGGCGTCTCAGGCGTACTCACCGAGCAGATGGTGAGCAAGGCGCTGAGCCGCCCCTGATCTTTCAATCAGGCTGCAGCGCGACGGAGCTTGATCATCAAGCCGGCCACGCTCAGGCCAGCCAACACCATGGCATAGGACTCGGGCTCTGGCACGGCAGGTGTCAAGCCAGAGAAGGTGGCCCTTGCAGTACCGGCTGTCCAACCTGGGGCCAGGGCGGTCACTTCAATGGTGAAGGTGTGCTTGCCTGCAGACAGTAGCACGTTGTCGGCCACGCCTTCGTAAAGGCCGGAGACATAGCCCGCAGTGGTCCAGCTTAAGACCGAGCCGTCCAGCTTCAGCGCGAATTCATCGCCCGGCACGCAGCAGTCGTCCAGCTTGACGTTGATGGTGGAAGCGCCAGCAGCCGTGACTTCAAACGAGTCATTGGCATCGCCCAGGCCTTTGTCCCAACTGAATTGTTGGCTGAGGCCCGTTGTGGGATTGACGGTGTAAACAGCTGCCTGAGTTGGCAAGGCGGAGGCGGTGACGATGGCGACCAAAGCCAGCTTGATGGGGGAGAACTGCATAAATAGCCCTTACTGATCCTTGTAACCAATGGTCACTGAATCGTGTGACGTGAACTATCCCCGGTTTGTGGGAATGTTTGCAGGGTATTTACTAGGAATGGGCTTGCAGCCCCGCTTACAGGCACCTGCAGACAGGAAGGAAGCCGGAAAGCACGGGCAAAGCAATTCGCCAAAAGAAAAAGCCGCCTTGTGGGCGGCCTTCCTTTTTTGATGGTCGCCGAGGTCAGGCGACCGATTCAGGGGGTAGCCTTGGATTATAGCGGCGCTAGAAAGCGAAAAACCCGGTAAGCCTTTCGACTTACCGGGTTCCTACCAAATTTGGTAGGCGCGAGAGGACTCGAACCTCCGACCCCCACCATGTCAAGGTGGTGCTCTAACCAGCTGAGCTACGCGCCTGGAAGACCATTAATGTAGCATGAATTTCGGATTCGTCAAACTATTTGCGCTTGGCACGCAAAACGCCGCTTAATTGCGACACCTTGCCCAACACCGCATTGAGCTTGGCCGTATCGTCTGTCTGTACTGTCAAGGTAATGGTTGCGCGGTCTCTTTGAGTCTGGCTATTCATGGCCAACACGTGTGTCTTACCTTGTGCCAAGACATCACACACATCGCGCAACAGGCCGGGCCTGTCGTGCGCATCGACCAGCACATCCACGGCATAGTGGGACTTGCCATCAGCAGCCTGCTTGCCCCAGGTGACAGGGATGACACGCTCGGCCTGCTTGGCGGCCATCTGCCTGAAGTTGCTGCAATCGAGTCGATGCACAGCCACACCCTTGCCACGCGTGACATACCCACCAATGGCATCAGGCGGTGCAGGCTTACAACAGCGGGCAAGCTGCGTGAGCAAAGAGTCCATGCCCACCACCAACACACCACGGCTGTTGCCAACCGCACCCGCATCACCTTTGGCCAGTCTTTGCGCGATGTACTGATCGGGATCAGGCGCAGGCTCGCTGGGGCGCAGCAGTTGCTCGATGTTGCGCAGGGAGTATTCGTCCTTGCCCACCACATCAAACAAAGCATCGGCGGTTTTGAAGCCCAGTTGCTCGGCCAGGTCTTCCAGCTTGATGGCGGTTTTGCCTTCACGCTGCAGCAGCTTTTCAACCGCCTCGCGGCCGCGCGCAATGGTGGCTTGTTGTGCCAAGGCATTGAACCAGGCACGCACTTTGGCACGGGCACGTTGGCTTTTCAGGTAACCCAGTTCGGTATTGAGCCAGTCCAACGAAGGGCCACCCTCTTTGACGGACACGATCTCGATGGTCTGGCCGCTGTGCAGCGCCGTGTTCAAAGGCACCATGGCGCCATCTACCTTGGCACCCCGGCAGCGGTGGCCCAAGTTGGTGTGCAGGGTGTAGGCAAAGTCCACCGGGGTGGCGCCTGTGGGCAGGTCAATGATCTCGCCACCCGGTGTGAACACGTAGATGCGGTCGTCAAACAGGCCTTGGCCGGCTTGGCCGCCTTCGGCCTCATCAGCCGCAGCCAAGTCGCGCTCCCACGCCAGCAGTTGGCGCAGCACGGTTTGCCGGGCCTCGGCCACACGGCGCTCAAAGTCGCCAGCGGCCATGGCGGCGCCACCATAGCCTTTGCGCCCGGCCTCTTTGTAGGCCCAGTGCGCAGCCACGCCGCTGTCTGCATGTTCATGCATGGCGTGGGTGCGGATCTGGATCTCGATGGGGCGGCCATCTTCATCCAGCACCACGGTGTGCAGTGACTGGTAGCCATTGGCCTTGGGCTTGGCGATGTAGTCGTCAAACTCTTCAGGCAAGGGGCGCCACAACTCGTGCGCGCGGCTCAGCGCGGCATAGCAAGCGGGTACGTCGTCCACGATGACGCGCAGGGCCTGGATGTCAAACACGCGCTCGATGGGCAGGTTCTTGCCCTGCATCTTCTTCCAGATGCTGTAGAGGTGCTTGGGGCGCCCTTGCACTTCGGCGTCCAGGCCCATGGCTTGGAGCGCATTGGCCAACTCTTGGCGCACTTGTTCCACATGCCGTTCGCGCTCCAATCGCTTGTCGTGCAAAGACCGCGCGATGGACTTGTAGACATCGGGCATCAAGAAGCGGAAGGCCAGGTCCTCCATTTCCCACTTGATCTGCCAGATACCCAGGCGGTTGGCCAGGGGCGCAAACACTTGCAGCGATTCGCGCGCCAAGGCGCGTGGGCACGGGTGCTTGGTCTCAGCGTAATAGCGCAAGGTCTGCATGCGCGAGGCCAGGCGCAACAGCACCACACGCAGGTCGCGCGAGAAGGCCAGCAGCATTTTGCGAATGCGCTCGACCTGTTCAGCGCGCAGGGGGCCGTCGGCTTCGTCGCCCAGGGCGTCGCGCGCACTGCGTTGGATGCGAACCAGCTTGAGGGTGTAGGCCACCAGCCCGGCGGCATCAGGGCCGAAGGACCGGGTGATGACCTCGTCCGGGTGGTTGAGGTATTCGGCCGCATAGACCAGGTAGGACGCGGCTTGCAGTGAGGGCGAGGCCCCGATGTTTTGCAGGATCAGGGCCACGCCATCGGCATGGGTCAAGGCGTCTTCGCCGGTGTCGAACTGCTGCGCAAACAACAGCGGCTCGGCAAAGGCGCGTGCTTTGATGCGGATCTGATCGGGTGACGTGAGGGCGGCATCTTCCGCCGCGCCTTCGTTGTGGGAGGCGTTCGCACCATGGGTACCCGCGCCCCACTCTGCCAGGTCAACGATCGTGGCGTGCGCGCCTACGGCGCCTGTGCTCGATGTCGTCTGCGGCAGATGTTGTCCAGTTTTCATGAGGTCAAGAACGTCCGGATGGGTTCGATTTGGTTGTCGGTGATCAGGGTGGGCGCGTGTCCCACGCCTTCGAATTCAACCAGTTTGGCTTTGGGCCCACGCTCAGTCATGGCTTTGGCAGTGTCGGCATCCAACAGGTCGGACTGTTTACCTCGCAGCAACAAGACGGGGCATTGGATGGCCTCGTAGACCTGCCACAGCGCGGCCTCGCCACTGGTGGCGCTCTCTGCCGTCATGGTTTTGAAGGGCGCAGCAATAGACGGGTCGTAATGCAGGATGAAACCGGTGCCATTGGGTCCAGGATCGGGCTTGAGCAGGGGCTTGGACAGGGCCAGCCATTGCTCGGGCGTATGCGGGCCAAAGCCGGTAGAGATGGTCCATAAATAGTCCGCCGCTTGCTGTTCGGAATCAAAGCGGATGGGCTGGCCCAAGTAGTCACCAATGCGGCTCAAAGCCTCAATGCGCAGACGAGGGCCGACGTCGTTCATGACAAAGCGGCGCAGGCGCACGCCGGACACTTCGGGCGGCAGGCTGGAGAAGCCCAAACCGATCAAGCCCCCCATGGAGGTGCCGACCCAGTCGATGTCCAAAGGCTCGGTCACCTTGAGTTGGGCGCGCAGTTGTTGCATCAACGCCACCATGTCGCTGACGTAGGTGAAGACTTGGTAACCGGTTGGCTCGGCCAACCAGTCAGATTGACCACGCCCCACCACATCAGGGCAGATCACTTGGTATTGCTTGGACAACTCGCGAGCGAGGGTGTCGAAGTCACGCCCCTGGCGGCTCAAGCCATGCACGCAAAGCAAGATGCGTGGGTTTTGCGCATCACCCCAACGCCAGTAGGCCATGCGATGGGTCTGAGCGTCGGTCTTGCTGGCCCCTGGGCAAGTCACAAAGTTCAGAACTGGCTCAGTAATGGCCGTGGTTTGTTGTTGATTCTGGCTGGTCATGTCGATGCGTCGTCAGATAATGGGGCGATCTCACATTGTGATTGTTCTTGCCGACAGGAGGCCCCGAATGTTGAATGGAAAAACTGCCCTCGTTACCGGATCCACCAGCGGGATTGGTTTGGGCATTGCCGAAAAGCTGGCCGCTCAAGGCGCCAACGTCATTTTGAATGGGTTTGGCGATGTCGAAGCCCCCAAAGCCAGTGTCCTGGCTGCTGGCAAGGCCCATGGCATCAAGGTGGGCTACCACGGTGCAGACATGAGCAAGCCTGCCGAGATCGAAGCCATGATGGCTTACGCCCAGGCTGAGTTTGGCGGCGTTGACATCTTGGTCAACAACGCTGGCATTCAGTTCGTTGCGCCGGTGGAAAACTTCCCCGCTGAAAAGTGGGACGCCATCATCGCCATCAATCTGAGCTCAGCCTTCCACACCATGCGTCTGGCTGTGCCCGGTATGCGCACCAAGAACTGGGGCCGCATCATCAACCTGGCATCGGCTCACGGTTTGGTCGCATCGGCTGGCAAGTCGGCCTATGTGGCAGCCAAGCATGGCCTGGTCGGCTTGACCAAGGCTGTGGCGCTGGAAACGGCCACCACGGGTGTCACCGTCAACGCCATCTGCCCTGGCTGGGTGCTGACCCCGCTGGTGCAAAAGCAGATTGATGCCAAGGCCGAACAAGGCGGCATCAGCCTGGATCAAGCCCAAAAAGACTTGTTGGGCGAGAAGCAGCCTTCGCTGCAGTTCGTGACCCCGGCTCAACTGGGTGACCTG
>JAGWTE010000012.1 GCA_028869095.1 Burkholderiales bacterium
CTTGACGGATGCCGAGACTTTCATGGTCTTCTCCTGAACCGTTGATACTTCAACGGAAATTCGCCCACGTTTCCGGGGTCACAAACTCCAGCTCACTTCGCCCGGAACACGATGCGAGCACGACTCAAATCGTAAGGCGTCAGCTCTACGGTCACTTTGTCACCGGGAAGAATGCGGATGTAGTGCATCCGCATCTTGCCGGAGATGTGTCCTAGAACGACATGCCCATTTTCAAGCTTCACACGAAAGGTTGCGTTAGGAAGATTCTCAAGAATCTCGCCCTGCATTTGAATGACGTCATCTTTCGCCATACCTTACCCATGCACCGGCAACCTTGCCGTGTTCAGCCTGCCTTAAAATTCGCCTTCTTCAGCAAAGAATCGTATTGCTGAGACATCACGTAGGACTGCACTTGCGCCCAGAAATCCATCGTCACAACGACGATGATCAGCAGCGAAGTCCCACCAAAATAGAACGGCACGTTGTACTTCAAAACCAGGAACTCAGGCAGCAGACACACCGCAGTGATGTACACAGCCCCAGCCAGAGTCAAACGGGCCAAGATTTTATCAATATAACGAGCGGTTTGATCACCAGGACGAATCCCCGGAACGAAGGCCCCGCTCTTCTTCAGGTTCTCCGACGTCTCACGGCTGTTGAACACCAGCGCCGTGTAGAAGAAGCAGAAGAACACAATCGCAACAGAATACAAAATCACATAGATCGGCTGACCTGGCGACAACATACCAGCGATGTCCTTCAGCCAACGCATGCTTTCACCCGTTGCGAACCAACCCACTGCCGTGGTCGGCAACAAAATGATTGACGACGCGAAAATCGGAGGGATCACACCAGCCATGTTGATCTTCAAGGGCAGGTGCGAAGCCTGACCACCGTACACACGGTTGCCGACTTGACGCTTGGCGTAATTCACCAAAATCTTGCGCTGGCCACGCTCAACGAACACCACGAAGTAGGTCACCAGAACCACCAGCGCCACGATGAAAATGGCTGCAGGGATACTCATGGCGCCGGTGCGAACCAGCTCGAACAATCCACCGATGGCATTGGGCAAACCTGCAGCAATACCACCAAAAATCAAAATCGAAATACCGTTACCCAGACCACGCTCGGTGATCTGCTCACCCAACCACATCAGGAACATGGTTCCTGCTGTCAGGCTGATCACCGTTGTCAACTTGAAGCCCATACCTGGATTGATCACCAATCCGGCCGTACCTTCCAAGGCAACCGCGATACCGAAAGACTGGAAAACCGCCAGGCCAACGGTCGCATAACGCGTGTATTGCGTTGTCTTACGACGCCCTGCCTCGCCTTCCTTTTTCAAGGCCTCGAGAGAGGGAATCACGTAGCCCATCATCTGCATGATGATGGACGACGAGATATAGGGCATGATGCCCAAAGCAAAAACCGTGAAGCGGGACAATGCCCCACCCGAGAACATATTGAACAAACTCAGGATGCCGCCCTGCTGGCCTTTGAACAGCTGCTGCAGTTGCGATGGGTCGATGCCTGGCACGGGGATATGCGCCCCGATGCGGTACACGACCAGCGCCAACAGCAGGAAAGTCAAACGACGCTTGAGGTCGCCAAACTTGCCGTTTTGAGCCAGTTGATTGGGAGAAGTCGCCACGCTCTGAGTCCTGTTCAGTCGGTACGGTCTTGATTGCTACAGCTTATTCAGCCAGCGAACCACCGGCGGCTTCGATCGCAGCCTTGGCGCCTGCCGTTGCGCCGATGCCCTTGAGGACAACCTTCGCAGACAGTTCACCCGACTTGATGACCTTCACAACCTTGGCGATTTGAGGGATCAAACCAGCTTGCTTCAGCGTCAAGACGTCGATCTCAGCAGCGCCCAGAGCTTGCAGCTCGGACAAGGTGATTTCAGCGTTGAACTTCAGCAGATGCGACTTGAAACCGCGCTTGGGCAGACGGCGTTGCAAAGGCATTTGACCGCCTTCGAAACCCACCTTGTGGTAGCCACCCGAACGCGACTTCTGACCTTTGTGGCCACGACCAGCGGTTTTACCCAGGCCCGAGCCAATGCCACGGCCGACGCGACGCTTGGAGTGCTTGGCGCCCTCGGAGGGCTTGATGGTGTTGAGTTCCATGGTATTCCTCAAAGATGCAGTGGCTTAAACCACGGCAACCATGTAGCGGACCTTGTTGATCATGCCGCGAACAGCTGGCGTGTCTTCCAAGACAGCGGTGCTGTTCATGCGACGCAGACCCAGGCCACGAACGGTGGCGCGGTGATCGGCACGGGTGCCGATCGGGCTCTGAACCAACTTGACGGTGACAGTTTTCTTTTCGCTCATGTCAGCTCTCCAGCGATCAGTTGAAGATGTCTTCAACAGACAGACCGCGCTTGGCAGCGACTTCGGCCGGTGTCGTTGCCTTGTTCAAGGCATCGAACGTGGCGCGAACCATGTTGTAAGGGTTGCTCGAACCGAGGCTTTTGGCCACGATGTCGGTGATGCCCATCACTTCAAAGACAGCACGCATTGGGCCACCCGCGATGATGCCGGTACCAGCGGGAGCTGGCGCCAACAGCACCTTGGCTGCGCCGTGTTCGCCACGGATGTTGTGGTGAACGGAGCCGTTCTTCAGAGAGACCTTCACCATGTTGCGGCGAGCTTGGTCCATGGCCTTTTGCACAGCCAGAGGCACTTCACGCGCCTTACCCTTGCCCATACCAACACGGCCATCGCCGTCACCAACTACGGTCAGGGCTGCGAAACCCATGATCCGCCCGCCCTTGACCACTTTGGTCACGCGGTTCACTTGGATCATTTTTTCCCGCAGACCGTCGTCGCGACCTTCGTCAGCTACCTTGGGTTGAAACTTAGCCATTTGAAATTCCTTCCGGTTGCAGACGCGGCTTAGAACTGAAGGCCGGCTTCACGCGCGGCATCAGCCAAGGCCTTGATACGACCGTGGTATGCACAGCCTGCGCGGTCGAATGCGACCTTCTCGACGCCAGCTGCTTTGGCCTTCTCGGCAATGCGAGTGCCGATCAGGGTAGCTGCAGCGACGTTGCCACCAGCCGTCTTGAGCTGGTCGCGGACTTCTTTTTCGGCTGTCGAGGCAGATGCCAGGACTTTGCTGCCGTCGCCAGAAATCACGCTTGCGTAGATATGCAGGTTCGAACGATAGACCGTCAAACGCACTGCGCCTTGCAGGGCAATACGTGCGCGGGTTTGACGTGCGCGACGCAGGCGCTGTTCCTTCTTGCTTGTTGACATGATGAATCAGCTCCTTACTTCTTCTTGGTCTCTTTGATGACCACTCGTTCGTCGGCATACCGGATGCCCTTACCCTTGTAGGGCTCAGGAGGACGGAATGCGCGAACTTCAGCAGCCAACTGACCCACCACTTGACGATCAGAACCCTTGATCAGGATTTCGGTCGGCGTAGGCGTTTCAACCTTGATGCCAGCAGGCATGTCTTTCACGACAGGGTGAGAGAACCCGATTTGCAGGTTCAGCTTTTGACCGGAGGCTTGGGCACGGAAACCCACACCCACCAGGCTCAGCTTCTTCTCAAAACCCTTGCTGACGCCGCTGATGTTGTTGGCCAGCAGCGCACGGATGGTGCCCGACATGGCGTTAGCAGCAACGGATTCATTTGCAGGAGCCACCTTCAACACACCGGCGTCGTTCGTCACGACAACCAGGCTGTTAGCAGGCAGACTCAAGACACCGAGGCCACCCTTGACGGTGATGGCTTCGGCAGTGATCTTCACGTCCACACCTTGAGGGACGGCGATCGGCATTTTTCCAACGCGGGACATTGCGATGCTCCTCTATTAGGCGACGTAGCAGAGCACTTCGCCACCGATGCCGGCAGCGCGAGCCTTGCGGTCGGTCATGACACCTTGAGGGGTGGTCACGATAGCAACACCCAGGCCATTTTGGACCTGAGGAATGTCGTGGCGACCCTTGTAGATGCGCAGACCGGGGCGGCTGACACGCTCGATGCGCTCAATAACTGGGCGACCAGCGTAGTACTTCAGCGAAATTTCCAGCGCTGGCTTTGCAGCCTCGCCAGCGACGGCGAAACCGTCGATATAACCTTCGTCCTTCAGGACCTGGGCAATCGCGACTTTCAGCTTAGACGACGGCATCGAAACGCTGGACTTGGCGACCATTTGCGCGTTGCGAATGCGTGTCAGCATGTCGGCGATGGGATCACTCATGCTCATGGGATAACTCCTATTCGTGACCTGCTGGGATTACCAGCTCGCCTTGGTGACACCAGGGATGTCGCCAGCGAAAGCCAATTCACGGATCTTGGAACGACCCAGACCGAACTGACGGAAGGTGCCACGTGGGCGACCAGTCAGATTGCAGCGAGCACGCAGACGGGTCGGGTTGGCATTGCGAGGCAGCTTTTGCAGCTCAAGACGAGCAGCGTAACGCTCTTCGTCGGACTTCTTGGCATCATCAATGATGGCCTTCAGTTCGGCGTACTTCTTGGCGTACTTGGCAACCAGCTTTTCGCGCTTTTCTTCGCGTTGCATCAGGGATACTTTTGCCACGATGTACCTCAGTTCTTGAACGGGAACTTGAAAGCAGCCAGCAGAGCCTTCGCTTCGTCGTCGGTCTTGGCCGTTGTCGTGATGCTGATATTCAGACCACGGATGGCGTCGATCTTGTCGTATTCGATTTCCGGGAAAATGATCTGTTCTTTGACGCCAACGTTGTAGTTGCCGCGACCGTCAAAAGAACGACCAGAGATACCGCGGAAGTCACGCACGCGAGGCAGCGAGATGGTGACGAAGCGGTCCAGGAATTCAAACATGGTGGCACCACGCAGGGTGACCATGCAACCAATAGGCATGTTCTCGCGAATCTTGAAACCAGCGATTGGCTTGCGAGACATCGTGATCACAGGCTTTTGACCAGCAATCTTTGTCAGGTCGCCAACGGCGTGATCCATGACCTTCTTGTCCGACACCGCTTCAGAAACACCCATGTTCAAGGTGATCTTGGTCAGGCGAGGCACTTCCATGATCGACTTGTAGCCAAACTTGGCCATCAGATCAGGAACGACCTTTTCGCGATAAAACTGCTGCAGGCGAGCTTGTTGTTGAGCCATGTGCTACCTCGTCAAGCCTTGATGTCTTCGCCGCTGGACTTGAAGACACGCACTTTCTTGCCGTCAGCCAGGAGCTTGATACCGACGCGGTCAGCCTTGCCAGAAGCAGGGTTGAAAATTGCCACGTTGGACTGGTGGATAGGCATGGTCTTGTCAACGATGCCACCGGTGGTGCCCTTCAGGGGGTTAGGCTTGACGTGCTTTTTGGCAACGTTCACACCATCAACCAACAGATGGGAATCATCCACGCGAGCGGACACAGTGCCACGCTTGCCTTTGTCGCGACCGGTCAAAACAATGACCTGATCGCCTGTCTTGAGTTTGTTCATGAGCTGTCCTTTGCGTTGCGCCGAGGGATTACAGAACCTCGGGAGCCAGCGACACAATCTTCATGAAGCGCTCAGTACGCAGTTCACGCGTCACTGGGCCGAAGATGCGGGTGCCGATTGGCTCCAGCTTGGCGTTGAGCAGCACGGCGGCATTACCGTCGAACTTGACCAGAGAACCATCTTGACGACGGACACCCTTGGCAGTACGAACGACCACAGCGCTGTAGACCTCGCCCTTCTTGACGCGGCCACGAGGTGCAGCTTCTTTGATGCTGACCTTGATGATGTCGCCGATACCGGCGTAACGACGCTTTGAGCCACCGAGCACCTTGATGCACATGACGCTCTTAGCACCAGTGTTGTCAGCGACGTCAAGTCGCGATTGCATTTGGATCATGGTTACCCCAACTTGGCCCGATCGGCTGCGCAACCACTGCACAACAACGAACGGTCAGTCTTGGGCCCGTAGAACGGGCGGATCTGAAGGACTCTCTGTTTTCTGGTGACCTGCCGCAGCAATCAGCGAACCACTAGAGCTCACTACCTGAGGGCGTTTAGGCTGAAAACAAAGTATCGATCAGCGAAGCCTTGAATTATGCACGACTTCGCAGGTCGATGTCAACACATCAGTGGATTTATTTCAGGCAGTCCCACCGACGGTGAGTCCATCAATGCGCAAGGTGGGCTGCCCCACACCGACAGGAACGCTCTGGCCGTCCTTGCCGCAGGTGCCCACGCCGCTGTCCAGCGCCAGGTCGTTGCCGATCATGCTGACGCGTGTCATGGCTTCGGGACCATTGCCGATCAGGGTGGCCCCCTTGACGGGATATTGGATCTTGCCGTTTTCGACCCAGTAGGCCTCGCTGGCAGAGAACACGAACTTGCCGCTGGTGATGTCCACCTGGCCGCCACCGAAGTTGGCGGCATACAGGCCCCGATCAATTGAAGCGATGATTTCTTGGGGGTCTTTGTCGCCAGCCAGCATGTAGGTGTTGGTCATGCGAGGCATGGGCACGTGGGCGTAGCTTTCGCGACGGCCGTTGCCAGTAGGACGCACTTTCATGAGGCGCGCATTGGTGGCGTCTTGCATGTAGCCGCGCAGGATGCCGTCCTCAATGAGAACCGTGCGCTGGGTGGCGTGGCCCTCGTCGTCGACGTTGAGCGAGCCGCGGCGGTCTGGCAAGGTGCCGTCGTCCAAGACGGTGACGCCTTTGGCGGCAACTTGCTGGCCGACCCGGCCCGAGAAGACGCTGGAGCCTTTGCGGTTGAAATCGCCCTCCAGGCCATGGCCCACCGCTTCGTGCAACAGGATGCCGGGCCAGCCGTTGCCCAGAACCACGGTCATCTCGCCAGCGGGAGCGGGACGGGATTCGAGGTTGACCAGGGCGGCATGAACGGCCTGATCGACGTATTTTTGGGTGATCTCGGGGGTGAAGTAGGACAGGTTGTAGCGACCACCGCCGCCGCTGGAGCCGACTTCGCGGCGGCCGTTTTGCTCGGCGATCACGGTCAAGGACAGGCGAATCAGGGGGCGCACGTCTGCGGCCAAGGTGCCGTCGGCGCGGGCGATGAGGACGACGTCGTATTCACAACCCAGTCCAGCCATGACTTGGGAGACGCGCGGGTCTTTGGCGCGCGCGCGACGTTCGATGTCTTCCAGCAGGGAGACTTTCTCGGCGCTGTCCAGGGAGGCGATGGGGTCAAAGGCAGCGTAGAGGCTGCGGCTGCCCGCCACGCGGTGGGCGTCAACCTTGATGCGGCGGCTTTGGCCTGCTGCGGCAATGGTGCGCACGGTGCGGGCGGCGTCCAGCAAGGCGGCTTCGGAGATGTCATCCGAGTAAGCGAAGGCTGTCTTTTCGCCAGCGATGGCGCGCACGCCCACGCCTTGGTCGATGCCGAAGCTGCCGGATTTGACAATGCCCTCTTCCAGGCTCCAGCCCTCGCTGCGGGTGTACTGGAAGTACAAGTCCGCGTCGTCAACCCGGTGCTGGGTGATGACTTTGAGGGCCTTGAGCAGGGTGGATTCGTCCAAACCGTAGGGGGCGAGCAGGAGTTCGCGTGCGGTTTGGAGGCGGGCGATGGTGGCTTCGACGGCGATCATGGACTGATTGTAGGAGTGGGTTCACGCATTCGGAGATTGGGGGATGCGATCACCCCTCTAGTCAAAGGCGGTATGCCGCGACTCAATCTTCGAGATCGTCGTGCTTGCGCCACGCCAGGGCGGCCTCATAAAGCTGCTTGCGGTTGAGGCCTGTGGCGTCGGCCACCAGGGCGGCGGCTTGCTTGATGGGCAGAAGACGGGTCAACTCTCGCAGCAAGGCCTGGGCAGCTTCCGGCAGGTCGGCTTGGGCATCCTCATCGGGGGGCGCGTGGACGACGAGAACAAATTCGCCCCGCTGGCGGTGCGACTGCTCGGTCAACCAGACCGGGAAGCGTGCGGCAGCGACGGTGGCGATTTCTTCGAATTGTTTGGTCAGCTCGCGGCAAATGGTGACGGGACGGTCGGGGACGAGGTCGGCCAGTTCTTTGGCGAGGGCGTCGACCCGGTGCGGTGCCTCGAACAACACCAGGCTGGCCGGCTGAGCCAGGTTTTCTTGCAGGGCTTGAACACGCGCCTGGCCTTTGGCTGGCAAAAAGCCAAGAAAGCGGAAGCCTTGGGCATGGACGTCGCCCGCCGCACTGACGGCCGTGGTGACGCTGCTGGCGCCGGGAATGGGCACCACGGTCAGGCCAGCGGCTTGCGCGGCTCGCACCAGGTGGGCACCGGGGTCGGACACCGCAGGGGTGCCGGCGTCACTCAGGTACGCGATGCGAGCCCCGCCTTGCATCGCTTCAATCAGGGAAGCGGCGCCCCCCACTTCGTTGTGCTGGTGCAGAGGCACCAGTTTTTTGTCGAGGCCCAGCATCGACAGCAGGCGCCCGGTGACGCGGGTGTCCTCGCAGGCCACCAGGTCCGCCAAGGTCAAGACCTGGACGGCTCGCAAGGTCAAGTCCGCCAAATTGCCGATGGGCGAGGCCACCAGGTAGAGCGCGCCTTTGGGATACTGCTGGCCGGCGGCGACGTGGGTGGCTGCCTGGAGCAGTGGTTTGGCATCAAAGGTCACAACAAAATCCCGGGGCGATGAGGCAGAGGACCGTGCGCTGGCTTATTTGCTCGCGCAGGGGCTGACATTGGTTGAGCGCAATTATCGGGTGGCCAAGGGCCCGAGCGCACGCGGCGCGGAAGTCGATTTGATCATGCGCACACAGGATGGCACCTTGGTGTTTGTGGAAGTGCGCTCGCGCGCCGAGCGCGATTTTGGCGGGGCGGCAGCGTCCGTCAGCCGAAGCAAGCAGCAGCGCTGCATTCGCGGGGCGCAGACTTATTTGATGTCGATCCACCCCTGGCCACCCTGCCGGTTTGATGTGGTGGCCATGGACGGTAACGAATTGACTTGGATTCCTGCAGCCTTTGACGCCAGTTGAGGGGCCCTTGGCTTATCATCCGCGCCATGTCGGAAGCGTCTTTTCAGCCCTATTTGCAGCAGCCATTTCTGGAAATGGCCGACCTGCTGTATCAGTCGTCAGATCGGCTGGCACAACAATTGAATTTTGCAGCCCAGGCCATCGTGCATGCGGTCACCACGGGTGGCAAGGTGGTGTGCGCAGGCGATGCGCAAGCCAACTGGCTGGCTCAACAGACTGCATCCCTTTTGGTAACGGGCCATGGGCGCGAGCGCCCACCTTTGTCTGCTCTGGCTTTGTCAGAGCCCGCGCATGCGCAACAGCCCAGCCTGGTGCAACAGATTCAGGCATTGGGTCATCCGGGCGATGTGTGGGTGGTGTTCTCGCTGGAGACCGAGGCGCCCGACTTGGTCGCCGCCACGGAGATGGCGCGCGATCTGGATTTGATTTTGGTGGCCTTCACGGGCGAAGCGGCCGCTGTGGTGGGCCCTTTGTTGCGTGACACCGATGTGTGGGTGCCCCTGCCGGGCAGCCAGACCGCTCAATTGTTTGCCATGGCCTGGATGGGCCTGCATGGCTTGTGTGCGGCTGTGGACACCTGTTTGCTTGGAGAGCATGGCTCATGATGAAACACACTTTGATTCAGTCCGCAACGCGCTGGGCTGCAGGCTTGACGGTGGTGGGTGCGCTGGCGGGCTGCGCACCCCTGGTCTTGGGAACGGCTGCGGGCGGGGCCTTGTTTGCAACCGACCGACGGACCTCGGGCGCGCAGGTCGAAGACCAGACCATTGAGATCAAGGCGTCCAACCGCCTGCGTGATGTGGTCAGCGACAAAGGCCACGTGAACGCCAATGCCTACAACCGCATGTTGCTGTTGACCGGTGAAGTGCCCACCGATGCCGAACGCGCGGCGGCGGAACAAGCGGTGAAGAACATCGAGAATCTCAATGGCAGCGTGGTCAACGAGATTGCGGTGATGCCGGCTTCGTCTGTCTCCACTCGCGGCAATGACATCGTGCTGTCGACCAAGGTGCGCGCCACCTTGGTGGATGCGCCGGATCTGATCTCCAATGCCTTCAAGGTGGTGGTGGAACGCGGCGAGGTCTACCTGATGGGCATGGTGACCGAGCGTGAGGCCAAGCGCTCGTCGGAACTGATTGCCACGATCAAGGGCGTGCGCCGTGTGGTGAAGGTGTTCCAGATCCTGACGGAAGACGAGCTGGCCAACAAGTTGCCAGCGCCAACCCGCTTGAATGGGACATCCGTGAATTCATCGGACACCGCGACAACGCCGGCGACGTCAAGTGGGGCAGGCACACCGGCCTCGACCACCCCACTGCAGCCAGCGGATCCGGTGCAGGTGCAACCGCTGCCACCAGCCCAACCCTGAGCGTGACCTTCGCCGTGCTCAGCGGAGCCGGCGAATGAGGCTGGACGTGTCCCAACGTCCACCGCCTTGGGCTTGTACGTCGGCGTAGAACTGGTCGATCAAGGCCGTGGCAGGCAGGCGAGCGCCCACGCGCTTGGCCTCGTCGATGCACAGGCCCAAATCCTTGCGCATCCAATCGACGGCAAAACCAAAATCGAATTGGTCGTCGACCATGGTGGGGCCCCGGTTTTGCATTTGCCAGCTGGAGGCCGCACCTTGCGAGATGACTTGCAGGACCTGGTGCATGTCCAACCCGGCTTTTTGCCCAAAGGCCAGGGCCTCGGCCAAGCCTTGCAGCAAACCGGCCACGCTGATCTGGTTGACCATCTTGGCCAACTGGCCTGAGCCGCTCGCCCCCAGATGGGTCACGGCCCGCGAGTAGGCCATGAGGACGGGCTTGACCTGATCAAACACGTCCTGATCGCCACCACACATGACGGTGAGCACGCCGTTGATGGCGCCCAGGTTGCCACCAGAAACCGGCGCATCGATGAAGGCCAAGCCGCGCTGGCTGGCGGCCTGCGCCAACTCTTGGGCGACTTGCGCCGAGGTCGTTGTGTGATCGACCAAGACGGCACCCGAGGCCATCGACTGGAAGGCGCCTTGTGGCCCGGCGCAGACTTGACGCAAATCGTCGTCGTTGCCGACGCAGGTGATGACGATGTGGGCGCCTTGTGCGGCTTGAGCGGGCGTGTCAGCGACCATGCCACCGTGCTCCGCCACAAACGCATCGGCTTTGGCTCGTGTGCGGTTGTAGACCGTCACGGTGTGCCCAGCGCGAATCAGGTGGGCCGCCATGGGTGCCCCCATGGTGCCCAGGCCGATGTAGGCGATGCGTTGCGCGGGAGAGGGGTCGTAGGTTTTGGCGGGGATCATCCGCCCATTTTGTCAGATCGAGTATCAGATCAGACGATCTGGAAATGCTCCGTCCCGGCTGACAGGTCTTGGTTGCGAGCCCGTTGGCTGTTGAGCTTGATTTGCAGGCGCAGGTCGTTGATGGAGTCGGCGTTGCGCAAGGCGTCTTCGTAGGTCACGTAGTTGCCTTCGTACAGGTCGAACAAGGCCTGGTCGAAGGTTTGCATGCCTTGTTCGCGCGACTTCTTCATGATCTCTTTGATCTCGCCCACTTCGCCCTTGAAGATCAAGTCAGAGATCAAGGGGGTGTTGAGCAAGATCTCGACCGCAGCGGCCCGGCCCTTGCCTTCCTGGCGCGGCAGCAGGCGTTGCGAGACCAGGCTGCGCAGGTTGAGGGACAAGTCCATCAGCAATTGGGCGCGGCGCTCTTCGGGGAAGAAGTTGATGATGCGGTCTAGCGCCTGGTTGGCGCTGTTGGCGTGCAAGGTGGCCAGGCACAAGTGACCGGTTTCGGCAAAGGCCACGGCGTGCTCCATGGTCTCGCGGTCGCGGATTTCGCCCATCAGAATCACATCAGGGGCTTGACGCAGGGTGTTCTTGAGCGCCATCTCCCAGCCATCGGTGTCGATGCCGACTTCGCGCTGGGTGACGATGCAGTTCTTGTGCGGGTGCACGAATTCGACCGGGTCTTCGATGGTGATGATGTGGCCGAAGGAGTTTTCATTGCGGTGGTCCACCATGGCGGCCAGCGTGGTCGACTTGCCCGAGCCCGTGGCCCCCACCAGGATGATCAGACCGCGTTTGGTCATGACCACTTCTTTGAGGATCTGGGGCAAGCCCATGCCATCCACGGTGGGCAGCTGTTGGGGAATGACCCGCAGCACCATGCCGATGCAGCCCTGCTGCACGAAGGCGTTGACCCGGAAACGGCCGATGCCGCCGGGCGAGATGGCGAAGTTGCACTCTTTGGTGCGCTCAAACTCGGCCGCCTGCTTGTCGTTCATGATGGCGCGCGCCAAGGAGATCGTGTGCTGCGAGTTCAGCGGCTGCGGAGACACCTTGGTGACCTTGCCGTCCACCTTGATGGCGGGCGGGAAGTCGGCGGTCAAGAACAAGTCGGAGCCACCCCGAGCGACCAGCAACTTCAGCAAGTCATTGATGAATTTGGCGGCCTGGTCGCGTTCCATGACTGATCCCTTGGTGAATGTGGTCTGTGATGATCGAGAAGGACTGGCTCAACCTGCGGTCAGCAGGGCACCCAGTCTGGCGCTGAGTTGGCGCATGCGCAAGGACAAACGCCGCGCCGTGGACGCCATCAAGGCCATGCCCAGACGAGGCTCTTCAATGGCCAATTCGTCCAAAGCGCCGCTGGTCAGCACGGCGATGGAGCAGCGGCTCAAGGTCAGGCAGGAGGCGAAGCGGGCCCCTGCGTCCAGCAGAGACATTTCGCCCAGGACATCACCTTCGCGGGCCTCGGCCAGACGGGCGCGAGCACCGGTGGGCTGCACACGGTCCACAGCCACCAGGCCTTCCAACACGATCAGGGCGTAGTCGCCCTTCTCTTCTTGCACGATCAACTCACGCCCCGGCGGGACCGAGATGAAGTCCAGGTGATCCAGCAGCTTGCGGCGGTCGTCATTGCTCAGGGACGCCATCAAGGCATCGCTGCCCCAAGCTTTGAGCAGCAACTCCAGGCCTTGCAGCGGGTCCAGCGCATGAGCCCCCACAGCCAAAGCGCGGGCCGTCCAGGCCGAAGTGGATCGGATGTGCTCCGGCCGCTCCAGGAACTGCGTCGCAAAAAAGCCTTCGTCGTCAGCCTGTGGCGGGCGAGGCTTGCTCGCACCCAGATCACCAGGCTTGGTGTGCGACGCTGATGAGGCGCCCGAAACGAATCGATCCAGCAGTCGTTTCATATCAACCCGGGAAGTTTTCAGGGAACTTGGCTTTGGAACGGGCCTCAGCCGGCGAAACCACGTTGCGGCGCACCAGATCGGCCAGGTTCTGGTCCAGGGTCTGCATGCCCATGGCATTGCCGGTCTGGATGGCCGAGTACATCTGGGCGATCTTGTTTTCGCGGATCAGGTTACGGATGGCGGCCGTGCCGATCATGATTTCGTGCGCAGCCACCCGGCCCGATCCGTCCTTGGTCTTGCACAAGGTTTGCGAGATCACGGCCTGCAGGGATTCGGACAACATGGCGCGGACCATGTCTTTTTCAGCAGCGGGGAAGACGTCGACCACCCGGTCGATGGTCTTGGCGGCGCTGGAGGTGTGCAAGGTGCCGAACACCAAGTGACCCGTTTCAGCTGCGGTCAGGGCCAGGCGGATGGTTTCCAGGTCACGCATTTCGCCCACCAGGATCGCGTCCGGGTCTTCGCGCAGTGCCGAGCGCAAGGCGTTGGCAAAGCTCATGGTGTGCGGACCGACTTCGCGCTGGTTGATCAGACACTTTTTGGACTCGTGCACAAATTCGATGGGGTCTTCCACCGTCAGGATGTGACCGTATTCGGTCTCATTGAGGTGGTTGACCATGCCGGCCAGGGTGGTCGATTTACCGGAGCCAGTGGGGCCGGTGACCAGCACCAAGCCGCGAGGCTTCAAGGCCAAGTCCTGGAAGACCTTGGGCGCATTGAGCTGCTCCAGCGTCAGGATCTTGGACGGAATGGTCCGGAACACGGCGCCAGCACCCCGGTTCTGGTTGAAGGCGTTGACCCGGAAACGGGCCAGTCCTTGAATCTCAAACGAGAAGTCGCACTCCAGCGTTTCTTCATAATGCTTGCGCTGGGAGTCGTTCATGATGTCGTACACCATGTCGTGGACCTGTTTGTGGTCCAAGGCGTCGACGTTGATGCGTCGGACATCCCCGTGTACGCGGATCATGGGTGGCAGGCCTGCCGACAAGTGCAAGTCAGATGCCTTGTTTTTGACCGAGAACGCAAGCAGTTGGGTGATATCCATGGATGATATTTGGATAGAAATCCTTGACGGACCATTATGGCGACGATCGCAAACAACCTAGAAGTAGTGAGAAGCCGTATTTCCCAGGCTTGTTTGACCGTTCAGCGCCCACCAGCCAGTGTGACGCTGCTGGCCGTCAGCAAAACATTCCCGGCCGAAAATGTGCGTGATGCATTCAACGCGGGTCAAAAACTGTTTGGAGAAAACTACGTTCAAGAGGCCTTGGACAAGATCTCTGCGTTGTCAGATATTCGCGATCAAATTCAATGGCATTTGATTGGCCCGCTGCAAAGCAACAAAACCCGGCCCGTGGCCGAGGCCTTTGATTGGGTTCATACAGTCGACCGACTGAAAATTGCCCAACGCCTGAGTGAACAACGCCCCGTTCACCTGCCCCCCTTGCAGGTGTGCGTGCAGGTCAACACCAGTGGCGAGGACAGCAAAAGCGGCTGCGCGCCGGCCGAGGCCCTGGCGCTGGCCCAGGCCGTGGCGCAACTGCCGCGCCTCAAATTGCGCGGCATCATGGCCCTGCCCGCCCCCAGCCCCGACCCGGCTGTGCAACATGAAGCGCTGAAGCAAGTACGCGTTCATTTTGACCACTGGCGCCAGCATGGCCTGGACGTGGACACCCTGTCGATGGGCATGAGCAACGACCTGGAAGCGGCCGTGCAGGAAGGCGCCACGATGGTCCGCATTGGCACTGCGATTTTTGGACACCGCTGATCTGCGGCATCATCACGCCCATGACTACCCCGATCCACATCGCATTCATTGGCGGCGGCAACATGGCCACCGCCATCATTGGTGGCCTGCTGCGGCAAGGCCGAACACCCGACTCCATCCTGGTCATTGACCCGGTGCCCGAGCAACGCCAGCGTCTGACTACGACCTTGGGTGTGCAAACGGCCGCCGGCCCTGACGACGCCCTGCGTGCTGCGCAAACCGTGGTGTGGGCCGTCAAGCCCCAACAGTTCAAGGACGCCGCGCAGACTTACGCCCCGCTAACGGGTCAGGCGCTGCACTACAGCGTGATGGCTGGCCTGCGCACCGACGACATCGCCCGCCTGCTGGGCACCCCTCGCATCGTGCGCGCCATGCCCAACACGCCCGCTCTGGTCGGACAAGGCATGACCGGCCTGTTTGCCCGCCCCGAAGTGAGCGCGGATGAACGTGCGGCCATTGAACACATGGTGGAGCCGACCGGCCAATCGATGTGGGTCAAGCAAGAAACCGATCTGGATGCGGTGACCGCTTTGTCTGGGTCTGGTCCGGCTTATGTGTTTTATTTCGTCGAATCGATGATGCAAGCCGCGCAAGACATGGGCTTGAGCGCCGAGCAAGGTCGCGTATTGGCCTTGGCCACGTTTGGCGGCGCCACCACGCTGGCCACGCAATCGAGTGACAGCCCGGCTGTGCTGCGTGAGCGGGTGACGTCCAAGGGCGGCACCACCTATGCGGCGCTGACCAGCATGGAAGGTGCCGGCGTCAAAGCCGCGTTCATCGCCGCCATGCGAGCCGCGCAACAGCGCGCGGCTGAGTTGGGCGACGAGTTCGGCCGCTGAGTGGCCAACGGAGCACCCAACTGAGCGCCAACTGAACGCCCTAACTGGCGCGACTCAATCAGGCCGACACCAAGGTGTCGGCCACCAACCCCAGCCAGACCGTCAAGCCCAGCCAGTGGTTCAAACGGAAAGCTTTGAAGCAGGCCTCGCGCTCACGGCCCTTGATGAGCCAGCCGTGATACAGGGCCTGCCCAGCGGCCAGCGCCAGTGACAGCTGATAGACCCCACCGCGTCCAGCCAGATACCCGACCATGGCCCAGCACCCAATGCACAGGGCATAAAACGCCATCACGCCGATCACATCGAATCGCCCCAGCGTGATCGCCGAGGTGCGCATGCCCAGCTTGAGGTCGTCATTGCGGTCGACCATGGCGTATTCGGTGTCATAGGCCAGCACCCAGCCCAGGTTGCCCACCATCAGCCACCACACCACGGGCGGGATCTGGTTCTGGATGGCGGTAAACGCCATGGGAATGCCAAAGCTGAAGGCCACGCCCAGCACCGCCTGCGGCATCGCAAAGAAGCGCTTGGTGAACGGGTAGACGATGGTGACCGCCAGCGCCCCGAAGGACAGGCCAATCGTGTAGGGGTTGATGGTCAAGACCAAGGCAAACGAGATCAGGGCCAGCACGGCCCCGACCATCAAGGCCTCTTTGGCCGACAGCTTGCCACTGGTGATGGGACGTTGCGCGGTGCGCTGCACATGACGATCAAAGTCCTGATCGGCCACATCGTTGACGGCGCAGCCCGCGCTGCGCATCAAGATCGTGCCCAGGGTGAAGACCAGCAGCAAGTGCCAGCCCGGAAAGCCTCCCGCCGCCAGCCACAACGCGCACAGCGTGGGCCACAGCAGCAAGAGCCAGCCCTGGGGCCGGTTCCAGCGGATCAGGTCCAGGTAGAGCGACCAGCGCTCGCGAAAGGTCAAAGGTGCGGTGGTGTTCACACCCGTGATTATCGCGATACTGGGTCCGATGGACTGGGGTCGTTGACCTTGACACGACGGTCGGGGGCGTCCGCAGACTCGACCCAGCCACCACCCAGGGCTTTGTAAACACTGATGTGCGCTTGCTGACGCGCCAACTGCGCGGCGATCGAGGCCTGCTGAGCCGCGAACAAGCTGCGTTGCGCGTCGAGCAAGTCCAACTGGCTGGCTACGCCCGAGTCGTATCGCAGCGTGGCCAGGCGCAGTCGGGCCGCTTCAGCCTGAGCCTGGGCCAGTTGCGCCTCCGCCTGATCGGCATAGGTGCGACGGGCGACCAAGGCATCCGCCACTTCTTTGAAAGCGGTTTGCACGGCCTTGTCGTACTGCGCAACGGCGATGTCGCGTTTGACAAAGGCCGCGTCCACACCCGCCTTGGCCCGGCCCGCATCAAAGATGGGCACCGTCACCGAAGGCGAGAAGGTCCAGGCGCTGCGACCGTCGTCAAACAAGCCCGACAGCGAATCGCTGACCCGGCCCGCGCTGGCTGTCAGGCTGATGCGCGGAAAACGTGCGGCGCGTGCGGCACCGATGTTGGCGTTGGCAGCGATCAATTGCTGTTCGGCCTGGGCAATGTCAGGGCGCTGCAGCAGCACGTCGGACGACACCCCCACCGGCAACTCGCTCAGCCCTGGCCACAAGGTCGCCAACACCGCCTGCTCGGCCGCGCGGCTGTCTGCGCTTCGCCCCAAGGTCTGCGCATCCAGCACCGGCACGGGTGGCAACTGGTCTGCCGGCACAGCTTGCCCCACCAACAGCGTCAAGGCACTGAGGTCTTGCGCCCATTGGCGTTGCGCCTGGGCGCGTGTCACACGCGCCGCCTCAACCGACGATTGCGCTGAGCGCAGGTCCAGTTCATTGAGCACGCCGTTGTCAAACTTGAGTTGCAACAGCTTCATGCCCTCTTGACGGGTCTGCAGCGTCTGTTCGCTCAAGGCCAGTTGCCAACGGTCTGCCCACAAGGCGTAATAGGCATTGGCCACGGCGGCCACCAGGCTGATGTGTGCAGCCTTGCGCGCCTCTTCCGAGGCCAGCACCTGGGCCGATGCCGCGTCGCTCAATGACTTGACGCGGCCAAACAGGTCCAACTCATACGCGGCCACCGTGACACCACCGGTGACCGAGGTCGTCAAGGGATACGGCGAGGCGCTGGATGGACCGCGCGTGCCGCTGACGCTGCCATTGAGCGTGGGAAAGCGGTCCGCGTTCTGGACTTGATAGGCCGCGCGCAACTGGTCCACATTGAGGAGGGCCACGCGCAGGTCGCGGTTGTGGTCCAAAGCCTGGCGGATCAAGCCCTGCAATTTGGCATCGGGGAAGTAGCGGGTCCACGGCAGTTCAGAGACCGCCTTTGCATCCGCCGCTTGGCCCGATGCGGCCGACTGCGGGTCTGGCGACCACTGCGCCGGCACGGGCAATTCGGGCCGTTGGTAGACCGGCGCCATCGAGCATCCCGCCACGGTCAACAGGGACGCCAACAAGATGGCTGGACGCAACAGGCGCACCGCTTGAGAAGTGCCCTTATTCATGAGAAGTCTCCACATCGGTCGAGGTCGCCATTGAATGACGAGGGGGACGAGCCGGGAAGAAGCGACGCACGACCACAAAGAACACAGGCACAAAGAACACGGCCAACACGGTGGCGGCGATCATGCCGCTCATCACACCCGTGCCAATGGCACGTTGGCTGGACGAGCCGGCCCCGGTCGACACCACCAGCGGCAGCACGCCCAAGATGAAGGCCACCGAGGTCATGATGATCGGGCGGAAGCGCAGATGGCAGGCCTGCAAGGTCGCGTCCAACACGCTCATGCCCTTGCTTTGCAACTCGCGGGCGAACTCGATGATCAGGATCGCGTTCTTGGCCGACAGACCAATGATGGTGATCAGGCCGACCTTGAAGAACACGTCGTTGGGCAGATCGCGCAGGTTGGCACCCAGCAAGGAGCCCAGCACGCCCAAAGGCACCACCAGCATCACCGCAAACGGGATCGACCAGCTTTCATACAGCGCCGACAGACACAAGAACACGGCGAGCAGGGAGAAGACCAACAGCGTCGTGGCTTGCGAGCCGGACAACTGCTCTTCACGAGACAAGCCGGTCCACTCAATACCGATGCCAGCGGGCAACTTGGCAGCCAGCGCTTCCATCTCGGCCATGGCCTGGCCGGTACTGAAGCCTGGTGCCGCATCACCGGCAATCCGCATGGCGGGGTAGCCGTTGTAGCGCACAGCCTGCATCTGCCCCGTCACCCAACGCGTGCTCACAAAGGACGACAGCGGGACGCTCTGGCCTTGGTTGTTGGTCACGTTGAGTTGCAAGATCTGCTCAGGCTGCATGCGCGCCTGGGCATCGGCCTGCACCACCACGCGTTGCAAACGGGCTTGGTTGGGGAAGTCGTTGATGTAGGCCGAACCCAGGGCGGTGGACAGCGTGTTGCTCAAGGCATCAAAGCTCACGCCCAAGGCATAGGCCTTGTCGCGGTCGATGTCCAACTGCAACTGCGGCGCATCTTCCAGGCCATCAGGACGCAGGCCCGCCACCACCTTGCTTTCGCGCGCCATGCCCATGAGCTGATTGCGTGCGGCCAGCAAAGCGGCATGCCCCAACCCACCACGGTCTTGCAGACGCAAGGCAAAGCCGGTGGCGTTGCCCAACTCGCGAATAGGGGGCGGGTTGAGCGGGTAGATGAAGGCATCGCGCACGCCCATCAAGGCGCCGAACGCCCGCTTGGCCAGCGCCTGGGACGAATGCTCCTCGCCCTTGCGCTTGTCAAAGTCCTTCAAGGTCACGAAACCCAGGGCCGCGTTTTGGCCATAGCCCGAGAAGCTGAAGCCCACCACCCCGATGACCGATTCGACCTCGGGTTGCTTGATGAAGTAGTCCTCCACCTGCGAGACCACAGCCTCGGTGCGCGGCGAGGTGGCACCTGGCGGCAACTGCACGTTCACGATCAGGTTGCCCTGGTCTTCGTTGGGCAAGAAGGCCGAGGGCATGCGCACATACAACCAGCCCACTGTAGCGACGATCAAGGCGTAGACGATCAACACGCGGCCACCACGTCGCACCAGCTTGGCGGCGAAGCCTTCGTAGCCATGCGTGGTCGAGGTGAAGAAGCGGTTGAACCAGCCAAAGAAGCCGCCCTTTTCATGGTGGTCATCGGGCACCGGCTTGAGCAGCGTGGCGCACAAGGCCGGCGTCAACGACAAAGCCAGGAAGGCCGAGAACAGCATGGACGCCACCATCGACAGCGAGAACTGGCGATAGATGTTGCCCACCGAGCCGGCGAAGAAGGCCATGGGGATGAACACCGACACCAGCACCACGGTGATGCCGATGATGGCGCCACTGATCTGGCTCATCGCCTTCTTGGTCGCCTCGTAGGGCGACAAGCCTTCGTGCGCCATCAAGCGCTCGACGTTCTCGACCACCACGATGGCATCGTCCACCAAGATACCGATGGCCAGCACCATGCCGAACATGGTCAGCACGTTGATCGAGAACCCGGCCACCGACATCACACCGAAGGTGCCCAGGAGCGCCACAGGCACCACCAGCGTGGGGATCAAGGTGTAGCGGAAGTTCTGCAGGAACAGGTACATCACCAGGAAGACCAGCGCCACCGCCTCGACCAAGGTTTCCACCACCTGGCTGATCGAGATCTCGATGAACCCGGAGGTGTCATAGGGGAAGGAGTACTCCACGCTTTGGGGGAAGTACTTCTTCAACTCGGCCATGCGTGCCTTGACCAGCTTGGCAGACTCCAAGGCATTGCCCGTGGGTGACAACTGCACGCTCATGCCCAAGGCCGGCTTGCCGTTGAGGCGGGCGTAGGTGCCGTAGGTTTGCGCCCCCAACTCCAAGCGGGCCACATCCTTCAAACGCACGGTCGAGCCATCGGTCTTGGCGCGCAGCACGATGTTGCCAAACTGCTTCTCGCTCTCCAACTGGCCATTGACCACCACGGTGGCCGTCATGGTCTGGTCGATCAGGTTGGGGCGATCACCCAAGGCACCGGCCGGCACCAAGGCGTTCTGCGCCTTGATGGCGGCATTGACATCCGACAGGCTCAAACCATAGGACACCAGTTTGGCCGGGTCCACCCAGATGCGCATGGCCTTTTCCGTGCCGAACAGCTGCACCTGGCCGATGCCGGGCACGCGTTGCAGCTCGGGCAAGATATTGCGCGAGGCATAGTCACCCAAGACCACGGGGTCGTAACGTGGGTTGCTTGACGACAGCATCACGAACAAGAGCACGTTGCTGCGCGACTTGTCCACCTTCACGCCTTGCTGCGTCACGGCAGCGGGCAGGCGTGGGGTCGCACGCGACAAGCGGTTTTGCACATCCACCTGAGCCAAGTCGATGTTGGTACCCGTCTCGAAGGTGACGGTGATGGTGCCGGTGCCGTTGGCCTGGCTGACCGATTCCATGTAGGCCAAGCCGGGCGAGCCGTTGAGCTCTTGCTCAATGACGCTGATGACGCTTTCGTCCAGCGTCTTGGCCGACGCGCCGGGATAGGTGGCACTGATCACCACCGAGGGCGGCGCCACAGTGGGGTACTGCGCAATGGGCAACTTGGTGATCGCCACCCCGCCAAAGACGAGGATGAACAGCGCAATCACCCAGGCAAAGATCGGCCTGTCGATGAAGAAACGTGGCATGGCGGGGCCTCCTTCAGCGTGAAGCGGCCGACGATGCGGCGGAGGCCGCCATCACGGGGGCAGAGGCTTGGGGCGGCGTCCAAGGCACGGCCTTGACCGGGGCCTTCGGATTCATCATCTTCTGGAAGCCATCGACCATCACCTGCTCACCGGCCTTCAAGCCACCGAGCACCACCCATTGGTTGCCACGCGCACCGCCCAACTGGACCGGACGAGGCGAGACCTTGCCCTCGGCGTCCACCACCATCACGGTGTCACCCTGGCTGCTGCGGGTCACGGCTTGTTGCGGCAACAACATGCCGCCGTCCACTTCGGCTTGCTCCAGGCGCACGCGCACATACATGCCGGGCAGCAACAGGCCTTGGGGATTGGGCAGCTCTGCGCGCAAGGCGACTTGGCCCGAGCTGGGGTCCACACTCAAATCAGAAAACAGCAGCTTGCCTTGCAAGGGGTACTCGGTGCCATCGTCCAGCACCACGCGCACAGCCGCAGCGTGCTTGCCGGCCTTCTTGAGGCTGCCGGCCTCCATCGCCTTTTGCAACTTGAGCACCTCGCTGGCCGACTGCGTGAAGTTCACATACAAGGTGTTGACCTGCTGAATCACGGCCAGCTGTGTGGCCTCACCCTGCCCGACCAAAGCCCCTTCGGTCACCAAGGCACGGCCAATGCGGCCCGAGATGGGCGCCGTCACCGAGGCATAGCTCAGGTTGATGCGCGCCGTTTGTACGGCCGCCTTGGCCGCCGCCACATCGGCTTGCGCCTGGCGTTGGGCCACTTGCGCGTTCAAGAATTCTTGCGGGCTGATGGCCTTGGCGGCTTGCAGGGGTTGGTAACGGTCAACCAGGGCGCTGGCCTGCGCCAGATTGGCCTCGGCCTTGGCTTGGGTGGCTTGCGCGCTGTCCAACGCAGCCTTGTAGGTGCTGGCGTCGATCAAGAACAAGGACTGTCCGGCCTCGACGTCGGCGCCTTCCTTGAACTGGCGTTTTTGCAGGATGCCGGCCACGCGGGCACGCACTTGCGCTGTGCGCACGGCCTCCAGGCGACCGGGCAACTCGGTCATCACCGGCACGCTTTCCAAAGCGACCGTCACCACCCCCACCTGGGCTGGCGGCATGGCAGAGGCCCCCGCCTTGGCGTTCGCCGCCCCCGTTTGCCCATCACCTTGGCCACAAGCGGTCAGCACCGAGACCAACAGCGCACTCAATCCCACATGACGCAACATGGTTCACCTTCCAGAAATACTTGCCTAGTCAACAATTTGTTTGACTATACAAGCTTTTGGAAAACCTTGCTGTGCAAAATGTTGTGATTGGGTTCAGGCCGGGGCCACGACGCCGTCGGTCGATTCATCCAGATCGTCGTCGCCTTCCAGATGGCGACTGTCCGCCCACGCCACCAGGGTGAAGCCCTCTGGCGAGTACAGCAAACGGTTGATGCTGGCGTTGGTGATCTTCCAGGCGCGGGGCTCATGCAACTCCACGCGATTGGCCGCGCGGTAGAAGCAATCGAGCACGCCGCCGTGGGCCACCACGGCCACGGTCTGCCCCGGGTGCCGACTGGCCAGCCGGCTCAGGGTGCCAACGCAGCGGTCGTAAAACTGGGCCAAGGTCTCGCCGCCCTGCGGGCCGTAACTGGGATCGCGGCCACGCCAGCGTTTGGCGTCGTCCGGCCATTGCGACACGATCTCATCGTGGGTCAGACCTTCGAGGTGGCCGAAATGGCGCTCGCGCAAGCCTTGGTCCAAGTTCAAAGGCAAATCGAGTTCTTGGGACACGGCCTCGGCCGTTTCGGCCGCGCGACTCAGATCGCTGGCATACAGGGCATCCACCCCTTCGTCAGACAGGGCCCGCGCCAGGCGGTTGGCCTGCCAGCGCCCGTGGTCGTTCAGGGGAATGTCAATCTGCCCCTGGATACGGGTTTCCAGGTTCCAGGCCGTTTCGCCATGGCGAATGACCAAGAGACGGGTGATGGTGTCACGCATGTTGACATGATGCCGCACAGATGCTGCGCTGCACAATCCCCCACCCGCGTATCAGACTCCCCAAACGATGGGCTTGCCTGCAGCCTGCGCCCGCTCGATCATCAGGATCAAGGGGTAGGCGTGTTTGCGCAGGCTGACGGGCTCGTCGGCGAAGGGCGGATCGATGCGGTCGTCGTCTGGGTCTGGGTCGCTTGAGCGCTCTTTTGGCGCCGTTTTGGGCGCCTCATCCGAGGCCCCGCGAAGCGCGGCCAAGGCACCGGCCATGTCGGCCGGCTCCAGGATGCCGGGGCCGTCGGGCGATTTGCCCAGCAAGGCCAACACGGCCTGGGCAGTGGCCTGCACCATCACCAGATCGCCGGTGGCTTGGGATTTGAATTTGATTGCCATGTGATGGGCTCCTTCTGGCTCACATTGTCAAGCCAGATGGCGCACCATCAAGGCTGCTGCGTGCGCGCGGCGTCGAGCTTGTCGCGGTAGTTGGATGCCAGGTTTTCCAGTTTGACACGCCCCATCTGAACCAAAGGCTCTTGGGCATACAGGACTTCACCCAAGCCTTTGTTTTCATACCGCGCCAGCAAGTCGGTGCCCAGCTTGTACAGCTCGGCATTGTCTTGTCGACATTGGCTGGCCTGCGTCTGCAGCACGCCAATCTGCTCCTGGCGTGCAGCCAATTGCGTATGGGCTTGTTCCGCCTGGTTTTGCGATGCGGCCTTTTGCTCGTCCAACTGCTTTTGCAACTGGGCCAGCTGCTCGGTCAAGGATGCTTTCTCGTCCTTCAGAGACTGCACCTCGCTGCTCAAGGCCGCCACGCGCTTGGATGCGGTGGCCGCCGCAGCCTTGGTGGCGCTGGCTTCTGATTTGGCCGACTTCAGGGTCTGCTCCAAAGCAGCCTTGTCAGCGGAAACCTTGGCTTGCGCCTCTGCCTGCGCGGCCTGCTCCTGCTGGATCTGACGCATTTGGAGTTTCAGGCGCTTGACCTGCTCCTGCTCACGGTCTGCCGCATGGGTCGATGCGACACAGGCCACAGCCAGGCTCAGGCCCAGTCCCAGTTGGCGCCACATGGCGAGTTGGCGAGATTGATCAGAAGCGCACATTCAAATCCACCTGCAATGTGTTGACCTGGTATTTCGCGTCGGGGTATGACGTGTTCAAGGGGGTATCGATGGTCTTGGCAGACAGGTAGCGGGCACCCAGGGTTGTGTTGCGGAACAGACCGTAAGTGGCCCCCAGGGTATAACCCTTCAAATTGGTGCCACCCAAGCCCAGATCGCTGTCCGTGAAGGCATCCAGCACCGCGTCAGAGCCCACATTGCGATAGCTCGTGGCCACCTGCCACTGCCCTGCCTC